>DASWVP010000029.1:0-16495 GCA_036401175.1 Azospirillum sp. | reverse complement strand
CGGCCCGCAGGGCCCGCATGGAATTCCGCACCGTGGTGCCAAGCTTGTTCATCATCCTATGCGCCTTCTCTCTTGCCGCGCTTTCCCCACACACCCCGGTGCCCGCCATCGCGAGCGAGCCGCCGGGTTCGGCGCTTGGATGCGCCTGGGGGCTAATACGAAGGATAAGGGTGGGGCGGAAAATAATACTTTTGGCGCAAAGTCGCTGTATCACAGGTATTGGGTGGGCGCATGTTGTGCACTGCATTCACGGTCTCGCCCTTGCCGGGCGTTGGATTCATGGGCGCTCTTGCGAAGCCGGCCGGTGATGCTCGTGACCAAGACTTTTGTACTGTATGTACTTTCGGATCATGCCGCGGCGACTGCGGAAGGCGGTGCCGGTGCCGATGTGACAGGGGGCCGCGAGGTGTTGCACGGCGTATCATCCCGTTGCATCCGCCGTGTCGCGCCGGGGTGGCGGTTGGTGGACAGGCGCCCTAAGTCACGCTAAAAGCACCCGTTCGGCCTCGTGGGCCGAGACGCGTACCCGGAGCCTGGACCGCCCATGCAGACCGCCAACGACATCCGCGCCACCTTCCTGAACTTCTTCGGCAGGAACGACCACCAGATCGTCGACTCGTCGCCGCTCGTGCCGCGCAACGACCCGACGCTGATGTTCACCAACGCCGGCATGGTGCAGTTCAAGAACGTCTTCACCGGCGCGGAGACCCGGCCCTACAAGCGCGCCACCACCTCGCAGAAATGCGTGCGCGCGGGCGGCAAGCACAACGACCTGGACAACGTCGGCTACACGGCGCGCCACCACACCTTCTTCGAGATGCTCGGCAACTTCTCGTTCGGCGACTACTTCAAGGAGGGCGCCATCGAGATGGCCTGGACCCTCATCACGAAGGAGTACGGGCTGAACCCGGAGAAGCTGCTGGTCACCGTCCATTCCTCGGACGAGGACGCCGCCGCGCTGTGGCGCAAGATCGCCGGCCTGCCGGACCAGCGAATCATCCGCATCCCGACCGACGACAACTTCTGGCGCATGGGCGACACCGGCCCCTGCGGCCCGTGCTCGGAAATCTTCTTCGACCACGGCCCGGCCGTGGCCGGCGGCCCGCCGGGTTCGGAAGACCAGGACGGCGACCGCTTCATCGAGATCTGGAACCTCGTGTTCATGCAGTATGAACAACGCGGTCCGGACGATCTGGTGCCGCTGCCCAAGCCCTCCATCGACACCGGCATGGGGCTGGAGCGTCTGGCCGCCGTGCTGCAGGGCAAACACGACAACTACGACATCGACCTGATGCGGGCGCTGATCCTGGCCTCAGCCGATGCGACGAAGTCGGCGGCCGACGGCCCGCACGCCGTGTCGCACCGGGTCATCGCCGACCATCTGCGCTCCTGTTCCTTCCTGATCGCCGACGGCGTGCTGCCGTCGAACGAGGGGCGCGGCTATGTTCTGCGCCGCATCATGCGCCGCGCCATGCGCCACGCCCACATGATCGGCGCGCGCGAGCCGCTGATGCACCGCCTCGTCCCGGCGCTGGTCCAGCAGATGGGCGACGCCTACCCCGAGCTGACCCGCGCCCGCGCGCTGATCGTCGAGACGCTGAAGCTGGAGGAAACCCGCTTCAAGCAGACGCTGGAGCGCGGCCTGAAGCTGCTGGAGGAGGCGGAGGAGCCGCTGCCCGCCGGCACGCCGCTGCCCGGCGACGTGGCCTTCAAGCTGTACGACACCTACGGCTTCCCGCTGGACCTGACGCAGGACGTGCTGCGCGCCAAGGGCCGCCCGGTCGACGAGGCCGGCTTCAAGGCCGCCATGGACGAGCAGCGCCGCAAGGCGCGCGAATCCTGGGCCGGCTCCGGCGAGGCGGCGACCGAGCGGCTGTGGTTCGAGATCAAGGACGAGCTGGGCGCCACCGAGTTCTTCGGCTACGACACCGAGGTGGCCGAGGGCAAGGTGACCGCCATCGTCAAGGGCGACGCCCGCGTCGAGCGGGCGGCGATCGGCGACGAGGTGCTGGTCATCGTCAACCAGACGCCGTTCTACGCCGAATCGGGCGGTCAGGTCGGTGACACCGGCATCATCTTCTCGGCCGAAGGCGCCGAGGTGGCCGTCAAGGACACGCTGAAGAAGCTGGGTGCCGTCTGGGCGCACCAGGGCACGGTGACCAAGGGCACGCTGAAGCTGGGCGACGTGGTCGAGCTGCGCGTCGATGCGGAGCGCCGCGCCGCCATCCGCGCCAACCACTCGGCCACCCACCTGCTGCACAAGGCGCTGCAGAACCGGTTGGGCGAGCACGTGACGCAGAAGGGCTCGCTGGTCGCGCCCGACCGCATGCGCTTCGACATCTCGCAGCCCACCCCGCTGTCGCCCGCGGACGTGGCGGCCGTGGAAGCGGAGGTCAACGCCCGCATCCTCGGCAACAGCGAGGTGGTCACCCGCCTGATGAGCCCGGACGAAGCCAAGGCGTCCGGCGCCATGGCGCTGTTCGGCGAGAAGTACGGCGACGAGGTGCGCGTCGTCTCCATGGGCGGCCCGCACGGCGAGTTGGAGCGCGACTACTCCGTCGAGCTGTGCGGCGGCACGCACGTGCGCCGCACCGGCGACATCGGCATCTTCAAGATCGTCGCCGAGGGCGCCGTCGCCGCCGGCGTGCGCCGCATCGAAGGGCTGACCGGCAAGGGCGCCGCCCAGTACCTGAGCGAGCGCGAGCACCTGCTGTCCGAAGCCGCCTCGGCGCTGAAGGTGCGCCCGGAGGAGGTGCCGTCCCGCGTCGCCGCCCTGGTCGACGAACGCCGCAAGATGGAGCGCGAACTGGCCGAACTCCGCCGCCAAGTCGCCCTTGGTGGTGGAATGGGGGGTGGCGGCGCCAAGGCCGACTCGGGCGCGGTGAAGGAGGTCAACGGCTTCAAGCTCGCCGCCCGCGTGGTGGAGGGCCTGCCGGCCAAGGACCTCAAGCCGATGGCCGACGAGCTGAAGAAGCAGGTCGGCTCCGGCGTCGTCGTTCTGGTGGCCGGCAACGACGGCAAGGCGTCGATCGTCGTCGGCGTCACCGACGACCTGACCGGCCGCGTCTCCGCCGTCGACCTCGTGCGCGTCGGCGCCGAGGCGCTGGGCGGCAAGGGAGGCGGCGGCCGTCCGGACATGGCGCAGGCCGGCGGCCCCGACGCCTCGCTGGCGAACGAGGCGGTGACGGCGATCGAGGCGGCGCTGGCCGGCAAGTAGCGGCAACAAAGGACGGGACGATGCGCTTCAGCGGCACCGACACCTACGTCGCCACCGAAGACCTGATGGTGGCCGTCAACGCGGCGATCACGCTGGAGCGTCCGCTCCTCGTGAAGGGCGAGCCCGGCACCGGCAAGACCGTGCTCGCCATCGAGATCGCCCGCGCCCTGAACCGGCCGCTCATCCAGTGGCACATCAAATCGACCACCAAGGCGCAGCAGGGCCTGTACGAGTACGACGCGGTCAGCCGCCTGCGCGACTCGCAGCTCGGCGAGGCGCGCGTGCACGACATCTCCAACTACATCGTGCGCGGCAAGCTGTGGGAGGCGTTCGAGGCGCCGCAGGCCCCGGTCCTGCTGATCGACGAGATCGACAAGGCCGACATCGAGTTCCCCAACGACCTGCTGCTCGAACTCGACCGCATGGAGTTCCACGTCTACGAAACGCAGCAGACGATCAAGGCGCGGCAGCGCCCGATCATCATCATCACGTCGAACAATGAAAAGGAGCTGCCGGACGCCTTCCTGCGCCGCTGCTTCTTCCACTACATCCGCTTCCCCGACCGCGACGTGATGCAGAAGATCGTCGACGTGCACCACCCGGACCTGAAGAAGGACCTGCTGCGCGAGGCGATGACCCTGTTCTACGACCTGCGCGAGGTGCCGGGCCTGAAGAAGAAGCCGTCCACCTCGGAACTGCTGGACTGGATCAAGCTGCTGATGGTCGAGGACATCGACCCCGAGACGCTGCGCGCCAAGGACTCCCGCAAGATCATCCCGCCGCTGTGCGGTGCCTTGCTGAAGAACGAACAGGACGTTCACCTGTTGGAACGTCTGGCGTTCATCGCGCGCCGCGACGGGCGGTAAAGCGCCGTTACAAGAAAAACGGCCCCCACCGGTGGGTGGGGGCCGAAGGTCACGACGAGGGGCCGCGGTCCAGGACGACCAGTGCGGCCCCTTTCGCCTGCCCGGTTGGCACCGGCCACCCTCTACCGCTAGAGGGTGGCGTGCGGTGCGCCGGTTCGGCGTCAGGGCGCCAGGAAGACGCTGGCGTGCCGGTTGCTGTCTCCGGTCTTCAGGTCGCGGACGATGACGGACACGTCCGTCGATCCGCTGGCCGCATCGGCCTTCGGCACGCGGGCGAAGATGCGGTAGGTAGCGACCGCGTCGGCCGGGGCGTCCAGGCGCAGCTGCGACGCGGATGTCTGCGCGCCGCTGCCGGCCACCGACAGCTCGGGCTGCTTCAGACCCTGCATGGTGAGCGCGTAGGTGCGCGGCTCGTGCGTCTTGTTGAGGATCTTGACGGTGTAGGCGTTCTGCACGTCGCCGTCCGACAGCACGACGAACAGCGGCGCCCGGTCGCGCAGCACGTTGACGTCCACGTTCGGCCGCAGCATCAGGGCGATGGCCATGGCGCTGGCGACCGTCGTCATGATCAGGGCGTAGATGATCATGCGCGGGCGGATGAAGCGCACCTGCGCCTGCCTGCCCTCCACCTTGGCGACCTGATTCAGCTGCGTGTCGAAGAGGACGAGGTTGCCGGGCCGGCCGATCTGCGCCATCACCTCGTTGCAGGCATCCACGCACAGGCCGCAGCCGATGCAGGAAATCTGCTGCCCCTTGCGGATGTCGGTGCCGGTCGGGCAGACGTGGACGCACAGCTTGCAGTCGATGCAGTCGCCATAGCCCTCGGCCTTGCGCTCCTCCCAGCTCTGCGACTTGCGGAGCGGGTGGCGGCCCTCGCCGCGCCAGTCCTGGTAAGTGACGATGTAGGTGTCCTCGTCCACCATGGCCGCCTGGAAGCTGCGCCACGGACAGACGTAGATGCAGATCTGCTCGCGCGCCCAGCCGGCGAAGAAATAGGTGGTGAAGGTGAAGATGCCGGTGAACGTCAGCACCCCGGACGACACCTGCCCGTTGACGATGTCGTTCATCAGCGTCGGCGCGTCGTTGAAGTAGAAGATCCAGGCGCCGCCGGTGACCAGAGAAATCAGCACCCAGGCGCCGTGCTTGGCGACCTTCTTCATGGCCTTGGGCGCCGACAGCTTCGCCTTGTCCAGGCGGATGCGCTCGGTGCGCGCGCCCTCGATCTTGCGTTCGACCCACATGAACAGGTCGCTCCACACCGTCTGCGGGCAGGCGTAGCCGCACCAGATGCGGCCGAACAGCGTGGTCGCGGCGAACAGGCCGATGGCCGCCAGGATCAGGATGCCGGTGAGGTAATACACCTCCTGCGGCCAGATCTCGATCCACAGGAAGTACGCGCGCCGGCCCACCATGTCGACCAGCACCGCCTGATCGGGGATGCCCGGTCCGCGGTCCCAGCGCAGCCAGGGCGTGATGTAGTAGACGGCGAGCAGGGCGATGAGGGCCGCCCACTTCAATCGTCGGTACGTGCCGCGCACGTCGGCGCAGTACACCTTCGGGCGGTTGACGAACAGGCGCGGCCTGGGCTCGTCTTCATGGGCCGGGGTTTGGGGCGGCTGGGTCTTGGGGGCCGGCGCGGTGCCGGAGAAGGTGGTCATCGACATGGCTTCCTCGTGCCGATCGGCTCGATCGCCAGTTTGTCCTAGCCCCACCTTTATAAGCCGTCTGTGATGGAGTCACATTGCGGCACATCAACCCGCCCACGACGGCGGCCTGCGTCATCGCGCCGCGCCTCCTTCGCGCGGACCTACTTCCCGTCGCCGCGGATCCGCGCCAGCCCGGCGTGGTAGGCGTCGTCGAACTGCGCTTCCAGCGTGGCGTTGGTGCCGCGCAGCCCCTTCACCACGGCGGCGGCCCATTCGAAATACTCGACCTTGCGGGCCTGGCGCCAATCGGCGGGCGGGCTGACCTGCATGGAGCGCAGGTTGCTGATCTTGTCGGCCAGCTTCACCAGCTTGGCCTTGTGCGAGGCGTGCGGGGCGTGTTCGATCTGGCGCTGCTTGCGCTCGGCCTTGGTCAGGCGCTTGTCGTCGGTGACCTCGGCGACGATGCCGGCGATCTCCGCGCCGAACTCGCGCTCCAACTCCTCGCGGGTGGCGTCGGTGTCCTCCAGCGCGTCGTGCAGCAGGGCGGCGAGCACCGCGTCCGGCTCCTTGCCGTCGGTGGCCTCGGCGACCAGCCGGGCGACCTCGGCGAGGTGGTTGACGTACGGCTCCGCCCGCACGCCCTTGCGGCGCTGGTCGGTGTGCTTGTGCGCGGCGAAATCCAGCGCACGGGCGAATTGGACGAGTGCGTTCATGGCGTGTTTTCCCATGGGCCGCTATAATGCCTTCCCCGCTGGGAGAACGCCATGTTCACGACCTTCTTCTTCGAGTTGCGCAAGGCCGGCGTGCCGGTGTCGCTGAAGGAATACCTGACGCTGATGGAGGCCATGAAGCGCGGGCTGGCCGAGTATCGCGTCGAGGACTTCTATTACCTCAGCCGGTCGTGTCTGGTGAAGGACGAACGCAACCTCGACCGTTTCGACCGCGTGTTCGGCACCGTGTTCAAGGGCATCGGCGAGGCGTCGGCGGCGGGCGAGGAGATCCCCGTGGCCGACCTGCCCGAGGAATGGCTGCGCAAGCTGGCCGAACGTTTCCTGACCGACGAGGAAAAGGCGCAGGTCCAGGCGCTGGGCGGCTGGGAGAAGCTGATGGAGACGCTGGCCCAGCGGCTGGCCGAACAGAAGGAGCGCCACCAGGGCGGCTCCAAATGGATCGGCACCGCCGGCACCTCGCCCTTCGGCGCCTACGGCTACAACCCGGAGGGCGTGCGCATCGGCCAGCACGAGTCGCGCCATCGGCGCGCGGTGAAGGTGTGGGACAAGCGCGAGTTCAAGAACCTGGACGACAGCGTCGAGCTGGGCACGCGCAACATCAAGGTGGCGCTGCGCCGCCTGCGCAAGTTCGCCCGCCAGGGGGCGGCGAGCGAGCTGGACCTGCCCGGCACCATCCGCGCCACCGCCAGCAACGCCGGCTGGCTGGACCTGAAACTGGTGCCGGAACGGCACAACACGGTGAAGGTCCTGCTGTTCCTCGACATCGGCGGCTCGATGGACGACCACGTGCGCCTGTGCGAGGAGCTGTTCTCGGCCGTGCGCACGGAGTTCAAGCACCTCGAACACTTCTACTTCCACAACTGCGTCTACGAAAGCGTGTGGAAGGACAACCGCCGCCGCAACGACGAGCGCCGCTCGACCTGGGACGTGCTGCACACCTACCCGGCCGACTACAAGCTGATCTTCGTCGGCGACGCCGCCATGAGCCCCTACGAGATCGCCTACGCCGGCGGCAGCGTCGAACACTGGAACGAGGAGGCGGGGCAGGTCTGGCTGCAGCGCATGCTGTCGGTCTACAGCCGCGCGGTGTGGCTCAACCCGACGCCGCAGCAATACTGGTCCTACACCGAGAGCACCCGCATGCTGCAGCGCCTGATGGACGGGCGGATGTTCCCGTTGACCATCGAGGGGCTGGACGCGGCGATGCGGGAGTTGAGCCGGTAGGGGATCAGCCCCGTTCGCCAAATTCCCGAATCCGGCGTTTCATGGCCTTGCCACGCGGGCCGTACAGATCGTCGTGCCGGCAGATGAGCAGCGGGCGCACGACATTGCCTTTGTCCGTGTAGATCAACAGGATGTCGGCCGCCAGATGGCACTCGCGAAAGCCCGCGAGATCGCCGGTCAAGTGATGGTCGCGCATGCCGCGCGGCAAATCGGCCGGTGGACGCTCGATCTTGCAACGCACGAAGATGTGGAACGGCTCGGCAATAGCGGGATGCTGGTCGCGGAACGACCGGTAAACTTTCTGGAATTCGTCGGTCGGGTCAAAACGGGCGATGACAGGACCCGGTTGGTTTGCCATCGCCGCCCTTTAGGTGTCGAGCCACTTCAGGAAGTCGTCACCGGTCATGGGGGCGGCGGCCGACGGCGCCTCCGCAAGCGTCTTGATGCGGGCGACCGCTTCGGGCCGGTATTCGGCAGGCTCGGCCGATGCATGCCGGCCGCCGGCCGAAAGTGGCCCGGCACCGGCGGTACGGCGAACCCACGCGCGCACCGACGCGGTGGTCTTGCCGGTGGCCTGCCCTGTGGTCTTGGCGCGCGTGCCCATGGCTCTCGTCACCCGTTGAAGGTGTCAGGCTACAGGTGGTGCCGGGCGACGTCAAAGGCAAAGCCTGCGGCGCATCATCCCCACGCCTTGAATCCTTAACCCTTTCCCCGCTAGGGTCGCGCCCGTCTCATGGAGTCGGTCCCTATGACGAACGGCGCACCCACACCCATCACCATCGCCTGCGGCGACGGCGTCGGCCCCGAGGTCATGGACGCGGTGCTGATGATGCTCGCCGTCGCCGGGGCCAAGCTGGAGGTCGAGGAGGTGGAGGCGGGGGAGGCGCTGTACCGCCGGGGCGTACTCACCGGGCTCGACCCCGACGGGTGGGAGGCGATCCGCCGTACGCGCGTCTTCCTCAAGGGGCCGATCACCACGCCGCAGATCCCCAACGCCAAGTCGCTGAACGTGGCGGCGCGCGCGCGGCTGGGGCTGTACGCCAACGTACGCCCGTGCATGTCCTTCCACCCGTACGTGCGTACGCGTCACCCCCGCACCGACGTGGTCATCGTCCGCGAGAACGAGGAGGACCTGTACGCCGGCATCGAGCACCGGCAGACCGATGACGTCATCCAGTCGGTCAAGCTGATCTCCCGGCCGGGGTCGGAGCGCATCATCCGCTACGCCTTCGAACACGCCCGCGCCAACCACCGGCGCAAGGTGACGGCGTTCGTCAAAGACAACATCATGAAGCTGACGGACGGCCTGTTCCTGCGCATCTTCCAGGAAATCGCCGCCGAGTATCCGGAGATCAAGGCCGACCACCTGATCGTCGACATCGGCGCCGCGCGCCTCGCCGACCAGCCGGAACGCTTCGACGTCATCGTCACGCTGAACCTGTACGGCGACATCATCTCCGACATCGCGGCGCAGATCACCGGCTCGGTCGGGCTGGCCGGCTCCGCCAACATCGGCGCCCAGTGCGCCATGTTCGAGGCGCTGCACGGCTCCGCCCCGATGATCGCCGGGCAGGGCATCGCCAACCCGTCGGGCCTGCTGATGGCCGCCATCATGATGCTGGTGCACATCGGCCAGGGCGGCCCGGCGGCGAAGCTGCACAACGCGTGGCTCAAGACCATCGAGGACGGCGTGCACACCGCCGACCTGTTCTCGCGCGGCGTCAGCCGCTACCGCGTCGGCACCCGCGCCTTCGCCGAGGCGGTGATGGAACGCCTGGGCCAGACGCCGGAGACGCTGCCCGTCGTCGGCTACGCCAGCGACCGGCCGTCGCTCGACCGCGGCATCCGCATCGCGCCCCGCCGGGTGGCGGCGAAGGATCTGGTGGGCGTCGACGTCTTCCTGCACTGGTCGGCCGGCGGGCCGGACGATCTGGCGGCGCTGGTGCTGCCGCTGGCCGGCGCGGACCTCGAACTCGCCAGCATTTCCAACCGCAGCCAGAAGGTCTGGCCGGACGGCCACGCCGACATCTTCTGCACCGACCATTGGCGTTGCCGCTTCGTGGCGCGGCGGGGCACCATGACGCACGCCGACATCGTCGCCTTGCTGTCGCGCGTCGCCGGGGCCGGGCTGGACTTCATCCAGACCGAGAATCTCTGCAATTTCGACGGCAAGTCCGGCTTTTCCGCGGCGTGACCGCCACCTTATTTGGAATAGACGGCACCGTTCGGGCGTCCAGGGGAGCGAGCGTCAATGCAACCGGACGAACCGATGCCCGCCCCGGAGATCGACGACCGCGCCATCGCCGCCCATGTGCCGCGCCTGCGCCGCTATGCCGCGGCGCTGGTCGGCAACATGGCGGAGGCCGACGACCTCGTGCAGGACTGCATGGAAAAGGCGCTGTCCAACCGGCACAGCCTGCGCGATCCCAGCCGGCTGGGCGGCTGGCTGCTGTCCATCCTGCACAACCTGCACGTCAGCGGCCTGCGCTGGCGCCGCCGCCGCGGGCCGGAGGTGGACGTCACCAGTTTCGCCGACGACGTGGCCTTGTCGGCGCCGCCGGCCGACCGCGGGGCGGTGCGCGACTTCGTGCGCGCCTTCGAGCAACTGTCGGAGGAGCACCGCCGGATCCTGCTGCTCACCGGGCTGGAGGGGCTGTCGTACCGCGAGGTGGCGGAGGTGCTGGAGGTGCCCATCGGCACGGTGATGTCGCGCCTCGCCCGCGCGCGGGAACGGCTGCGCGTGCTGATGGAAGGCGGCGAGGAGCAGGCGTTGAGGAGAATCAAATGACGGACCCCAGGGAGGAGCCCCCCAAGGAGGAGCCAGTGACTGACGCCGATCTGCACGCCTGGCTCGACGGCGAGCTGCCCGACGAGCGCCGGCCTGCCGTGGAACGGCACCTTCAGGCCGATGAGAACGCCGCCCGCCGGTTCGCCGCCTATCGCGAGCAGCGGGCCATGATCGCCAGGGCCTTCGGGCCGCTCATCGATCGGCCGGTGCCCGACGCGCTTACGCCGCCCTTCGGCCGGCGCGCCAGTGGCCGAGCCCAGGCGCGGCCGTTTTGGGCGCTGGCGCTGGCCGCCTCGCTGCTGCTGTTCATGGCCGGCGGCGCCACCGGATGGCTGGCGCGCGACTGGGCGGCGCCGGCGACGACCGGGCCCCGCGCTTTCGTGGCCGACGCCGTGACCGCGCACCGCGTCTTCGTCACCGAGGTGCGCCACCCCGTGGAGGTGGGCGCCGACCAGGAGGAGCACCTCGTCACCTGGCTGGGCAAACGGCTGGGCAAGCCGCTGAAGGCGCCGCGCCTCAACGCGCACGGCTACGAACTGGTGGGCGGGCGCCTGCTGGCCGACGGCGGCGGACCGGCCGCCCAACTGATGTACCAGGATGCGACCGGTCGCCGCATCACGCTCTATGTCAGGCCGTCCGGCGATCCGGCCGACACCGCGTTCCGCTTTTCCCAGGACGGCGGCGTCCAAGCTTTCTATTGGCGCGACAATGGCTTAGCATGGGCTGTAACGGGCGACCTCGATCGCGCCAGCCTTTCGGGTATAGCCGAGGACGTGTATGGCGCGTTGAACTCATAAGACCCACAGACTTATGCACAGAAATGTTGCCCGTGCCCTCTATCGCCAGTCGGCCCCATCTGGTAGGTTTACGCCCGGTTGGCACAAAATGTTGCGCCCTTATGGAAAACGACCACCTGGTCGAAACGCATAGAGCCAGCCAAGGCACGGGAGACCGGACCAGTGGAGACAGGGATGAGTTGGACGGACGAGCGGGTTCAACAGCTTAAGGACCTATGGGCGCAGGGGTTGAGCGCCAGCGAGATCGCCGACACGCTTGGCGACATCAGCCGCAACGCCGTGATTGGAAAGGCTCACCGCCTCGGCCTGTCGGGCCGCCCCTCACCGATCAAGAAGAAGCCCACCAGGGGCGCCACGATCCTCAGCCTGACCGAGCGCATGTGCAAATGGCCGGTTGGCGATCCCAAGCACCAGGATTTCCATTTCTGCGGCAAGACGGCGCTGACCGGCCTGCCGTACTGCGCGGAGCACGCGGCGATCGCCTACCAGCCGAGCCACAGCAACAAGAAGCGCGACGAAGACCGCAGCGTCGGCGCCGCCTGAGCGGACGGCCCCGCCGGGGCCGCGCGGACACACCCGTCGCACAGAGATCCGTCGCCCAGAACAGCGGCCCCTCCGGGGGCCGCTTTCTTTTTGTGCGTCAGTAATCCGAGATGTCGTGCTTGAAGCGTACCAGCTCGCCCTTCGACAGGGACAGCATGAGCTGGGCGATCGTTTCGTGCATGATCACCGTGTGGTGGTTGTCCGTGTCCCGCATGTGGCGGCGCAGGGCCTCGCGCACCTTGGGCGCGCCGGTCACGTCGATGAGGATGTCGACGCCGTCGCCCAGCCGGGCCAGGTCCATGAAGTCGGTGGTGGTTCTGACGCCCTTCTGGCGGGCCAGCCGCATTCCCGGCGCCTCGGCGTCGAGGTCGGCCACGCCGAGCAGCGTGACGAAGGGGGCGGCGAGAAGCTGCTGGAGCAGCGGGGTGCCGGTGTCGCCGGCGCCGACGACGGCGATGCGGAAGGTCGAATTGGGCATGATGCTCCCTGATGCGCGTTCTTGAAACGAATTTGGGGGAGCCTCGCGGCTCCCCCAGCATCGTCGCCCGGAACGCCCTCCGGTTGGGAGGTGCCCCAGTGTCGCACCCGGCAGTTACGCCCGACAATCGCGCTTGGCCGTTACGCCCGCGCGGCCATCTTCTTCTGCAGGTTCTCGTCCAGCTTGTCGAGGAACTGGCGGGTGGTCAGCCACGGCTGCTCCGGGCCGATGAGGATCGCCAGATCCTTGGTCATGTGGCCGGACTCGACCGTCTCGACGCAGACGCGCTCCAGCGTCTGAGCGAACTTGATCACCTCCGGCGTCTCGTCGAACTTGCCGCGATAGGCGAGGCCCTGCGTCCAGGCGTAGATCGACGCGATCGGGTTGGTCGAGGTCTCCTTGCCCTTCTGGTGCTCGCGGTAGTGGCGGGTCACCGTGCCGTGCGCGGCCTCCGCCTCGACCGTCTTGCCGTCCGGCGTGACCAGGACCGAGGTCATCAGGCCCAGCGAGCCGAAGCCCTGCGCCACGACGTCCGACTCCACGTCGCCGTCGTAGTTCTTGCAGGCCCACACGAAGCCGCCTTCCCACTTCAGCGCCGAGGCGACCATGTCGTCGATCAGGCGGTGTTCGTAGGTCAGGCCCTTGGCCTTGAACTTGTCCTTGTACTCGCGGTCGAACACGTCCTGGAAGATGTCCTTGAAGCGGCCGTCATAGGCCTTCAGGATGGTGTTCTTGGTCGACAGATAGACCGAATAGTTGCGCTCCAGGCCGTACAGCAGGCTGGAGTGGGCGAAGCCCTCGATCGATTCGTCCAGGTTGTACATGCCCATGGCGACGCCGGCGCCGGGGAAATCGTACACCTCGTGCTCGATGCCCTCGCCGCCTTCGGCCGGGGTCCACTTGATGCTCAGCTTGCCGGCGCCCGGAACCTTGAAGTCGGTCGCCTTGTACTGGTCGCCGAAGGCGTGGCGGCCGATGATGATCGGCTTGGTCCAGCCCGGCACGTAACGCGGCACGTTGGCGCAGACGATCGGCTCGCGGAAGACGGTGCCGCCCAGGATGTTGCGGATCGTGCCGTTCGGCGACTTCCACATCTTCTTGAGGTTGAACTCCTCGACGCGCGCTTCGTCGGGGGTGATGGTCGCGCACTTGACGCCGACGCCGTACTTCTGGATGGCCAGCGCCGAATCGACGGTCACCTTGTCGTCGGTCGCGTCCCGGTTCTCGATGCTGAGGTCATAATACTTCAGGTCGATGTCGAGGTACGGCAGGATCAGCTTGTCCTTGATGAACTGCCAGATGATGCGGGTCATCTCGTCGCCGTCGAGCTCGACGACCGGATTGACTACCTTGATCTTGGTCATGGGTGCGGATTCTCCCCCTGGGGGTTGGGCGTCGTGGTTGTCTTTGGGCGCCGGGCGCGCCATCCAGCGGGCGTGTCCGAGGTGCTGCAAAACTGCGGAACCCGGATGCCCGGGCGGTAGCGATGGCGGTTATATATCATCGGCGCGCCGCCGAAAGGAAGGTTCGGCGGCGGTCCCGCCGCCAATGTCGCACCCCGGGGGGAGGCGGCGTTCAGAGCCGCCGGGTTTCCGGCTCCACGCGCGGCGCCGGCTCGTGCGCCAGCGTCTCGAACACGTCCTCGACCCGGTCCACCACGCGGAACAGCGCCCGGTGCGCCTCGCGGCAGAAACCCTCCTCGACCATGTGGTCGACCAGCGCCAGCAGCGGCCGCCAGTAGCCGTCCACGTCGACCAGGACGACGGGCTTGTCGTGCAGGCCCAACTGCTTCCAGGTCAGGATCTCGAACGCCTCGTCCATGGTGCCCAGGCCGCCGGGCAGCACGACGAACGCGTCGGAGCGGTCGACCATCATGCGCTTGCGCGTGTGCATCGAATCGACGACGTGCAGCTCGCTCAGCGCGGTGTGCTCGACCTCCAGCACCTGGATGTGCTCGGGGATGATGCCGACGACGCGTCCGCCGGCGGCGATGGCGGCGTCCGCCACGATGCCCATCAAGCCGACCCGGCCGCCGCCGTAGACGACCTGGACGCCGCGCCGCGCCAGCCCCTCGCCCAGGGCGTGGGCGGCCTGCTTGTAGACGTCGGCGACGCGGCTCGACGAGCCGCAGTACACGCACACCGATTTCGTGGCCTTCATCCGTAACCTTTCCCGTCGCTTGGCTTCACGAAGCTGTGATGCGGAGGGCGCTTTGAAGGCGCCCTCCGCATCACCCTCTCGATCAATGCTATCACATTGATCTGTCGGGTCTTACCGGCGGCGCTCGAAGGAAGCGATCGAGCGCCGCCGGAATGATTGACCGAAAGCCGTTGCCCGTTACACCATCGGTCATGGAATAACAAGCGCAGCCCCGGCGTCCAAAGGGGTAGTGCCAATCCATCCTTGCCAGGGAGAGTCCATCCATGTCGTTCCGTTTCCTCAACGTGCTGGCCGCCGCCGCGGTTTCCGCCACCCTCCTCGCCGCTGGTACGGCCGTCGCGGCCGACCCGGTCGATCAGGTGAAGGCGCGCGAAGCCCTCATGAAGAAGATGGGGGGCGGCATGAAGGTTATCGGCCAATTCGTGAAGGGCGAGGGAGGCACCCAGGAGGAGGTGCAGAAGGCCGCCGCCGCCATCGCCGATGTGTCGTCCAGCGACGTCGCCGCCGTGTTCCCGAAGGGCACCGCCAAGGGCGTGGGCGAGAGCCACGCCAAGCCCGAGCTGTGGGAGCAGTGGAGCAAGACTCAGGCGCTCTGGTCCGACATGCGCCCGGCCGCCGCCAAGCTGGTGGACGCCGCCAAGGCCGGCGACAAGGCCCAGGTCGCCCAGGCCATGCAGGCCACCGGCAAGACCTGCGCCAACTGCCACGAAGAGTTCCGCATCAAGAAGCAGTGAGGCATCGGATGCGGGCCGCGCCCATACGCGTCCTGCGGCTCGCCGCCGCGCTGCTGCCGCTCGCCTTGTGGGCGGGCGGCGGCGCGCGGGCGGCCGATCCCGCCTCGCCCGACCCCACATCGTCCGACCCGGTGGCGCGCGGCGCCTACGTCTTCCAGGCGGCGGGGTGCCTGGGCTGCCACACCGACGAGAAGGGGGGCGGCAAGCCGCTGGCCGGCGGGCGTCCCATGGCGACGCCGTTCGGCACCTTTTACACGCCCAACATCACCCCCGACCCGCAGACGGGCATCGGCCGCTGGTCGGAGGCCGACTTCATCCGCGCCTTCCGCGAGGGCGTGCGGCCGGACGGCGCGTCGCTGTTCCCGGCCTTCCCCTACACCTCCTACACGCGGATGACCGATCAGGACATCCGCGACCTCCGGGCCTACCTGTTCGCCCAGGCGACGGTATCCCGCGCCAACACGCCGCACGACCTGAAGGCGCCGTTCGGCTGGCGCTTCCTGCTGCCGGTCTGGCAGGCGATGCACCTCGATGAAGGTCCAAGGCCGCCCGATCCCGCCAGATCGGCGGAATGGAACCCCGGCCGTTACCTGACCGAGGCGCTGGGCCATTGCGGCGAGTGCCACACCCCGCGCAACGCGCTGGGCGCGCTGGAGCTCAGCCGGGCGTACGCCGGCACCCCCCAGGGGCCGGACGGCGACAAGGTGCCGAACCTGACCCCGGCCAAGGGGCTGACCGACTGGTCGCTGGGCGACATCGAAAGCTTCCTGGAGATCGGCATGCTGCCGGACGGCGACTTCGCCGGCGGCTCGATGGCGGAGGTCGTGCGCAATTCCACCTCGCGCCTCACCAAGGCCGACCGCCGCGCCATCGCCGTGTACCTGAAATCGCTGCCGCCGGCCCAGTGATGCTGGCCCAGTGATTCCGGCCCGGTGATGGCAACGTCCTGGTGCGGGGCAGGGGAGTTATGCGCCTGTGGAATGGTTGTGGTAGCCCCTTTGCCCATTTGCGCTGTTGCTCGCGTGCTTGGTCTGGCTGATAGTCCACTTTTGTTCGACCGGTGAGGCCGGTCGTCAGCATGAATGCCAGTGTGATGGGGCGGTGGTGAAACGAGCAGTACTCCTGGGTGGCGCCGGCGCGGCGGTGGTGGCCGGCGCCGTCGCCTTCGCGGCCCTTCGCCCGGCCTCGCCGCCGCCGGATGCGCTGGCCGTGTCGCCCAAGGCGTTCACCGCCCCGGACACGCCGGCCATGGCGCGCCCGTCCATGGCCGCCCCGACCCGGATCGCCCCGCCGCCGATCGTTCCACCCTCC
>DASWVP010000028.1:0-10062 GCA_036401175.1 Azospirillum sp. | reverse complement strand
CGCCAGAGCACCGGCCCGTTCGAGATCGCGGCGCTGGCCCTTGGGCTTGAAGCTGGCCGCGTCCCAGGGCCAGAATGTGGGGTTGCTGGTCCGGTAAGCCGTGGCGGCCTTGAGGAACGCGATCACGCCGTGCTCGTCGTCGTGCTCGGCGGTGTAGCCTTCGGCCGCGATCTGGCGTTGGCGTTCGGCCTGGATGATGCTGGTGGCCTGTTCCGCGGTCATGGGAGCGGCGGCCGGGTGCGCGGTGACGGGCTGTTGCCGCAGGACTTGGCGCAGGGCTTCGGCCTGCTTGCCGCCCATGACGCGAAGTGCGGTTTCGCGCTGGCTTTCGGGGAGGGCGGCGAGGCGAGCGGCGGCTTCGGTCCAGTAGGGGTCCATGATCTGAGTTTCCTGCGTGTATCGGGTGGGGTGGTGAATGGTTGAGGCGACTGGTCATACCGGCGGCGCTTGATCGCTTCCATCAAGCGCCGCCGGTAAAACCCGACAGATCAATGCGATGGCATTGATCGAAAGGGTGATACGGACGGCGCCTTCAGGCGCCGTCCGTATCAGTCGGTGACCGTCTGCCAGAAGAAGAAGGCGACGATGAGTGCGATGATGGCGAAGTCCATCGGAGGTCTCCCAAGGCGTGGGGATGGCGGGTCGGACGCCTCTATACGACAGAAACCGGCGGAAGAAAACGCCTGACGTGGCGCGCGGCGGTCAGCACGGCTCCATTTCTCCGGCGATCCAGGTGGCGCGGGGGCGCAGGCCGTCGTCCAGGTGGACGAGGTCGGCCGCGAGGCCCGGCGCGATGCGGCCGCGGCGGTCGTCCATGCCCATGAAACGGGCGGGGTAGGTGGACGCCATGCGCAGCGCCTCGTCCAGCGGGATGCCGATGCGCCGCACGGCGTTGCGCACGGCCGTCGCCATGTCCAGCGCCGACCCGGCGAGCCGCCCGTCGGCGCTGACGCAGCGGCCGTCGCGGACGGTGACCGTCTCGCCATACAGCGTGAAATCGCCGTCCGCCATGCCCACCGGCGGCATGGCGTCGGTCACCAGGAACAGCGTGCCCGGCGGCTTGGCCTTCCAGGCGAGGCGGACAGCGGCGTCGTGCACGTGGTGGCCGTCGACGATGATGCCGCAGCGGCACGAATCCTCGACCAGCGCCGCGCCCACCGCGCCCGGTTCGCGCCCGGCGAGCTGGCTCATGGCGTTGTAGAGGTGCGTGACGGCGCTCACTCCGGCGGCAAAGCCGGCGCGCATCTCCTCCCACGCGGCGGCGGTGTGGCCGGCGGCGACACGCACGCCGGCGTCCGCCAGCGCGCGGATGGTGTCGGCCGGCACCACCTCGGGCGCCAGCGTCACCAGCGTCGGGTGGGGAAGCAGCGCGGTGAGCAGTGCAATGTCGTCGGCGTCGGGTGGGGCGCCGGGCGGGGCGATGAAGCGGGCGTCGTGCACGCCGCGGCGCTCGGCGTTGATGTGCGGGCCTTCCAGGTGAAGGCCGAGGATGCCGGGAACGCCGTCCGCCAGCGCCTGCCGCACGGCGGCCACGGCGGCGCGGCGCACGTCCCGCGCATCGGTGATGACCGTGGGCAGCAGCCCGGTGGTGCCGAAGCGCCGGTGCGCCCGCGCGATGCGGCGCAATGCCGCCACGTCGGGGGAGCCGTTGAACAGCACCCCGCCGCCGCCGTTCACCTGAAGGTCGATGAAGCCCGGCGCCAGCACGCCGCCGCCCAGGTCCCGCACCGGCACGCCCGCCGGCACGTCGCGCGCGGTGCACACGTCGGCGATCCGGCCGCCCGCGATCAGCACCGCGGCATCGTCCAGCACGGCGTCGCCGGTGTGGATCGTGGCGTTGACCAGGGCTTCGGTAAGGGCCGTCATGCGCATCCTCCCTCTGGCGGCTCCTTTTGCCGGACGCCAGCTAACCTCCGGCGGAGGCGCGGGGCAAGAGGTGTGCGCGAAAGCCGCCCGTGACCGGCCGATCGTTGCGCCGCCGCGGGGGCGAAAGGAGTATTCCTTTCGTCAGGGCTTGCCCTAAGCGAGGGTTTTCTGGCAGAAAAAAGGCCGCTGAGAGCAGCGGCCTGAGTTTAGGGAGGAAACGCCCAAGAAGGGCGAAGCAGCAATCGCTTGCTGCACTGCAAAATTATCAAATCCGCGTCCGCTCGCAACAGCAAAACACGGCCCCTCGCGGGGCCGTCGTGTTTTGAGGGGGGCGTGTTGCCCCAGCGCAACAGTTGGTTATCTCCCCTGATCATCGCGCCGTGACATGTGGGCGGGCGAAGCGTTCCCTTCGGGTGTCCGACAGCAGGAGACCTCATGCCCGTGCCACACGCCGACCGTGCATCCGCCTTGCGGAACTTCGACTCGCTGGCCGCCGTCCTGGGCGACCGCCGCCCGGCGGTGTTCCTGGATTACGACGGCACCCTGACGCCCATCGTCGACCGGCCGGAGCTGGCGGCGCTCGATCCGGCGACGCGCGCGGCGGTGGCGGCGCTTGCCGGGCGCTGCCCGGTAGCGGTGGTGAGCGGGCGCGACCTGGACGACGTCGGCGCGCTGGTGGGGATCGAGTCGCTGGTCTACGCCGGCAGCCACGGCTACGACATGCGCGGCCCCCGCCTGCGCACGCAGATCGGGCTGGAGTACGTGCCGGCCCTGGACGCGGCGGAAGCGGACCTGCGCGCCCGCCTGGCCGGCGTTCCGGGCGTGCTGGTGGAGCGCAAGCGCTTCGCCATCGCCGTGCACACACGGCTGGCCGACGCGGCGGCCAAGCCGGCGGTGGCCGACGTCGTGCGCGCCGTGGCCGCCGGGCACACGGACCTGCGCATCACCGGCGGCAAGGAGATCCACGAGCTGCGCCCCAACCTGCCGTGGGACAAGGGGCGCGCGGTGCTGGCGCTGATCGACGCGCTTGGCCTGCGCGACGCCGTGCCGCTGTATCTGGGCGACGACGAGACGGACGAGGACGCCTTCCGCGCGCTGGAGGGGCGCGGCGTGGGGGTGCGCGTCATGGACCCGCCCGGCCCGACCGCCGCCGGCTGGAGCCTGCGCGACCCGGCCGAGGTGCGGGCCTTCCTGGAACGGCTGGCGGCGTTCATCGGCCGTTAAGGCGGCCGGCGTAGGCTTGCCCGAACGTCTGGATTCGGAGGCATCGTCATGGACATCAGCCCGACCGGCGCGCCGGCGATGGCGCTTCCCGATCCCATGGCCGCGGCGCTGGCCGGCGTGCAGAACGCCCAGGCGCGGGCCTCCGCCGCCACCGAACAGCTGGCGTCCGGCAACCTCGACCCCGCCGTGATCCTCGACGTGACTTCCGCGCAGCTCGATTTCGCGGTGAACGCCAAGGTCTTGCAGACCACCAACGACATGACGAAGAAGCTGCTGGACGTGACGGCGTAACGTTCCGGCGTTGGGTTTTCGCTGACGCTCGACCCAACGCCGCGAACGCCTCTACATCAGGCGGGCCAGCAGGTCGAGGAACTGCCGGCGCTCGTCCGCGTTCAGCGGCTCCAGCGTGCGGGCGTGCGCCTGCACGGCGTTGGGCAGCAGCTTCGCCACGATGGCCCGGCCGTTGGCCGTCAGCCGCACGCTGGTGCGGCGGCGGTCCTGCGGGTCGGGATGGCGCTCGACCAGTCCGCGTTCGACGAGGCGCAGGATGACGCCCTGCGTGGTCGCCGGGTCCATGTAGGTGAGGCGGCCGAGCTGGTTCTGCGATAACGCCCCTTCACGCTTCAGCGTCACCAGGGCGGACCACTGCGTCGGCGTCAGCTGCCCGTCGCCGATGGTTTCCAGGAAGAGGCCGCTGGCGCGCTGGTGGGCGCGGCGCAGGCGGTGGTTGATCTGCTCGGCCAGCGAGTAGTCTTCGGGCAGCGGCGCGTCCTGGGCGGGCGTTTCCGGGATGTCGGTCGGCTCGATGTCCGTCTCGATCTTGTAAGCAGTCACGCGCATTGTCCGTCGCCTCGTTTTCGTCGCTACCGCGGGAGCGCCTCCGGCCGGCACCGCACCGCCCGGATTCGCAGCATCTCGTCTAGGCCCTTCGGCGGGCGCTCGCCCGTCCAGCTATGCGCTAAGTAGTACTTCTTTGGACGAAGACTAGGGAACGAAGATTCGTGCGGCAACGGTTTCCGAGGCCGTTTGCTGCGGCATACGGCCACAGTTAGCGCAAATTATTGGTGAAATTTAAACGAATGCTATCTATGCAGCCGCGAAAGCCCGCCGACTCGGGGCCCCCGACTCGGGGCCGCCGACTCGGGCCCGCCGACGCAAGGTAAGCCGAGCCGGGCTGGTGATCAGGGCTTGCGCTTCGGGGGCAGCGTCGAAGGCGGCGGGGTGCGCTCGGCGGTGGAGTGCGGCACGTCGCCCTCCGGTTCCGGCACGCCGCCGGGCGTGTAGGGGGGCGTGGTCTGGTCGGTGGGGCGCTTGGGCGATTTGGGCAGGGGCTGCCGCGGCAGCTCGCGGGGCGCGTTGACGTCGTCGGCCATGGTCCTGTACCTCCTGGCTTGTGACCTGTGCGCCGCGGCGGCCCGGTCAACCGGGCCCCTTCCTTCGGGCTCCTTCCTACGTGTAGGGGGCCGCGCCCACGCAGCCTCGGAGGGGCCCGCATGCCCGCGCCCGCTATCCTCGTCGTCGGCCGCAACAGCGTGCTGGCCGGCGCCTTCGCCGCCTGCCCGGCGCGGCCGCCCTGCCGCTTCGTCAGCCATGGCGAGCTGGACCGCCCCGGCGTGTTCGACGGCATCCGCACGGTCGTCAACTTCGCGCTGCACCCGGAATTCCGCCGCGGCCCCTATGACCCGGCCATCGATGCCGACCTCGCCGCGGGGCGCGCCGCCGCCGACCGTGGCCTGGGCTTCGTCCTGCTCAGCACGCGCAAGGTGTACGACCCCGCGGCGCTGGCCGACATCGACGGCGGCGGGCCGGCCGAGGACGGGCCGCTCGGCCCCGCCGACCACTATGGCGCCAACAAGCTGCGCACCGAGGAGGCGTTGCGCGCCCTGCTGGGCGACCGGCTGACGGTGCTGCGCATCGCCAACATCGTCGGTTTCGACCGGGTGCCCGGCCGGGCGATGTTCATGAACCGGATGCTGGACACGCTGGCGGCGGAGGGCTGCATCCGCTTCGACGTCAGCCCGTTCGTGCGGCGCGACTTCCTGCCCGACGACGATTTCGCCCGCGCGCTGGCGGCCGTGCTGAAGCTCGGCCTGACCGGCACGTGGAACCTGGGGTCCGGGCGTGCCGTCGCGGTGGGGCGGCTGGCGCTGTGGGTGATGGAGGGGTATGGGGCGGGCGAGTTGCGCATCACCGACCCGCGCCACCACGACGCGTTCGTTTTGAACGTGGACCGGCTGCAAGGCGCGCTCGGCCCCTTGAGTCCCGCCGGCCGGCTGGAGGGCTTGTGCCGCGCCGTCGGTGAACACCTGCGTTTGGCGAAGTAGTCCTATTACCTTTGTCTTGGTTCGGCGTAAAGCCGATCCCCCGCATGCGCGTAAACAGCGTGTTTTGTTGCGCCGGGAACACAGCGGCGCGCAAAAGCCCTGGCACCCTTGCTTCACTGTTGCCTTGGCGTCACGGTGTGGGTTGTCTTGGCGGCAATTGACCGTTCCGGCGTGGGGCGGTGCAGGATGCATTCCCCCGGCCGTCCAGCCTTTGCGCGGTGATCCCATGAAGCACACCTCCCTGTCGATTTTCGCCCTGGCCGTCACGGCCGCCGGTCTGGCCGCCCCGGCCGTCGCCCAGGATCTCCAGCGCGGCGAGACGGTGCTGGAGCGTCGCCGCCCCGAGGTCGAGCAGCTCGGCGCGCGCGTGGGCGGGTTCAACATCCTGCCGCGCGCCGAGGTGGGCACGACCTACGACAGCAACGTCTTCGCGACCCAGAACAACACCGAGCACGATTTCATCTTCGTGGCGCGGCCGCAGGTGAACGTGCGTTCCGACTGGAACAACCACGCCCTGAACCTCACGGCCGCGGCGGACGTCGCGCGCTTCCGCGAGTTCAAGCGCATGAACTACGAGGATTACCGGTTCAACGCGGACGGCCGGCTGGACGTCCTGCGCAACACGACGCTGACCGGCGCGGTCTTCCACCGCCGCGAGCACGAGAGCCCCGGCGACGCGGACGTCCTGAACTCGGTCGAGAAGCCGATCATCTATTACGCCACTGGCGGCGAGGTGGGGGTGCGCCAGACCTTCAACCGCATCCGCGCGCGCCTGACCGGCCTTGCGCACTACTACGACTTCGACGACGCGCAGCTGGTGGGTGGCTTCGTCGAACGCCAGGACGACCGCAACCGGTGGGAATACGCCGGCACGGCGCGCGTCGGCTATGAGTTCATCGACGGCTACGAGGCCTTCGTCCAGGGCACGCTGAGCAAGACGGCCTACCGGCGCGACACCGACTATTCCGGCCGCGACCGCGATTCGACGGGCAAGGAGCTGGCCGTCGGCGCCTCGGCCGACCTCACCGGCCTGCTGCGCGGCGAAGCCTATGTCGGCTACCTCAGCAAGGACTTTACCGATCCGCGCCTGAAGGACTTCAGCGGCGTCGGCTTCGGCGGCGCCCTGACCTGGACGGTGACGCAGCTCACCACCGTGCAGGGCCGCGTCAGCCGGCAGGTGCGCGAGACGACGGCGTTCCAGGGCGTCACCCTGGCGTCCAGCTACACCCGCACGCTGTTCGCCGTGGGCGTCGATCACGAACTGCTGCGGTCGCTGCTGATCAACGGCCGCGCCCAGTACCGCCAGGACGAGTACAACGGCATCGAGCGTTCCGACAAGACCTACACGCTGGGCGCCGGCGCAACGTACAACGTGAACCGCAACGTCTTCCTGACCGGCGGCTATACTTACGAGACGCGCCAGTCGAACGCGGTGAACGACTATTCCGACAACCTCGTCTACCTGCGTGTCGGCGCCCAGCTCTGAGCCGGGCCGACATCGCCGTCAACGACTGCGCCCGCCATCCCGGCGGGCGCATTTGTTTTCAATGCTTCCCAAATACGGCTGAACGATCCGCCCGCTGGTGGTAATTCGTCTCCACTTTTTCCCAGATCGCCGCGAGTTGCTACCTTCTACTCGGAACCACCGGGGGCTGCCGTGCCGGATGCGGCGCGGCGATCCGTTCGGAAACACGAGCGAGGGAAGGGTTTGGGATGAATCGACGTAAAGTGTTCCGCGTGCTCGGGATGTCCGTCATCGGCGCCGCGATCGGCGCGGGCGTGTCCGGCTGCGCCGGCATCGATGCCCCGATGGAGCCGGAAGGCCTGGCGATGGCCACCGACTACCGCCTTGGCCCGGGCGACGCCGTGCGCGTCATCGTCTTCGGCGAGGACCAGCTGTCGGGCGAGTTCCGCGTCGACGGCTCGGGCCAGGTCGCCATGCCCCTGATCGGCGAGGTGCCGGCCAGGGACCGCACCACCCGCGCCCTGGAGCAGGACATCTCCAAGCGCCTGTCGCAGGGCTACGTCAAGGACGCCAAGGTCAGCGTCGAGGTGCTGAACCACCGGCCGTTCTTCATCCTGGGCGAGGTGCGCAACCCCGGCCAGTACCAGTACGTCAACGGCATGACCGCGCTGTCGGCCATCGCCATGGCCGGGGGCTTCACCTACCGCGCCAAGGAGGACTTCATCCTCATCACGCGCGGCTCCGACCCGAAGAAGGGGACCTACAAGGCCCCGATCACCACGCGGGTCATGCCGGACGACGTGGTCCGCATCTCCGAGCGCTACTTCTGAGCGGCTTGGACGGGCGCCCACGGAGGTCCCTGCCGCCGCGTCCGCGCGGCCGCAACGAATCGAACCCCGCCGGCGTTCCCACCGGCGGGGTTTTCGTCGTCTCGCGGCCGGGGGCGCGACCCGTTCAGCCGCTGAGCGTCAGCCGCTGAACGGGTCGCCCCTGGTCGGGCCCTTCCTCTGTCCGGGCGGTATCCGCGCGTCTTCCGGGGCGATGCGGTCGTTGCCCACGGCGGGTGGCGGGCGGGTGCCGGCGGCCTCGTCGTCGGTGCCCAGGGGCGCCGCGGCCGGGTCGGGGTGGGGCACCTTGTCGCCGGTGCGTCCGGCGTCGATGTCGTTGCGCAGGCGCTCGGCCGCCATGCCGGGCGGGCGCTTGGTGGGTTCGATCTCGTCGGCCATGCGGGAGCCTTCCGTCGGCGTTCGGTTGCGGGACGCGTATCCCCGTGAACCGACGCCCGGGCGGCGGGTTCCCGTCAGGAGTAGGTGAGGAACAGGAAGCCGACGATCGTCACCGTCATGGCGACGACGATGGCCAGCGCGCCGCGGCCCATCGCGCCTTGCCGGTGCAGCGCCACGCCGACGCCGATGATGGCGACCATGAGGACGAGGAGGGTGATCGCGCGTTCTGCGCTCATGATACGATTCTCATGGGTTGTTGGTTTCCGGTGAGCCGAGGTCGCTCAGCAGGCCGACGCCGGCCGCCTCCAGCAGTTGCAGGGCCAGTTCCATGGCGTCCTGGCGGGTCAGCAGGTACTCGCGGTCGGTGATGCGGACGCCCACGCAATCCGGATCCTCCGGGTACGAGCGGACGAGGATGCCGAGCGGCCGCCCGGCGTCGTCGGCTCCGCCGCCCGCGTGGTGCTGGAAGTGACTCATGCGACGTGCCTCCGACGACGATCGTAGCACGTGCCGGCGATTGAGCAATTCGGCCGAAACGCTACTGCGGCGCGGCGCGGCGGATGTCGCGGGCGGTGAGGTGCACGTTGGCGTCGGGATCGAGCTTGCGGTCGATGATCCGCATTTCGACGGCGCGCTCGAACACCGCGGGCTCCAGGCTGACGGCCTGCAACGCCTCCTCCGGCTTCGGCGTGTGGCCGAGCAGGGTTTGCAGGGCGCGGCGCGGCACGAAGACGCGGCCGCGGTACTCGCCGACCTCCACCGCGAATTCGACCGCGTCGGCCTCTTCGTTCCAGATGGGCTCATCGGGAAACACGAAGATCGGCATGGCGCCTCGCATAAAAACGGCCCGCCCGGGTCGGCGGGCGGGCCAGTTGAACAGGGAGGCGACCCCATGGCGTTGGGTCGACTCGGACTCTACCGCGCACGGCTCCTCCGCGCGAAAGGGGAGGCGGAGTAGGGTGTGGCGAAGCCGGGCAGCCCCGAAGGGGGCGGGATGCGAGAGAGTCGCAGGACGAACGGCGCAACCTCACCGGGCGAATCGGCGGCTTCGGCCCCCGGCATAGGCGCGCCAGCAGGGGGGGCGACGAAAGATGGTGCCGGATGCAGGAATCGAACCCGCGACCTTCTGATTACAAATCAGCTGCTCTACCAGCTGAGCTAATCCGGCATGCCTTTGGTCGGCGTGGCGCACAGACTAGCGCCCCGCCGCGTTCGGAACAAGCGTGCGGCTCATCGCCGGCGCGCGACCTCGTAAAGCGCCACGGCGGCGGCGTTCGACACGTTGAGGCTGCCGATGGGGCCGCCCGTGGGCAGGCGGGCGATCTCGTCGCAGCGCTCCATGGTCAGCCGCCGCAGGCCCGGCCCCTCGGCGCCCAGCACGATCGCCGTCCGCCCGTCTAGGTCGAGCTGCGACAGGGTGCGGGCCCCCGACTCGGCGAGGCCGACGCACCAGAACCCCGCCTGCTGCAGTTCCTTCAGCGCCTGGGCGAGATTGCCGACGCGAATCAGCGGCACCGCCTCCAGCGCGCCGGACGCGCTCTTGGCCAGCACGCCCGTGACCTCGGGGGCGTGCCGTTCGGTGACCAGAACCCCGCGCGCGCCGAAGGCGGCGGCCGAGCGGAGAATCGCGCCGACGTTGTGCGGGTCCGTCACCTGATCGAGGACGACGATCAGCATCCGCGAATCGACGGCCGCGGCGGCGCACAGCTCGTCCAGTCCCATTTCCGGAAGCGGCCCCGAATCGAGCGCCACCCCCTGGTGCACGGCGCCGGCCGGTAGCATGCGGTCGAGTTCGGCGCGCTCCACCGGAGTCGGCTCCGGCCGGGAGATGCCCAGCCGCTTGGCCTCCGCGAACGCCTCGGCCAGCGCATCGCGCGCCGAATCGGTAACCAGAAGGCGGCGCACCCGGCGCTCGGGATTGACCCAGGCGGCGGCCACCGGGTGAACGCCGTACAGC
>DASWVP010000027.1:0-15558 GCA_036401175.1 Azospirillum sp. | reverse complement strand
CGCTGGGCCTGCGCCGCCACGTGCCCCCGGCCGAACTGCGGCGCCTGGAAGTGGCCGACCTCGCCGACCACGCGATGAAGCGGGGCTGGCTCGGCCCCAACGTGATCCGGCAGGCCGCGCTGGGGCCGGTGCGGGTGCGGGGCGACCGCGCCTCGGCGCTGCTGCTGGTGGACAGCAAGCCGGCGCTGGTGCCGGCCGACTTCGTGCGCGAGGCCGGCGGCTGGCGCATCGACCTGACCAGCGTCTTCACCTTCGGCGGCCAGATGCTGAAAGGCTTCGCCGCCATGTCCGGCAAGACCGAGGAAGCCTACATCGGCGACCTCCTGGACAAGCTGGGAACGCCGAAGGCGGCCCGGCGATGATGTCTCCCTCCCCGCCGGGGGCGGGGGAGGGGGATTTGGTCACCGCGACTCTTTGTCCTGGGTACACCTCCCGCGCCGCGGAGGTGGGTTGCGCGGAATCCAGAACTTGCGATAGAATCGATGCGCACGCACTAAAATTGGTGCCGCCCGCAAACAGGTGCCGCCGATGACCGCACCCGATGGCTTCCCGATGGACGCGCTGGACCACCAGTCCTGCGTGGGGCGGTCCGGCGTGGGGCGGTTCGGCGTGCACGCGCATCCGGGGGCCTTCCCCGCGGCCACCCCGACGACCGGTCGGCCCGGCGTGCACAGCGTGGCCTACACCGTTCCCTGCAGCGCGGCCCTGTGTTCCGCCGTCCTCGATCTGGCGGCGCGGCGCAACGTCGGCGTGGCCGAGCTTGCCGGCTCCGTGCTGCTGCTCACCGATCCGGCGCTGCGCGTTCCCGACCCCGGCGCGCCGGAGGGGGAGGAGGCGTCGTTCCTGGAACTGCGGCTGCAGCCCGGCCTGGACGATCCGACGATCCGCCGGGCGCTCGCCACGGCGCTGGCGCTGGCCGATCCCGCGGCCTGGCGGCTGGTCGCCGAAGCGGAGGTTGCGCGGCTGGAAACGGCGGTCGAGAAGCTGGATTACCGCAACAAGGCGTTGTCCAACGCGCTGGAGCGCGTGTCCTTCCAGCCGCTCGACGGCAAGCTGACGCAGGTGCGCGACGCCGCCTCCCTGTTCGGCTTCGTCAACGAGTGGTGCTTCGACGAGGACCGGGTGGTGCGCCGCTTCCGCGAACTGGCGCCCGTCTACCACCCGGACACCGGCGTGGTCGGCTGCCGCGAGCGCATGGCCCAGCTCATCGAGGCGCGCAACCTGCTGATCCGGCACGTGCGCACCGCCTACAGCTCGGGCGCCTGGGTGAACCGGCGTCCCGGATAAGCGGAAAAACGCGGGTCGGGTTTCAGCCCGACCTACTTCTCCAGCCCCACCGTTTCCGTCGTCACGACGCCGTCGAGGTTCGTGCCGTCCAGGTCGGCGCCGGTCAGGTCGGCGCCGCTGAGGTCGGCTTCGCTCAGATTGGCGCCGCGCAGATCGGCGCCCGTCAGGTTGGCGCCGGCGAGGTTCACCTTGCGCAGGTCGGCGTTGCGCAGGATCGCCATGCTCATGCGCGCGCGCTGCAGGTTGGCGCGCCAGACGTGGCCGCTCATGGTCTGGATGTGCACGGGGCCGAGCTGCGCCTCCGTCAGGTTGGCGTTGGACAGCGTGGCGCGTTCGAAGTTGATGCCGCGCAGGTCGGCCTTCGTGAAGTCCACCTTGCGCAGGTCGGACAGCGACATGTCGGCGATGGCCAGCGTCGCCCCCGCCAGCGACGCGCCGCGCAGGGTGATGCACTGGAGGATCGCCGCCGACAGGTTGATGCCGTCAAGCTTGCGTCCGGACAGGTCGAGCGCCGACAGGTCGGCGCGCTTGCCATCCTTGCCGCCGCTGTCGATCCAGGAGAGGTGGGCCTGCAGGATGTCGCGCAGCTCGCGTTCGGGGTTGTCCAGCGTCTTGGCGAGCACGGCGCTGGCGAGGTTGGGCGAGCGCAGCTGGCCGGCGTCGAGGATGGCGCCGATCAGGTTGGCGTTGGTGAAGTTGGTGCGGCCGATGGCGGCGCCGGTCAGCACCGCACCCGACAGCTTGGCGCCGGACAGGTTCGCCTCCGACAGGTCGGCGTCGGTCAGGTCGCAGCCGGTCAGGTTGGTGTTGGTCAGGTTGGCGCGCTGGAACTTGGCGCCGCGCAGCACCGCGTCGGTGAGGTCGGCCTGCATGACGAAGGCATTCGCCAGCTTGGCCCGCGACATGTCGGCGGCGCGCAGCGTGGCGGCCGTCAGCTCGGCGGTGATGACCGACGAATCGAAGTTATGCTCGCGCACGTCGCCGCTCTCGGTGTAGTGCAGCAGCGTGCCGTCGCGCAGGTCCACCTCGACCAGGATCGCCTCGCTCAGCACGGCGCCGCGCAGGCAGGCGCCGCGCAGGTCGGCCCGGCGCAGGTCGGCCTTCTCCAGGTTGGCGAGGCGCAGGTCGGCGGCGTAGAGGTTGGCGTTCTGCAGGTTGGCGCCGGTCAGGCGCGCGCTGAACAGCTTGGCGCCGGACAGGTCGGCGTCCGACAGGTCGATGCCCGACAGGTCGAGATGCGAGAGGTCGCGCATCTTCAGGCTGGCGCGCACGCCGCCCGGCATGCTCTTCCGGAAGGCCTGATGGCGCAGCAGGATGACGTTGAGCTGGCTCTGGGTCAGTTTTGTGCGCTGCGAATTGGACCCGAAGCCCTGCGACGAGGACATTCCCCCGATCCTCTCTGCTGTAAGGCAGCCCAGCTTGCCGCAAAGCGACAAAGAAACGGTTAACCGCCGGTAAGAATTAATTCAAATAAAGATATATGCACCGCCGCCCCGGCGTCCATCGCGCCTTTCGGCAGCGCGGCATCCGCGGAAGGACCGCACCGGAAGGCCACGGTTGACTCCGCCCCCCCGCCGTCCGTATGGTGCGACCCCCAGCTCCGTCGAGCCGAGGACATCGCGCCTTGCCGCGCCCCGCCAGTCCGCGAGTATCGCGCACTGGCGTGTTTGCGTTTGGCGAAAGGGTGTCCGGCCGGCCGGTGGAGCCCCGCTGAACCTCGAGGACCCCATGTTCGAAGGCCTGACCGGACGTCTGGGCGATATCTTCGACAAGCTGCGCCGCCGTGGCGCGCTGAGCGAGGAGGACGTCTCCGCGGCGCTGCGCGAAGTGCGCATCGCGCTGCTGGAGGCCGACGTCGCCCTGCCGGTGGTCAAGCAGTTCGTCGCCCAGGTCAAGGAACGGGCGGTCGGGCAGGAGGTGCTGCGCTCGATCACGCCGGGCCAGCAGGTCATCAAGATCGTCCACGACTGCCTCGTGGAGATGCTGGGCGTCGGCGAGGAGATCAACCTCAACGCCGCCGCGCCGGTGCCCGTCCTCATGGTCGGCCTGCAGGGCTCGGGCAAGACGACCAGCACGGCCAAGATCGCGCTGCGCCTCAAGACCAAGGACCGCAAGAAGGTCCTGATGGCGTCGCTGGACGTGCGCCGCCCGGCCGCGCAGGAGCAGCTGAAGGTCCTGGGCGAGCAGATCGGCGTCGCCACGCTGCCCATCCTGATGGGCCAGGGGCCGGTGGACATCGCCAAGCGCGCGATGGAGACCGGGCGCCTCGAAGGCTTCGACGTGGTCATGCTCGACACCGCCGGCCGCCTCGCCATCGACGAGGAGCTGATGGCCGAGGTGGCGGCCGTGCGCGACGCCACCCGGCCGGTGGAGACGCTGCTGGTCGCCGACGCCATGACCGGCCAGGACGCGGTCACCGTCGCCACCAACTTCAACGACAAGGTCGGCATCACCGGCATCGTGCTGACCCGCGTGGACGGCGACGCGCGCGGCGGCGCCGCGCTGTCGATGCGGCAGATCACCGGCAAGCCGATCAAGCTGCTGGGCGTCGGCGAGAAGATCGACGCGCTGGAGCCGTTCCACCCCGACCGCGTGGCCGGCCGCATCCTGGGCATGGGCGACGTGGTGTCGCTGGTCGAGAAGGCGGCCGAGGCGATCGACCACGAGGAGGCCGAGAAGCTCGCCCGCAAGATGGAGCAGGGCAAGGGCTTCGACCTCGACGACATGGCCGCGCAGTTCAAGCAGATCCGCAAGATGGGCGGCATGGGCGGCCTGCTCGGCCTGCTGCCCGGCGTCGGCAAGATCAAGGACCAGCTCAAGGACAAGAAGATCGACGACAAGATGCTGAAGCGCCAGGAGGCGATCATCTCGTCGATGACCAAGCAGGAGCGCAAGACCCCCGAACTGATCAAGGCGTCGCGCCGCAAGCGCATCGCCGCCGGGTCCGGCACCACGGTTCAGGAGGTGAACAAGGTGCTGAAGCAGTTCGAGGACATGCGTTCGATGATGAAGCAGGTCCAGAAGCTGGGCAAGAAGGGGCTCATGCGGCACGGCCTGGGCGGTCTGATGCCGCGCGGGCTGAAGGGGCCGTTCGGATGATCGACCACATCTCGCTGCCCGTCTCCGACATCGACCGCGCGCGGGCCTTCTACGACGCCGTGCTCGCCACCGTCGGCTACACGCGCATGATGGACTTCGGCCGCACCGCCGGCTATGGCGAGGACCACCCGCACTTCTGGATCGGCGCGCCCGAGGATGGCGCGGCCTGTTCGCCGTCCGGCGTGCACGTGGCGTTCCGCGCGCCGACGCACGCGGCGGTCGATGCCTTTCACGCGGCGGCGCTGGCCGCCGGCGGCCGGGACGACGGCGCGCCGGGCCTGCGGCCGCGCTACCACCCCGATTACTACGCCGGGTTCGTCATCGATCCCGACGGCAACCGCATCGAGGCCGTGTGCCACACGGGCTCGTGATCAACAGCGACGTTTTCAACCACTCAGCAGGAAAGTTACTCGACTCATGGCTCTGAAGATCCGTCTCGCCCGCGGCGGCGCCAAGAAGCGCCCGTTCTACTCGATCGTCGTCGCCGACGCGCGCAGCCCGCGCGATGGCCGCTTCGTCGAGAAGATCGGCACCTACAACCCGATGCTGCCGCGCGACGACGCCCAGCGCATCGTCCTGAACGCCGACCGTGCCAAGCACTGGCTGTCGATGGGCGCGCAGCCGACCGACCGCGTGGTCCTGTTCCTCGCCAACGCCGGCCTGATCGCCAAGCCGGAAATCCGCGAGACGCCGAAGAAGTCCGCGCCGAAGGCGAAGGCCCAGGAGCGCGCCAAGGCCGCCGCCGCCGCCGCTGCCGCCGCCGCCGCCGGCGAGTGATCGTGCCCCTCTCCCCTCCGGGGAGAGGGTGGCGCGAAGCGCCGGGTGAGGGTGCGGGCGAGGATCAGCGCATGTTCCTTGTCGGTACCCCCACCCCAGCCCTCCCCCGGGGCGAGGGAGGGAGGGAGTGACGATGTCCACCAAGGTCTGTGTCGGTCAGTTCGCCGGGTCGCACGGCGTGCGGGGGCTGGTGAAGCTGAAGAGCTTCACCGGGGACCCCAAGGCCGTGGCCGCCTATGGGCCGCTGTCCGACGAATCGGGAACCCGCGCCTTCCGCGTGACGCTCCAGGGATCGAACAAGGATCTCTGGCTCGCCCGCGTGGACGGCGTGACGACCCGCGAGCAGGCGCAGGCCCTGGCCGGCGTCCGGCTGTTCGTCGATCGCTCGGCGCTGCCGGACACGGAGGACGCGGACGAGTTCTACCACGCCGACCTGATCGGCCTGCGGGCCGAGCGGGCGGACGGCACACCCTTCGGCACGGTGCTGGCGCTCTACGACTTCGGGGCCGGCGACATGCTGGAGATCCGCACGCCCGACGGGCGGACGGAGCTGCTGCCCTTCACCCGGGCCGTCGTGCCGGTGGTGGACGTCAAGGGCGGGCGCGTGGTGGTGGAACCGCCCGACGTGGTGGAAGCGCGGCCGGAGGAGCGGGACGATGCGGGGGAGGAGGAGCCGTGAACCACGGCGCCGAGGGCCCACGCGTCTGGACCGTTGCGGTGTTGACTCTGTTTCCCGAGATGTTCCCCGGTCCGCTAGGCCACAGCCTTGCCGGGAAGGCCCTGGAAAATGGGGTCTGGGGACTCGAAACAGTGGACATTCGCGCTTTTGCGCGCGATAAACACCGCTCCGTCGATGACACCCCCTTCGGCGGGGGTGCGGGTATGGTGATGCGGCCCGACGTGCTCGATGCCGCGTTCACCGAAACCTGCGGTCCGCCGGGGATGGAAGGGCGCGGCCGGGTGATCTACCTGTCGCCGCGCGGCCGGGTGTTGGACCAGGAGCTGGTCAAGGAGCTGGCCGCGGCCCCCAGGGTCACGCTGCTCTGCGGCCGCTACGAAGGGGTCGACGAACGGGTGCTGGACGCGCACGAGGTCGAGGAGGTCAGCCTCGGCGATTTCGTGCTGTCCGGTGGCGAGCCGGCCGCGCTTGCCCTGATCGATGCCGTGGTGCGTTTGCTGCCGGGCGTCATGGGCAACGTGGAGACGGCCGGGGAAGAGAGTTTCGAGCGGGGATTGCTGGAATATCCCCACTACACGCGGCCCGCGGTTTGGACCGACGGGCGGGGTGTGGAGCGCACGGTGCCCGACGTTCTGTTGTCCGGGCACCATGAACGAGTTCGCGCCTGGCGGCTGGCCGAGGCGGAGCGGATCACCCGGGCCCGACGGCCCGACCTGTGGTCGCGCTACGAGGCAAGCCGCCCGGTGGATGTGAAGCGGGGCCGGAAACGGTCGCCCAGGACAGAGTAAGGGGTCCGCCGCGAGGCGCACCGAGGAAAGGGGTGTAGTGTCATGAACCTGTTGCAGCAGCTCGAGCAGGAGCAGATCGAGAAGGTCTCCGCCGGCAAGACCATTCCGGTGTTCTCGCCCGGCGACACCGTGCGCGTGAACGTCAAGGTGGTCGAAGGCACGCGTGAGCGCGTGCAGGCCTACGAAGGCGTCTGCATCGCCCGCAAGAACGCCGGCGTGAACTCCTCGTTCACCGTCCGCAAGATCAGCTACGGCGAGGGTGTCGAGCGCGTGTTCCCGCTCTACAGCCCGCGCATCGACTCGATCGAACTGGTCCGCAAGGGCGACGTCCGCCGGGCCAAGCTGTACTACCTGCGCGATCGCCGCGGCAAGTCGGCCCGCATCGCCGAGCGCACCACCGGCCGTGGCATGAACCAGAAGGCGGCCGCCGCGGAGTAATCCGCGTCCGCTTGGTTCATCGCTGCACACGTTTCCGTCGCCCGCCGTGGGAATTCCCACGGCGGGCGTTCGGCGTTCGGGGTGGTGGCTCCCAGTGCGCTAGACCCAGGCTCAAGTGCTCTTGCGAATCGTCTTGACCGGGCCTGACCCGGTTATCCACGCCTCTGTGGAAACTTGCCAGAGTCGCCGTGGATACCCGGGCCTAGGCCCAGGCAAGACGAATTGGGACATTGCTTGCGTCAGGCATGCTCCCATTCCGGTTCGGAGCGTTGTGATCGCCCTTGATGCTCTTGGCAGGGGATGGCCGGCCATGCACACTCCGACGCTCATCAGGTTGGGCAAGCTGGCGGGGCTGGCGTTCGACGCTGAGTGCCGGCCGTTGATGCGATGGAGGTGATCATGAAGGTGCGGAGCACCCGCGTGGAAATCACCAAGGTGGACGGCGATTACACCCAGGCCATGGAGGCTGGGCGGCGCTTCTGTGCACGTTACCGCCGAGCCATGGCGGCAATGGCAAAGCCGGATGACGCCAGCGATTGGCGTGACGCGCCGAAGACAATGCGAGGGGGTTGCTGGGACGCCGAAACCGTTCAGGTCGGGTTCAAGCGGATATAACTTCGCCCCTACCGCGGCGCCCGGACGGTGATCAGGATGCCCGCGCCGATCAGCGCCACGGCGGCCAGCACCGACAGCGTCAGCGGCTCGCCCATCAGGAGCGCGCTGAGGCCCAGCGCGGTGAAGGGCACGAGGCAGACGATCTGCCCGACCTGCGCGGCCGGCATGGCCGTCAGCGCCTTCGACCACCACGCGTAGCACAGCGCCGTCGCCACCACCCAGTTGTAGACCAGCACCAGACCCAGCGAGAGCGTCGGGTTGATCGCGCGGTCGGCCTCGAAGACCAGGGCGACCGGGCCGATGGCGACGGCGCTGACGCCGATCTGCCACAGCGTCTGCGTCCAGAACGGCGTGCGCCACGCGCGGCGGCGGTACAGGCTGGCCGCCAGCGCCCACAGCGCCGCCGAGGTCAGCAGCAGACCGTTGCCGATCAACTGGTTGGGGTCGCTCCAATCGACCAGCGTGGGGTTGAAGAACACCAGCACCCCGGCGAACGCCAGCAGCGCCCCCAGCGTGCGCTGGCCCGAAACGCGCTCCCCCGCGATCAGCCAGCCGAGCGGCAACGCCCAGATCTGCATGGTGTAGACCAGCACCGCCGCGCGCCCCGGCGGCAGGAACTGCAGCCCGGCGGCGCTCATGGCCGGCATCAGGGCCACCTGCAGCAGGCCGATGAACGCCAGGCCCCAGCGGTCGCCCATCACCGGCAGCAGCGGCATGCGCAGCTTCCAGGCCAGCAGGGCGGCCAGCAGCAGCGCGGCGCCCAGATAGCGCAGGAACGAGAAGGTCAGCGGCCCCATGTCGGCCAGGGCGATCTTCATCAGCAGCCAGTTGCTGCCCCAGAACACGACGACTCCGGCGATCTGCGCGTACACCGCCGTTCCCGGCGCCGAGCGCGCCACCGCTGCCTGTTCCGTCACCGCCCCACCTCCCGTCCCGCGTCCGGTCCTTTATATCGGAAGGGGCGGGCGATGGCTTTCCCTTTGCGGGCTTTCCCTTTGACAATGGGAGGGCGCCGCTCCACCATCGCCGCCGTTCCAGGGGGGTCCCGGTCAGGGGGCTGAGATACCGACGGCCGTTCGTCGCACGCGACGGGCGGCACCGCGGTGACCCTTCGAACCTGATCCGGCTCATACCGGCGAAGGGAGGAAACCAAGGCCGTGGGCGCGTTCGCGTCCCCTTCCCCTCTTCCGGCAACCGGGTCTTCGGCAACCGAGAGGAGGGATATCCCCCGTGCCCAAAGACCACGCCAAAGACCACGCCGCCACCGATTTCACCGTTTCCACCGGCCCGCTGCCCGCCTCGCGCAAGCTGCACGTGCCCGGCGCGCGGCACCCCGACCTGCGCGTCGCCATGCGCGAGATCTGCGTGGGCGGCGGCGAGCCGCCGGTGCGCGTCTACGACCCGTCCGGCCCCTACACCGACGCCGAGGCCGCCGTCGACATCCGCCAGGGGCTGCCGGCCTTGCGCGACGCCTGGATCCGCGCGCGCGGCGACGTGGAGGAGTACGCGGGCCGCGCCATCCGTCCCGAGGACGACGGGCTGGCGGCCGGCGAATCGCGCAACATGGCCGTGTTTCCCGGCTCGAAGGAAACCGGTGCCGTCCGCCGTCCGCTGCGCGCCATGCCCGGCCGGACGGTGACGCAGATGGCCTACGCCCGCGCCGGCATCGTCACGCCGGAGATGGAGTACGTGGCGGTGCGCGAGAACCTCGGCCGGCAAGCGGCGCTGGAGGCCGCGCGCGACGGCGAATCGTTCGGGGCAGCCATCCCCGACCACATCACGCCGGAGTTCGTGCGCGACGAGATCGCCCGCGGCCGCGCCATCATCCCGGCCAACATCAACCACCCCGAAGCCGAGCCGATGATCATCGGCCGCAACTTCCTCACCAAGATCAACGCCAACATCGGCAATTCTGCCGTGGCGTCCTCCATCGGCGAGGAGGTGGACAAGATGGTGTGGGCGATCCGCTGGGGCGCCGACACGGTCATGGACCTGTCCACCGGCCGCAACATCCACACCACGCGCGAGTGGATCATCCGCAACGCCCCCGTGCCCATCGGCACCGTGCCGATCTATCAGGCGCTGGAGAAGGTCAACGGCAAGGCCGAGGACCTGACCTGGGAGATCTTCCGCGACACGCTGATCGAGCAGGCCGAGCAGGGCGTGGACTACTTCACCATCCACGCCGGCGTGCGCCTCGCCCACATCCCGCTGACGGCGAAGCGGGTGACCGGCATCGTGTCGCGCGGCGGCTCGATCCTTGCCAAATGGTGCCTGTCGCACCACAAGGAGAATTTCCTCTACACGCACTTCGAGGAGATCTGCGAGATCCTCAAGGCGTACGACGTGGCGTTCTCGCTGGGTGACGGGTTGCGGCCGGGCTCCATCGCCGATGCCAACGACGCCGCCCAGTTCGCCGAGCTGGAGACGCTGGGCGAGTTGACCAAGATCGCCTGGAAGCACGACGTTCAGGTGATGATCGAAGGCCCCGGCCACGTGCCGATGCACAAGATCAAGGAGAACATGGACAAGCAGTTGGCCCTGTGCGGCGAGGCGCCGTTCTACACGCTGGGGCCGCTGGTCACCGACATCGCGCCCGGCTACGACCACATCACCAGCGGCATCGGCGCGGCGATGATCGGCTGGTTCGGCACGGCGATGCTCTGCTACGTCACGCCCAAGGAACATCTGGGCCTGCCCGACCGCGACGACGTGAAGGTGGGCGTGGTGACCTACAAGATCGCCGCGCACGCCGCCGACCTCGCCAAGGGCCACCCGGCCGCCCGCGTCCGCGACGACGCGCTGAGCCGCGCGCGGTTCGAGTTCCGCTGGCGCGACCAGTTCCACCTGTCGCTCGACCCGGAGACGGCGCAGCGCTTCCACGACCAGACCCTGCCGGCCGAGGGCGCCAAGGTGGCGCATTTCTGCTCGATGTGCGGGCCGAAGTTCTGCTCGATGAAGATCACCCAGGAGGTGCGGGACTACGCCAATTCCGGCATGGCCGACATGGCCGAGACCTTCCGCACCACCGGCGGCGAGATCTACCGCGCCGCGGAGTAGCGTTTCCACTCCCTCCCCCGCCTCCGGCGGGGGAGGGAAGGGGCCCACGAAGTGGGAAGGGTGGGGGCGACGGCTTGTGCGGGAGACAGGGGGCCGCTGATCCTCGCCGACAACTTGCCCCCACCCTCCCACACTTCGTGTGGGCCCCTCCCTCCCCCGGTGGGACCAGGGGAGGGGTGGTTTTCAACGGGCCCGCACCGTCATCACGATCCCCGCGGCGATCAGCGCCACCGCCAGCAGCACGCCGGCGGTCAGCGGTTCGCCGTAGACGACGGCGCTTTCCAGCAGCGCCGTCACCGGGACGAGGCAGAGGATCTGTCCGGCCTGCGCCGCCGGCATGGAGGCCAGTGCCTTCGACCACCACCAGTAACACAGCGCCGTGCCCACCGCCCAGTTGTAGGCCAGCGCCAGCAGCAGCGTCGGTGTCCAGGCGATAGCCCGGTCCGCCTCCAGCAGCAGGGCGAAGGGCAGGATGATCACGCCGCTGACGGCGATCTGCCAGAAGGTCTGCGTCCAGAACGGCGCCCGCCAGCGCCGCCGCCGGTACAGCGTGGCGCCCAGCGCCCACGCCATGGCGGAGCCGATCAGCAGCCCGTTGCCCAGCAGCACGTCGGGGTCGCTCCAGTCCACCAGCGCCGGGTTGAAGAACACCAGCACCCCGGCGAAGGCCAGCAGCCCGCCCAGCACGCGCTGGCGCGGCGGCCGTTCTCCGGCGATCAGCCAGCCCAGCGGCAGCGCCCACACCTGCATGGTGTAGGCCAGCACCGCCGCGCGGCCGGGCGGCACCACCAGCAGGCCCAGCGAACTGAGCGCCAGCATGGCGGCGATCTGCAGGCTGCCGATCAGCGCCAGCGGCGCCCGCTCCCCGGCCGGCGGCAGCGGGGGCGCGCGCAGCAGCGGCAGCAGCGCCGCCAGGAACACCGCCGAGCCGCCGAAGCGCAACAGGTTGAGGGTGAAGGGGCCGACGTCCGGCAGCGCGGCGCGGATGATCAGCCAGTTGGTGCCCCAGAACAGCACCACCGCGGCAAGCTGCGCATAGATCGCCAGCCCCGGCCCGTGCCGCGCGGCGGCGGCCCGATCGGTCATCCCCGGTCCCTCCCATCCTCATCCGATGGGATGGTAAATCATCGGGCGAACCCGCGAGCCATGCGTGTTGCGCGGGGGGGTCCGGCTCAGCCCCGCGGAGCGAACAGCGCGTCGAGGTCCGGCGTCCATTTGCGCGGCACCATCTCGGTGACGGCGTACTCGGCCAGACCATGGCGATGGAACGGGTCCTGCGCCAATGCGGCCATCAGCGTTTCGCGGGACTCGGCGCGGGCTATGACGACGCCGCCGCTGCGCGGGACCTTGGGGCCCGAAACGAGGAACAGGCCCTCCGCGTAGCCGCGCTCCAGGAAGCGGACGTGTTCGTCCAGATGCGCGTCCACGGCGTCGAGCGGCGCGACGTAGGTCAGGTCGATGATGAACAGTCCCGGCATGCGTTTCCCCTCAGCGCGTCAGCATGGCGCTTTCCTTGCCGCTCAGCACGAAGACCTTGGCGTAGGTCTTGAGCAGCGCGTCGATCAGCGCCTGCACCTCGGGGCTGCGCATCGCCTTGGGGTGCGCCGGGTCGACGTGCAGGACGCAGCTGTCCGGCGTGTCGTTGAAGGCGGCCAGGGCGTGGATGCGGTCGGGCCGGAACTCTTCGGGGAAGTTTTCGTCCATCGTCCAGAAGCACTGGAAGTTCCTGCACGACGGCGGGCGCTCCTCGTACACGGTGCAGCCCTTGCCCTGGTCGCACGACGCGCACCAGCGCGCCGACGGCTTCTTCAATTCGGGCACGCCCATCAGCTTACAGCACAGCGTGCAGGCGCCGCAGCCGCGCGTGGAGGTCTCGGGGGATTCGCTCATGCCGGCCGTTCCACCACATCGCCCCCCGTGCCGTCAAACGGAAAGGCGTCCGCCGCCGCTGCGCGAAGGAGGGGGCGTCGTCCGGCGGGCCTGGAGACCAAATGCAAGCGGTCTTCCATCGCAGAGCATGAACGTACAGCATATGCGTGCATTAGCGGGCTCTTTGATTCACTATTTGCTAATGTCTGGGCCGCTACGCTTCGGCTTCGACAATCGAACGGCACCGAAGACAATCGGGTGCCGGAAGGGGAGGGAAGCCATGCGGTATCTCGCGCGAATCGCGTTTGCACTGGTCTTTGTTTTTGCGTCCGCCGGTGCGCGGGCGGCCGACGCGCCGATGGCGATTCCCGGCGCCACCACGGTGGACGCCGAGGGCATCGTGAAGCTGGTCGAGACGATGCCGACCCTGGTCATCCTCGACAACCGGCAGGAGGGCGACTTCAACGCCGGCCACATCGAGGGCGCCGTGCGCCTGATCGACACCGACATCACCGGGCCGGACGTGATGGCGAAGCATGTGGCGGCCAAGGACACGCCGGTGCTGTTCTATTGCAACGGCGTCAAGTGCGGGCGCGCCGCCGCCGCCGCGCAGAAGGCGCTGGGGTGGGGCTATTCCAAGGTCCACTACTATGCGCTGGGCATGGAGGAATGGAAGGCCAAGGGCCTGCCGCTCGCCACCAAGTAACACGCGGCCGAGCAAAGCCGGCAGGGGGCCTTCGCCATGCGGACCAGCAGCAGCCGGAAGGCGATCCTCGCCTTCCTCGGGGTGGCCGGCGCGTTGATGCTGGTGGCCAGCCTCGGCGTCGTGACCTTCGTGACCAACCGGTACGAGGATCTCGTCTTCACCTTCCAGGACCGGCAGTCGCAGGGGCTGGCCGACGGCATCGTCGGCGACCTGCTGTGGCACCGGCACCTCGACCTGCTAGGCGCCACGGCGTCGGAGATCGCCAAGGAGGGCGCGCTCGGTCAGGCGCTGGCCGCCGCCGACGCGGGCGCCGTGGCCCGGACGGTGGGCGAGGTGAACCGGCGCGGCGTCTTCACGGAAGGGCGGGTGGCGTTCACGTCCCTCGCCGTGCTGGCGCCGGATCTGGCCGTGCTGGCCGAGAACCGGCCGGGCGGCGCCGTGGCGCTGCCGGCCGAGCTGAAGGCGGCGCTGGCCGCCCGTCAGGGCGGTGACCGGCTGCGCCTGCTGCACCACGTCTGGCTCGACGGCGGCGCGCCGCGGGTGACCACGGTGGCGCCGGTCGGCGGGCTGCGGCTGCGCGGTTACGTCGCGCTGACCGCCGATCCGCTGGTGGCGCTCGCCAGCCTGGACGCGCGGCTGGGCATGGCGGTGACGATCCGAAGCGCCGATGGCGCGCGCGAACTGGCCGTTCTGCGCGGCTACACTGTGGCGGAGGGTGCGGTGACGCACACCGCGACGCTGGACTTCAAGGGGCCGGCGGGCCAGCGGCTCGGCCGCTTCGCGGTGGTGCAGGAGGTGACCGGCCTGGACACCGAACTGGCGGGCGCGCGCACGCTGTCCTACGCCATCATCGCCGGGGTGATGGGGGCGCTGGGCGCCGGCATGATGCTGACCATGGCCCTGTTCCTGCGCGCCGTCGCCCGCCAGGAGACGGCGCAGGCCGCCGAACTGGACGCCGCCCACCGGGCCGAGGAGGAGGCGCGGCGGCGCCAGGACCTCCAGGAGGAGCAGGGCCGCGAGCAGCGCAAGCGCGAGATGCTGGACCTCGCCGACCGGCTGGAGGGGCGGGTGCGCACCGTCGTGTCGGCCATCGCCGGGGCGGTGGAGCAACTGCACACCGCCGCCGATTCGCTGTCCTCCGACGCCGAGCAGACCAACCGGCAGAGCGGCGTCGTCGCCACCGCGACCGAGCGCGCGTCGGAAAGCGTTGAGGCGGTGTCGGCGGCCAGTTCCCAGCTTTCCGCCTCGATCCGCGAGATCGTCCGGCAGGTCGACCAGTCGGCCAGCATCACCCGCGACGCGGCCGGCGAGGTGGCGCACGCCAACACCCGCATCCAGGGGCTGGTCGACAACGCGCAGAAGATCGGCGAGATCGTCGTGCTGATCAATTCGATCGCCAGCCAGACCAACCTTCTGGCCTTGAACGCCACCATCGAGGCGGCGCGGGCGGGGGAGGCCGGCAAGGGCTTCGCTGTCGTGGCGAGCGAGGTGAAGACGCTGGCCGGCCAGACGGCGCGCGCCACCGACGACATCACGCGGCAGATCCAGGCCATCCAGCAGGAAACCCAGGCGGCGGCCGGCGCCATCAGCGCGGTCACCGGCACCATCACGCGGGTGATCGCGCTGTCCTCCACCGTGGCCGGCGCCGTCCAGCAGCAGGGGCAGGCGACCGACGAGATCGCGCAGAACGTGGCCGAGGCGTCGCTGGGCACGCGCGAGATTGCCCGCAACATCGCCGCCATGGCGACGCAGGTGAACGCCACGGTGGGCATGGCGCACAACGTCTCACGCACCGCCAGCGACCTGATGCAGCAGAGCGAAGTGCTGGAGCGCGAGGTCAACGCCTTCCTCAGCGAGGTGCGCGAGGCGTAACCGGCGGCAGGCGCCTTTACATGGCGTTGGGCTAATGTTATGTTAGTGATCAGTCACTAACATAGGGAAGGCCGCCATGCGCGCCCGCAAAGCCGCCGTGGAGCGTCGGGAGGAGGTGGTCGAGGCCGCCCTGCGCCTAGCTGGCGAGGTGGGGCCGGAGCGCCTGACGACGGCGGCCATCGCCGACGCGGTCGGAGTCACCCAGGCAGCGGTGTTCCGCCATTTTCCGAAGAAGCAGGACATCTGGGACGCCGTCGCCGCCCGCATCGCCGATCGGCTCGACGCCGCCTGGACCGACGCGCTCGGCGACGCGGCCACGCCGGCCGCGCGGCTGGCGGCGCTGGTGCAGGGCCAGCTCGCCATGGTGC
>DASWVP010000026.1:0-1518 GCA_036401175.1 Azospirillum sp. | reverse complement strand
CGAGGCGCCGCCCACCGCCGCGCCGCTCACCGCCGCACCGATGGCCGAGGGCACGGCCGACTCGGCGCTTCCGGCCCCGGCCGAACCGATGCCGCCGGTGGCGGGCGAGGCGGAGGACGGGGTGCCCAACGATCTGCCGCCGATCGACAGCCTGACCCTCGACTCCGACTTCACGCCCTTCCTGCGCGCCGGCGTGCCGGAGGACCTGCACCGGCAGGCGCTGCGCAAGCTGTGGACCTCCGACCCGGTGTTCGCCAACGACGACGGGCTGAAGGACTACGCCGGCGACTACAGCGCGATGTTCAATCTTTCCGAGCCGGTGAAGACGCTGTACCGCGTCGGCCGGGGCTTCCTGGACGCCGCCGAGGAGGCCGAGGAACAGGCCAGGGAGCAGGCCGCCGCCGCATCGGAGGGTCGCAACCAGGACGCGTGCGACCCGGCGGAGGAGGCAGAAGATCAGCCGAAAGGCGATGTGCCGAACCAAGCATAACCCTTTCCGGATAAAGGATAAGACCGGTCGGGTGAGAATCGAGAGCGAGTTGACAAGCTCAAAATTTGCGCATTAAATGGTAGGACCAGCGGTAAGCCCCGGTTTGTCTTGGGTTTTTCGCAGGCGCAACAATCGGTTGAGTGCCGCGGGGCGAAATCGGCAAGACGCCGGGCGCCGGAAAACGCGGATCCAAAAGAACGCGACCGGAAAGGTCGCCGAACGACGGCACCCCGACGACCTCGCGGGCCGCTCGTGACAGGGGAGGGACGCACCGTGTCTTCGACCGGTGACTCGATGTCGTGCCCGGCTTTGCCGGACGAAGAGCGTCTGCGCGCGCAGGTCTATGCGCTGCTGGCGCGCCTCCTGGCGCAGCCGCCGGGCGGCGACGCGCTGGAGACGCTGGCCGGCATCCAGGGCGATTCAGAGGGCGATTCGGAGGAGGACGCGCCGCTGGGCGCCGCCTTCGCCGCCCTGGCGTCCGCCGCGCGCACCGCCGACCCGGCCGATGTGGCGGAGGAATACGGCGCCCTGTTCATCGGCGTCGGCGGTGGCGAGCTGAGCCCTTACGGCTCCTATTACAAGACGGGCTTCCTCAACGAAAAGCCGCTGGCCGAGCTGCGCGCCGACATGGCGCGGCTGGGCATCGCGCGGGCCGACGACGTGTACGAGCCGGAAGACCACATCGCCGCGCTGTGCGAGATGATGGCCGGGCTGATCACCGGCGCCTTCGACGAAGCGGCGACGCTGGACGGGCAGCGCGCCTTCTTCGAGCGCCACGTCGCCGGCTGGGCGCCGCGCTTCTTCACCGATCTCGAAGCGGCCCAGTCGGCGCGCTTCTACCGCGCCGTCGGCGCGCTGGGCCGCGCCTTCTTCGCGGTCGAGGGCCAGGCGTTCGATCTGGCGGCTTGAGACACAACACGAACCGGGTGGATACGGGGGTGACGACGATGACGGACAGCACGAAGGACAAGACCACGCTGGCGCGGCGCGACCTGTTCCGGGCCGCCGGGCTGGGCGTTGGCGCGCTC
>DASWVP010000025.1:0-5065 GCA_036401175.1 Azospirillum sp. | reverse complement strand
ATCAACGCGCCGCTCACCAGTTCCTGCGGGCGCTGGTTCGACGCCGCCTGCGGCCTGATGGGCGTGCGCGCCGTCGCCGGATTCGAGGGCGAGGCGCCGATGGCCCTGGAATCGCTGGTCCGCACCCCGCGCGTGGCCGCCGGGGCGTGGCGCGTCGACGGCGGCGTGCTTGACCTCGCCCCGCTTCTTGAAAGACTGTTGCATGTCAATGCGGCGGACGGCGCCGACCTGTTCCATGGCACGCTGGTCGCGGCGCTGGTGGACTGGGCGATGCCGGTGCTGGACGGTCACGGCTTCGACCGCATCGCGCTGTCCGGCGGCTGCCTGATGAACGCCGTGCTGGCCGAAGGGCTGGCGGCGGGCTTCGCCGAACGGGGCGTCGCGGCGCTGCTGCCGCGCAAGGCGCCGGCCAACGACGGCGGCCTCAGCCTGGGTCAGGCCTGGGTCGCCGCCCACAGTGTGAGTTAGGAAGGAAGCAACCGATGTGCCTCGCCGTTCCCGCCCGCGTCGTCGAGTTGCTGGACGACGACCGCGCCACCGTCAACCTGGGCGGCGTGAAGACCACCATCTCCCTGGCCCTGGTCGAGAACGTCGCGGTGGGCGACTTCGTGATCGTCCACGTCGGCTACGCCATCAACACGCTGGACCCCGCCGAGGCCGAGCGCACGCTGGCGCTGCTGGCCGAAGCCGGCATGGCGCAAATGGATGGTGCCGTTGCCGGTGCCCCGGCCGCGTGATAGCCTTGCCCCCATGAGCAAGCCGCAGCCCCAGCCCGAGCGTCCCGCCGAATGGGACCCCGTCTACGGCGACAAGGAGGCCTTCCTGAAGGCCGTCCAGGAGGGGATCGCGTCGCTCGACGCGGGGTATTGCGTCGATGACGAGGATGTCTGGGCCTGGGTTGATTCCTGGGACACCGAAAACGAACTTCCGATGCCTGAAGTAAAGCGGCGTGCTCCGCGCCAGTCCCAATAGCTCTGTCCGTGCGGCGCGTAGGAGCGAAGTAACGGGGTTTTCGTCCTGGCCGGGCCCGGTCCCGGCCACCCACGGGCCTGCATCTTGCGTTGTACGGCCCAAAGCCGTGTTTTCCGTTGACGCGCCGAGTGCGTGGATAGCCGGGACAAGCCCGGCCAGGACGAATTGGCAAGGCGTATCAACCCGACCTCGTCACACTCCCCACAAGAACGCGCACCTGACGATCCGCCGCACGGGTGATACACTCCGCGCCCTGTCTCCACCACCACGCGTGCGCTTCCCATGACCACCGGCCGCCTGTTCACCCGCAAGCTCGATCTCGCCAACGGCGCCGTGGACATGAGCCACGGGTCCGGCGGCAAGGCCATGGCCCAGCTCGTGCGCGAGCTGTTCGTCGCCGCCTTCGCCAACCCGCTCCTCGACCAGGGCAACGATCAGGCGGCGTTCGACGTGCCGGCCGGGCGCATGGTGGCGACCACCGACGGCTTCGTCGTCTCGCCGCTGTTCTTCCCCGGCGGCGACATCGGCTCGCTGGCCGTGCACGGCACGGTCAACGACGTGGCGATGGCCGGCGCCCGGCCGCTCTACCTCACCGCCGGCTTCATCCTGGAGGAGGGGTTCCCGCTGGCCGACCTGAAGCGCATCGTCGACAGCATGGCGGCGGCGGCGCGCGAGGCCGGGGTGTCCATCGTCACCGGCGACACCAAGGTGGTGGAGCGCGGCAAGGGCGACGGCGTGTTCATCACCACCACCGGCTTCGGCGTGGTGCCGCCCGGCGTGGCACCGTCGGGCGAGCGGGCCAGTCCCGGCGACGTCATCCTGGTCAGCGGCACCATGGGCGACCACGGCGTGGCGATCATGTCGACGCGCGAGAACCTCAGCTTCGAGACGGCCATCGTCTCCGACGCGGCGTCGCTGCACACGCTGGTGGCCGGCATGGTGGCGGCGGTGCCGGACGTGCACGTGCTGCGCGACCCGACGCGCGGCGGCCTCGCCACCACGCTGAACGAGATCGCCCACCAGTCGCGGGTCGGCATGCTGCTGCGCGAGGCCGACATCCCCGTGCGTGGCGAGGTGGCGGCGGCCTGCGAACTCCTCGGCCTCGATCCGCTGTACGTCGCCAACGAGGGCAAGCTGATCGCCATCTGCGCCGCCGGGGACGCGGCGCGCCTGCTTGATGCCATGCGCGCGCACCCGCTGGGGCGCGACTCCGCCGTGGTCGGGCAGGTGCACGAGGACCCGCACCACTTCGTGCAGATGGAGACGCGCTTCGGCGGCAAGCGCATCGTCGACTGGCTGTCGGGCGAACAGCTTCCGCGCATCTGCTGATGCTCCCCTCCCCTTCGGCGGTGCCACACATCCTTTCATCGGAAAATCGGCGGTGCGGGCAGGCAAATCCGCTTTCCGTCCCCATCTTTGTTGCTGACCCGTGTTCCGGGCCGCTGTTCCGGGCCAAGCGCAAGCGTGGCCCGCGCCAATTTGAGATCGGATCTGCGGCATGCTAACGTGCTGGTCGGAGACCGCCCGTTTCCGCGCGGCGCGCCTGAACGCGCGCCGACGGCGGGACGGCGAAACGCTGATATAGTGGCGTCGGATGAATTTGCTTACGCCGGCCGGGCCGGTTGGTCGAGAGGGGCGCAGGATGGCGAGACTGCTGGTGGCGCTGTTGCTGCTGTTGGTGGCCACGGGCACCGCCTGCGCGGTGGCGCCGGTCGGCCGCGCCGATATCGGCGCCGCGCTCGACCGCTACCGCCACGAGTTCGCCAAGGTTCGCGGCAGCGGCTCCCTGCCCTCCACGGGCGACCGCAATTATGTGCTGTTCGCCGACGTGATGCGCCGGGTCCTGGCGGAATACGTCAAGCCGATGGACCCGCAATTGCTGGTCGACAAGGCGCTCACCGGACTGCAAAAGAAGAAGAAGGAGGAGCCGCAGGCCAATGACCGCGCGCTGACCGAAGCGGCGCTGGACACCATGCTGAGCGGCCTCGACCCCTATTCGAGCTTCCTCGATTCCGAACACTTCCGCTACATGCGCGAACAGACGCAGGGCGAGTTCGGCGGCCTGGGCATCGAGGTGACGATGGACGAGGAAAGCGGGCTGGTCCGCGTCGTCTCCCCCATCGACGGCTCGCCGGCCGCGCGCGCCGGACTGCGCACCGGCGACCTGATCGCCCGCATCGACGAACACCCGGTCAAGGGCCTGAACCTGCGCGACGCGGTGGCCCGCATGCGCGGCCCGGTCGGCACCTCGGTGGCGCTGACCTTGCAGCGCGCCAGCGGCCAGAACCCGTTCCGCGTGTCGCTGACGCGCGCCGTCGTCAAGATCCAGCCGGTGCGCTACCGCCTGGAAGGCGACGTCGCCTACATCCGCGTCGCCACCTTCAACCAGCAGACCGCGCACGCGCTGGACGACGCGGTGGACGACCTGCGCCGGCAGGCCGGCGGCCGGCTGGCCGGCGCCGTGCTGGACCTGCGCAACAACCCCGGCGGCCTGCTCGACCAGGCGGTCAACGTCGCCGACCGCTTCCTGGAGGCGGTGGACATCGTCGCCGTGCGCGGCCGCGACCCGGACGAGAACCGCCGCTACGCCGGCACGCCGGGCGACCTGATGGCCGGCCTGCCGCTGGTGGTGCTGGTCAACAGCGGCTCCGCCTCGGCGTCGGAGATCGTCGCCGGCGCCTTGCAGGACCACAGCCGGGCGTTGCTGTTCGGCGTGCGCAGCTATGGCAAGGGATCGGTGCAGACCATCTCGTCCCTGTCGGGCGACGTCGGCATCCGGCTGACCACGGCGCGTTATTTCCGCCCGTCCGGGGCGCTGGTCGACTGCTTCGGCGTCTCGCCGAACCTGGAGATCCGGCCGGCCATGCCGGTCACCAACGGCGGCCCGCCGCCGGAGGAGACGCACGCCGACCCCGCCGCCTGCGACCCGCACGCGCCGCCGCCGCCCTCCCCCCGCGCCTGGAAGATGGAGGAGCTGTGCCCGGACGTGGCCGCGACGGCGTCCAAGCCCGAGGCCGACCGCCCGCTGGAATGCGCCGTCGCCGCCATCCGCACCCGCCTGATGGGAACGCTGATCGGCCGTCAGTAATGCCCGTGCGGGCCGGACCGGTGGGCCGGCCCGCACGGGGGTATGCCTGCGGTCAGGCGGCGGGAATGCGGGCGGCGACCTTCTGGGCGATGCGCCGCAGATCCTGCGCGGCGCGGTCGGCGACCCGCTGCGCGTCGACGAGGGACGCGGTGAGGTCGCCGACGTCGGGCGCGATGTCTCCCGCCGCGTCGGACATCGCGTCCAGCGCCTTCGTCGCCGTCTCGATCAGGTTGATGACGAGCCCTTCCGGGCCCTGCGCGTTGTCGTAACCGGCCATCCGGATCTTCCTTTTGGATGCGTGGGTCAACGCCGGGATGCGGGACGGATCTTCCGTCCGATCGCCGCCGCGCGCAACGCCCATGTTGCGGCGCACGCGGACGACGCGACACCGAACGCTCCCCATCCTTGGCAGCCACGCGCCGTCCGCATCAGTCGGACAGAACGACCAGCAGGTCCTTGGTCTCCACGTTGCGGCCCTGCTCGGCGACGATGCGCTCGACCGTGCCGGCGCGCTCGGCGCGCACGGTGGTCTCCATCTTCATGGCCTCCAGCGACATCAGCGCGTCGCCCGCCTCGACCCGCTGGCCCACCCGCGCGAGGATGGCCGAAACCATGCCCGGCATCGGCGCGCCGACATGGGCGGGGTTGCCGTCCTCGGCCTTGGGGTGCGCGGCGCGGGCCGGGGCGACTCCGCGGTCGGTCACCTTGATCGTGCGCGGCTGGCCGTTCAGCTCGAAGAACACGGCGCGCCGGCCGCTCTCGTCCGGCTCGCCGGTCGCCAGATAGCGCACGATCAGCGTCTTGCCGGGCTCCAGGTGCAGCGACACCTCCTCGCCCTGCCGCAGGCCGTGGAAGAACACCGGCGTGGGCAGCACGCCGACGTCGCCGAAGGTCCTGCGGTGCTGGGCGAAGTCGGCGAACACCTTGGGGTACATCAGGCAGGAGGCGAGCTGGCGGTCGTCCAGCGCGTGGCCCACCTTGCGCGCGGCCTCGGCGCGGACGGCT
>DASWVP010000024.1:0-2204 GCA_036401175.1 Azospirillum sp. | reverse complement strand
CGCCCCCCCCCCCCCCCGGCCTCCCCAGGAAGCCGCTGCCCCCACCCCCCCCAAGCAAAGCTTGGGGCCCCTCCCTCCCCCGCCAGGGGCGGGGGAGGGCCTTGAAGTTCACCTCATCCACCTGACCGACGGCGCGCCGCGCGACGGGCGGGACGCGGCGGCGACCGGATGCGCCGGTTGGCGGGCCTACGCCGGCCTGCGCCGGGGCGAATTGCGGGCGGCGCTCGCCGCCGCCGGTTTCCCCATGGAGCGCGCGGAGTCCTTCGACCTCCCCGACCAGCAGGCGGCCGAACATCTGGAAGCGCTGGCCCGCCGGCTCGCCGATCGGTTCGCGGCGCTGGCGCCCGACGCCGTGCTGACGCACCCGTACGAGGGCGGGCACCCCGACCACGACGCCGCCGCCTTCGCCGTGCGCGCCGCGTGCGCGTTGCTGGCACGGAACGGGAATCGTCCGCCGTCGTTGGTCGAAATGGCGTCCTATCACAACGCCACCGGAACGATGACGGCGCAGGACTTCCTGCCGTGCGCGGCTTGCCCGGCGCGGACGGTGACGCTCGGCGCCGGGCTGCGGGCGGCCAAGCGGCGGATGCTGGCGGCGCACGCCTCGCAGGCGGCGGTGCTGTCCGTGTTCGGAGTGGAGGCCGAGCGCTTTCGGGCGGCGGCGCCGGCCGACTTCACGCGCCCGCCGCACGCCGGGCCGCTGCAATACGAGGCGTGGGGATTCGCGATGGACGGGGCGCGCTGGCGGAGCATGGCCGCCGCGGCCTCCGTCGCCCTGGGTTTGGAGGAGGTGCCGTGACACTGACCGTTCTCAGCGTGGCCTATCCCTTCGCGCCGGTTAGCGCCGATTCCGTCGGCGGGGCCGAACAGGTGCTGTGCGCCCTCGACGGCGGGCTGGCGCGGGCCGGCCACCGCTCCCTCGTCGTCGCCGACGAGCGGTCGGTGGTGGCCGGCACGCTGATCCCGGTGCCGCGCACACACGGCGGCATCGACGACGCGGCACGCGCCGCCGTCCATGCGCGGGTGCGCGCCGCCGTGGGGGAGGCGCTGGCGCGCTTCCCGGTCGATGTCGCGCACCTGCACGGCATCGATTTCGCCGCCTACCTGCCGCCGCCGGGCGTGCCGGCCCTGGTGACGCTGCACATGCCGCTGGACTGGTATCCGGCGGGCGCCCTCGGCCCGAGCCGGCCGGACACCTGGCTGCACGGCGTCTCCCGTTCGCAGCACGATGGCGCACCGCCCGGCGTGCGCCTGCTGCCGCCCATCGAGAACGGCGTGCCGGTCGACCGCCTGATGATCCGCGTGCCCAAGCGGCGCTTCGCCGTGATGCTCGGCCGCGTCTGCAAGGAGAAGGGCTTCCACATCGCCATCGACGCCATCCGCCGCACCGACCTGCAGCTTTTGATGGCCGGCGAGATCCACCCCTACCCCGAGCACCGGCGCTATTTCCAGGAGGAGATCGAACCGCACCTCGACGGCCGCTGCCGCTTCCTGGGGCCCATCGGCTTCGCCCGCAAGCGCTGGATGCTGGGGGCGGCGCGCTGCCTGCTGGTGCCCAGCCTCGCGCCCGAGACCAGCTCGCTGGTCGCCATGGAGGCGCTGGCCTGCGGTACGCCGGTGGTGGCCTTCCGGTCGGGCGCCCTGGCCGACATCATCGAGCCGGGCGTCACCGGCTTCCTCGTCGACGACGCCGAAGGGATGGCCGAGGCGATCGCCGCCTGCGAGCGCATCGACCCCGAGACCTGCCGGGCGGCGGCGCGCGCCCGCCATGGGCAGGACCGCATGGTCGCGCGCTACCTGACCCTGTACGAGGAGCTGGCCGCCGGCCGCGAGCGCGCTGTCGGCGCCGCATGAGCGTCGCCGCGCGCTGGCTGGACGGGGATACGGCGCTGGACGCCCTGGTGCCGGAATGGGCGGCGCTGTGGGCCGCCACCTCCGGCGCCCTGCCGTTCCAGTCGCCCGCGTGGCTGATGGCGTGGTGGCGGGCCTTCCGCCCCGGCCGGCCGCTGGTGCTGGAGCTGCGCCGGGCCGGGCGGCTGGCCGGAGTGCTGCCGCTGTACGAGGACGGCGGGACGCTGCGCCTGCTGGGGGCCGGCACCACCGACATGCAGGACGCGCTGCTCGACCCCACGCTGTTTCCCGCCGTCACCGATGCCCTGCGCGCGCGGGCGGCCGCGCGGCCGGGCGCGACGCTGGACCTGTTC
>DASWVP010000023.1:0-15007 GCA_036401175.1 Azospirillum sp. | reverse complement strand
AGCGGCTGCGCGGATTCGGCGGCCTCCACCTCCTCCAGCAAGGGACGCAGCGCGGCGGCCACGGAGGCGGAGGGCTGGCGCCCGCCACCGCCACCACCGCCGCCGGAGCGGGCGGGCGCGGCGTGCCGTGGCCGGTCGTTGTCGGAATAGCCGGACAGCCGGTCGGCCAGCGTGTTGCCGGCCTCGACCATGAACTGCAGCTCGTCGCGCAGCGACGCGGCCTTGTCGATGGCGCGCTGCAGCCCGTCGCCGGTGTCGGCCGCGGTGCGCTTCATGCCGCGCACGCCCTGCTCGGCCTTGGCCATCGCCTCGTTCAGGCCCTTGATCAGCTCGGTCATCTCGCCGCGGCTCTCGCGCATGCGGATGATCTGCCGGTTGAGGATGATGGCGTAGGCGATGGTGGCGACCAGCAGGCCCACCATCACCAGGTCGAGGACCAGGGAGATGACCGGGCTCATAGTCGCATGACCTCCTGCTTGGGCAGTTCCTTTTCGATGCGCACGGCGATGTGGCCGCCCTTGCGCCCCATGCGCCCCTGGAACATCGACACGTCGCCGCAGCGCAGCTCGATCGAACCGTCGGGCGTGGCGTTCAGCAGGATGCGGGTGCCGACGCGCCAGTTCAGCACATCGTGCAGCGTCATCGTCACCTCGTCCAGCACCGCCGCGAGGTCGACGTCCGTCACCAGCAGTTCGGACGCGAGGTGGGTTTCCCAGATCGAGTCACGGCCGAACTTCTCACCCATGAACATCTGGAGCAGCAGCTCGCGCACCGGTTCGAGGGTGGCGTAGGGGATCATCAGCTCCAGCCGGCCGCCGCGATCCTCCATGTCGATGCGCAGCTTGACCAGAACGGCGGCGTTGGCGGGCCGCGCGATGGTGGCGAAGCGCGGGTTGGTCTCCAGCCGGTCGAAGCGGAAGGTGACGGGCGACAGCGGGTCGAACGCCGCCGACAGATCGGACAGCACGACGTGCACCATGCGCTCGACCAGATTGCGCTCGATGGTGGTGTAGGGGCGGCCCTCGATGCGCATGGCCGCGGTGCCGCGCCGGCCGCCCAGCAGCACGTCGACGATCGAGTAGATCAGCGCCGAATCCACCACCATCAGGCCGTAGTTGTCCCACTCCTCCGCCTTGAAGACGGAGAGCATGGCCGGCAGCGGGATGGAGTTCAGGTAATCGCCGAAACGCACCGACGAGATCTGGTCGAGGCTGACCTCGACGTTGTCGGAGGTGAAGTTGCGAAGGCTGGTCGACATCATGCGGACGAGGCGGTCGAAGACCACCTCCAGCATGGGCAGGCGTTCGTAGTTGACGAGCGCCGAGTTGACCAGCGCCATGATGCCGGAGTTGTCGCCGTCGCCGGCGCCACCCTGGTCGAACCCGAGCAGGCTGTCGATTTCGTCCTGGTTGAGGACGCGGGTGGAGCCGCCGCCCCCGCCCATGTCGCCCATGTCGCCGCTGTCCTCGGCGAGCGCCGCCCATTCGGCGGCGAGGCGCTCCTCTTCGCTCAGCTCGTCCGGGTTGCTCATGCTCGCCCTCCGCCCCGTCCGCTCACTGCACCAGCATTTCGCGGAACAGCACGTCCTTGACCTTCACCGGGTAGACCGCCGCGGTGATTCGCATCAGCAGTTCCTGGCGCAGCCGGTACATGCCGGCCGACCCCTTGAGGTCTTCCAGGCGCAGCTCGCGCAGGTAGACCTGGAAGTTGTCGATGATGCGCGGCAGCACCTGGTTGATGGCGGGGATGTCCTCGGGCTTGGAGACCTGGATGGAGATCCTGATCTTGAGGAACGCGGGGCGCTTGCCGACGCTGTTCAGGTTCACCAGCATGTCCGGCAGGTCGTAGAAGACCGGCGCGGCGTTCGGATCGGGCGCCTTTTCGCCCTCCGGCGCCGGCGCCTCCTCCTCCTTGTGGCCGAGCAGCATGTCGAGCACGCCGGAGAAATAGATCCCCGCGCCGGCCCCCACCAGCAGCAGCAAAGGCAGGAGGACGAAAAGCACCAGCTTCTTGCCGCTGAACTTCTTGCGCGGCAAGCCGTCTGCGGAAAGGTCGCCGTCGTTGTTGTCGGCGTGCGCCGTCATAGGGATTCCGTCGTGCGCGAGCGGGAAAAACAAAGCCGGACCAGCCGTCGCCAACCCTATCTTTGGGATAGTTAATAACTCCTTTCACACGCCCGCGACGGGTGTGACCACGCGGGAGAAGAAGAGGGGCGGGAATGGGATGGTCCAGAGCAATCGGGTGAAGGATTTTGATCGCAATGTATGAAATTCCGTCATCCCCACGCAGGCGGGGATCCACGTTTTCCGCGGCGTCCGGTCGTTGGGAACATGGATCCCCGCCTGCGCGGGGATGACGGAATTTCTATTTGAGGAGAATTCAAGCCTTCACCCGATTGCCCTGGGGGATGGCCTTGCCATCCCGGCGTCGGCACGGCAGACTCACCGCATGAGCGAACCGGGCCAGTTCCGTTCCGATACCGAAGACGCGGATGCCAGGGAGCAGGCCGTCGCCGAAGCGCGGGCTCAGCTCGACGCCGGCCGGGGCGTTCCGCACGAAGCGGTTTGCGATTGGCTCCAGGATCTGGCGGCCGGACGGCGGCGCCCAACGCCGCGTCTGAACGAACCCCTCCCCGTCCGGCACGATTCTTGAGTGACCAGCCCTCCACATAGCCCGGATTCCGCGTCCAAGCGGGGTCCGGCCCGGCCGGCGCCACGCTGACGGCGCCGGACGACGGCGCGCGCCGGCAGGGCTTGCCGGTGCCCCACCCCGCCCGCACCCCGCGGGCGGGAACGGGGAGGTTCGTGCCCAGCGCGGGCGGCAGAACCCGCCGCATTCCCGTCGTCGTCCGGCAGGAATTGCCGGGCCGCCGGGGCTGGCGGCGCACCCTTGTGACCGAAAACGGCGGATATCGCGCAAAACCTGGATTGGCACGCCGGGTGCATTGCCCTTTGTGCCGCCGCGGAGGGTCCGCGACCGGCACCGGAGACGGAAGAGGCCGCCGATGGAAAACTCAGCCTACATCGCCCTGTCGCGCCAGACCGCGCTGCGCCGCCAGCTGGACGTGATCGCGAACAACGTCGCGAACATGAACACCACCGGCTTCAAGCAGCAGCGCATGCTGTTCACCGAGTTCCTGCAGCGCCCCGGCATGCACGAGCAGGTCAGCATGGTGCAGGACCGCGCGGTGGTGCGGGATCTGTCGGCCGGCGGCCTGACGCACACGGGCAATTCCCTGGATCTGGCGCTGACCGGCAACGGCTACTTCACCGTCGACACGGCCAGCGGCCGCCGCTACACGCGGGCCGGCTCCTTCCGCATGAACGACCAGCGCCAGGTGGTGGACGGCGGCGGCCTGCCGGTGCTGTCCGACAACGGCCAGCCGATCACCATCCCGGCCGGCACCCGCGACATCACGGTGACCGGCGAAGGCACCATCTCGACCGAGCTGGGCCCCGTCGGCCGCCTGAACATCGTCACCTTCCGCAACGAGCAGCTGATGACCGAGGTGGGCGCCGGCCTCTACGTCAGCGACGAAGAGCCGCAGCCGGCCCCGGCCGACACGAAAGTGGCACAGGGCGTGCTTGAGGGTTCGAACGTGAAGCCGGTGGTGGAGATGACCTCGATGATCGAGGTCAACCGCCAGTACGCGCAGAACCAGCGAATGATCGACAGCGAGCACGAGCGCATCCGCACCGCCGTCCAGCGGCTCGGCCGCACCGTCTGACGAAGAAGAAAAGAGGAGACCGAGCCATGCGCAGCCTCGCCATCGGTGCGACCGGAATGATCGCCCAGCAGCTCAACGTCGAGACCATCTCGAACAACATCGCCAACGCGACGACCACCGGCTTCAAGAAGCAGCGCGCCGAGTTCCAGGACCTGCTGTACCAGAACTTCCGCCGCATCGGCTCGACCTCGTCGGACGCCGGCACCATCGTGCCGACCGGCGTGCAGGTCGGCGCCGGCGTGCGCGTCGCCGCCGTCGCCCGCATGATGGAACAGGGCAACATGAACATCACCGAGAACAAGCTGGACGTCGCCATCAACGGCTCCGGCTACTTCCAGGTTCTGCTGCCCAGCGGCGACACCGCCTACACCCGCGCCGGCAACTTCAAGCTGTCGCCGGAAGGCGTCATCGTCACCGCCGACGGCTATCAGGTGCAGCCGGCCATCACCGTCCCGGCGCAGGCCACCGACATCGCCATCAACCCGTCGGGCGAGGTGCTGGTGAAGCTGGACGGCCAGGTGGAGCCGCAGAACGTCGGCCAGATCCAGCTCGCCACCTTCCCCAACACGGGCGGCCTGGAAGCGGTGGGCGACAACCTGTTCATGCAGACCCCGTCGTCGGGCGAGGCGGTCGCCGGCAACCCCGGCGCCCCCGGCTTCGGCCGCGTCGTGCAGGGCGCGCTGGAGACCTCCAACGTCAACATCGTGCAGGAGATCACCACGCTGATCACCGCGCAGCGCGCCTACGAGATGAACTCGAAGATCATCAAGACCACCGACGAGATGATGCAGTCGGCCAGCCAGCTTCGCTGACCACGGCTGACAGCAGGGAGCACCCGCCATGACCCGCACCGCCTCCGCCCTCTTCCTCGGCACCGCGCTCGCCCTGGCCGCCGTCCTGGCGCCGGTCCCGGCCGCCGCCCAGGCGGCGCCCGCCATCGTCTACGGCCAGACGCACGCCGAGGCCGCCCTGTCGGAAGCGCTGGCCCGCCACATCCCGGTCGGCAAGATGCGCCTGGAGCTGGACAACCGCGCGGTCGAGCTGCGCGCCCCGGCGGGTGCGGCGGTGGAAGGCGGCCTGCGGGTCGAGAACCTGTACTACAGCCCGGTCCAGGCCCGCTTCGCCGCCGAACTGATCATCCCCGGCACCAGCCCGGTGGTGCGCCTGCCGGTCGCCGGCCGCGCCTTCGGCACCGTCGAGGTGCCGGTGCTGGTGCGCCGCGTGTCGCCGGGCGACGCCATCACCGCCGCCGACGTCGACTGGATCGAGGTCCGCGCCGATCAGGCCGGCAGCGACGTGGCCGCCAGCGACGCGCAGATCGTCGGCATGACGCCCAAGCGCGGCGTGCCGGTCAACCAGCCGGTCCGCCTGCGCGACGTCCAGTCGCCGCGCATCATCGACAAGGGCGCCGTCGTCACCATCACGCTGGAAACGCCGGTCATGACGCTGTCCACCCAGGGCAAGGCCCTGCAGGAGGGCGGGCGCGGCGACACCATCCGCGTGCTGAACACCCAATCCAACCGCATCGTCGAAGCCACCGTTGCGGGCCCCAACCTCGTCGCCGTGGCAAAGCCCGGCGCCACCGTCCTCAAGTAAGGAGAAAGCTCCGATGTCCGCCCCGATCGCCCGCACCGCCCTTCGCCTTGCCCTGCTCGCCGCCGTCGCCGCCTCGGTCAGCGCCTGCGGCGCCGCCGGCCGCCTCGCCGATGTCGGGCAGGCGCCGGGCATGTCGAAGATCCAGGACCCGCTGGCGATGCCGGGCTACCAGCCGGTCAGCCTGCCGATGCCCACCCCGCTGCCGGCCGAGCGCAACCCCAATTCGCTGTGGCGGACGGGGGCCAAGGCCTTCTTCAAGGACCAGCGCGCCGCCAAGGTGGGCGACATCCTGACCGTGCTGATCGAGATCGACGATCAGGCGCAGATCGACAACGAGAGCAAGCGCTCGCGCGACAACGGCGAGAGCATGGGCCTGCCGAACATGTTCGGCCTGGAAAGCCGTTTGGCCGCCGTCCTGCCCGACGCCGTCGACGCCGAGAGCCTCGTCAGCGCCACGTCCAAGAGCACGAACACCGGCAAGGGCGCCATCAAGCGCAAGGAGCAGATCGAGCTGAAGGTCGCCGCGCTGGTCACCCAGACCCTGCCCAACGGCAACCTGGTCATCCAGGGCCGCCAGGAGGTGCGCGTGAACTTCGAGCGCCGCGACCTGGTGATGAGCGGCGTCGTGCGGCCCGAGGACATCACCGCGCAGAACACCATCAGCTACGAGAAGATCGCCGAGGCCCGCATCGCCTACGGCGGGCACGGCCAGATCACCGACGTGCAGCAGCCGCGCTACGGCCAGCAGCTGTTCGACATCATCAGCCCGTTCTAAGAACGTTACAGGGCCAAAAGAGGCGAAAAGCTAGCGAAATCAACGGGAAAGGGGGCTTCGGCCCCCTGTTCTCGTGTTGCAAGGCCCGGCAAGCCGGAACCCTTGATTTCCCTCGTTTTCCAAGCGCTGCAAAATTTTCCGTGCAACACGGCTGCGACACGGCAAGGGTTGCCTGTTCGCCGTCCGTTCACGGCAGAAGATGCCTGCCCGAACGAAAGGCCCCGCAGCCACCGCCACCGCCACCGGCCAACGTGGTGCAGATCCGGGCGGAGGAAGCGGCGGGGTAACCCACAAAGACACCGTTCACCGTCCTTGCCTCTGCTCAGAGGTTCGGCATCATAATGGCATCGTCCCCTCGTGCTGTGGGCGCCATGTCAGACGACGATCTGTTCCAACTACCCGAAGGCCCTGGCCTTATCCTGATCCCGCGGAAGGTCCTGTACGAAGCGGTCTGGTCTGAACCATTGATAATCCTGGCCGACCGTCTCCGAACGACGACAGCCGACCTTACTCATGTATGCCAGCAGTTCGCGATACCTATGCCCGCTCAGGAGTACTGGACCAGGATTGCCGCAGGTTTCGAACATGAGCCCCAACCACTTCCTTGCGTGCCGACGGGTGTCGGAGAAGTTGTCTCGCTTTTGATCGATGCAGCCAAACCGGTGTGTGAACCATTGCCCGACGTCGGCCCACCCCCGATTGTGGAAGTAGAGCATAGCCTGACAAACCCACATCCGCTAATTCGGCGTACGGCAGCCAAGTTAAAGGACGCCAAGCAAGATGAATATGGAGCATTGCGCCCCGGCGACGGCGGATTAGGCGTTCGCGTGTCGCCCCAAGGCATCGATAGAGCCATGTCCATTCTAGACGCTCTACTCAAGACATTTCAAAAAAGAGGGCACAAATGCAGCGCAGCAGCCAATGGCGATCAAACAATAATTTTTGTCAATGGCGAGTCTCTGTCTATTTATTTGAACGAAAGAATTCCACGCAAAAAGCACTGGCCCACAAAAGAAGAGAATGACGAGCGAAAGCGGCAAGTTGAACGCCTGATGCGACATAAACGCATCGATCAATTTATGGCGTCACTTGAAGTTCCGCACATCCGGCGTTGGGACTACATACCCTCTAACGAGTTTACCCTCACAATCGGTGGGTCCGGTCATGTTGGCTTGCGCACAACGTGGAAGGACACACCTTCACGCAAACTGGAAGCAGCTCTTCCTGAGATCGTCATCGAAGTAGAACGCCACGCGTTGGCCATACCACGAATTCGCGCTCGCGAGGAGGAGAAGGCAAAACGTCGCGAACAGGAACGGCTGCGCCAGGAGGAGGAGGCACTTCGACAAAGACGCGAAATACAACGACAGGAAGCCCTTGAGCGCAACGCAGAGCAATGGGAGCGCGCCTCCCGCATCCGTGCGTACGTGGCCGCTGTGAAGGCCAGAGCGGAAGCGGATCAGAGGTTGGAAGCGGTGGAGGATTGGTACGAATGGGCACTGGCCTTTGCCGACTCGATCGATCCGATCACAAACGGTTCCGGCCTTCCCTGAGTTCACCTCCGCCTGCCCCAGGAACGCGAAGGGCGCCCGAAGGCGCCCTTGCTAGCCCTAGTGTGGCCTTGGAAGCGGATGCTTGCGACGCCGTCGCTAGGCCACCAATCGGTCCAAGCTCCGAGAGAACTCCGAATAAGGTACCGTAGGGGCGCCGTTCTGTAGGAGCACAAGATCCTCCGCCTTCCACGGCAGCGCATCGTCGTAAACGATACGCTGCACAATGCTGTTGTCGTTCAAGTTCTTTACATCAAGGTTGGACAGTACGGAAGACGCTATAGACGAGTAGTCTGGGGTAACTGCATCGACCAGAAGCACCCTTCCATCTGGCGCCCTAACTGCATAATCGAACTTATACTGCCGCGTGCTTTCGCCAATTACCACACGGTCTTTATCCGTGCGGTCCGGGAAACGCTGGAAAAGCAAGGTCTCAAGCATATGCTTGAAGTCCCTTGTCGGCCGAAGCTTGCGTCGCTCCAACTCCCGGTGAGCGGCCTCCTGAGAGGCGTTGGCAACTAGCAGGATTGCGACCGGCAGTTGGTCAGCAGTGACCCTTGGCGAGACAATAGCCCCACTCTCGACCTTAAGCCCTTGGGTCCGGACGTACTTCCGCAGAGCATTGTCTCCAGACACGAGATCTACTCCCGCGCCTTCGATAGCCGCTATCGCACCGCCGTCGTCCGAGACAGTGAACGCATTTGCTCCGCCGCGTACGACCACACGCACCACGTCGTTCGAAGGGTACAAACACGTTGTGTGGACGAGGAAGCCGTCCCCATACGGGGCACACCCCACAAGCGAGGCGACGGCTTGCTGAATAGTGATAGGGCAGCTCATAGCAGTCTGTCCGCGGACGGCAGAGGCGGCACCGTCGTTCCGTCAAGGGAGATGTTAACCTGCTGGCAAAACCAGCGCAAACACTGATCTAGGCCGGCGATGCCTAGCGGCAAAGGTCGGGCAAAATGCAGCCTGGGAGGAGGCGCATTACCCTTCATGAGGTGCCGGTTGTCCTCCCAGGCGTGGTAGTGGCTTCCAAGGACAAACCCCGTTGGGAGCCCTGTGACGTTGTGAAGCGGGTTCGGGTGTCGGTCGTTCTTGTCGTAGTCGATCCGCCACACGGCCGGCGGTAGAGCGAGGACGATCTTGAAGCGCTCGGTCGGGGAGTTCGGAAACCACGTGATGGTTAGGTCGCCGTGGTTCTCGGACTCAATCGTCACCGCCCACTTTAATCGATAATCTTCGTGGCCGTTTCCCTCGCGCCAAGAGGCAACGCCAGCCAAGCGCTTAGCGGAGCGTAAATAGTTGTCAATGGATTCAGCGCTCACGCCCCTCACCCCTCCCGCACCCTCTCCATCACTCGCCCACCAAGCCGTCGCCGTGACGGAGAGGCACGGCGACGGGGCGGAGCAATTAATCACTCACAACGGTGAAGCTGATCTCTTCATTTGTGGCCTTGTGAATTTTCATAAGAATATTACGAAATCTAATCGTCGGCGACGCCCTATCGTATGTCAATTCTTGAGAAAACGCTGGCCGGGCCATGTTATCCGCAGTGTACTCGCGGTATGTGATGCGGGTATTTCCGCCCGAAACGCCACTGTAAATAAGCTCAAAATTCTTATCCCCACCAAATCCATTGTAATCCTTAACTTCTTTCACCTCGAACTTGGCTGACGGAGGCGTCAGATTATAGCGGACGGCTCCAACCTCTCCGTACGACGCGAGTGGATATTCGTAGATCGAGCCGTCCTTACGTACCAGCAAACGCCCTTGCGTCATCATCGCGCCTACAGACTGAACGGGAACGACGTAAAACGTCTCGCCTTGATATTGCGTGATGCCCGATATTTGGTATTTTGCACCGCCGGTTGCGCCAAATCCTCCCATAGGTATGGGTGCCATCAAGGTAAAGCTGGTATTGGGAACCGCATACTCAGCAGACCTGACTAGGTATTGCTGAACCTTGATCATTGGCGCGCCGATGTACGCCTGTTTTACCTCCCCAACCCGATAGCTCTTCTCCACCTGCTGAGAGGCAGTCTGTTGATGCGCGACAGGTGTTATTTGCGGGAACGTCGAACAGCCAGTCAGCATCGCCGCAGCCAAGCCAGCGACACCCAACACACTACGAACCGACATTATTGCCCCCTCATATCGCAGCACGCACCGGCCAACGTATGCGCCACTTCCAGGAGTATTGCAGGACTCTCTACCCGCGCGCGAGTCAGAAACGGGGAGGCTTGGCCATTTGGGGGTTGTACGTATCGTTTTGCTAGACCGCCAAGGCCGAGCCGATCAATGCGGCGTTACCATACACCGCCCCCGAGGGGCCGGTGGGGAGTGCATTACCCGTTCTCTCTCCCGCACCTTCTTTCGGCTGACGTCACGACTCCGCTTGATCACGCGTTCGAAGCCGCACGCCGGCCCCCCCAGTGCCCTGATACGAGCCGGCCGAGATAAACTCCACCCCTGCGCCTTCCAGTGCTGCTTGGATTTTCCCGAGTGTTCCGGCAAGCGCGTCGCCCCCCCCTTCGATCCGGCTGATCGTGTTCGGTGTCACTCCCGCTTCCTTGGCGAGTTCTCGTACGCCCCACTGAACCGCCGCGCGGGCCATACGAATTTGATCGCCGGTAACCATGAATGTGTACTCCGTATCGGTCAGGTGCGATTTTGTATTGACGCCATATCCATGCGAACGATACATTGTACCAATTGATTGAGACAGCGCAACGACCATGAGGGACAATGGCGCCATGACCGACCATCCCCACGCGGTTGACCGTTTAGCCATCGCAGCCCGCCTCCCTGACTCCATCACTTTTGAAGGGACAAGATTGGTCGTCATCGATCGCGAGCGGCGCCCCTGGATCAGTGCCGGCGATGTGGGCCGAGCGCTGGGCTTCTCGGACGCGCGAAGGGGCTCGCAATCTGCGACCCCCTCTGGCCGGATCGCTGACATCCATCGGCGCCATGCAGACGAGTTCACCGAGGACATGACCGCCTTGATCGACCTGCCCACCGCCGGAGGCGTCCAGAAGGTGCGCATCTTCAGCCCACGCGGATGCTACCTGATCGCGATGTTCGCGCGCACTCCCAAGGCGAAGGCGTTCCGCCGGTGGGTGCTAGACGTGCTGGACCGGATCGGCACATACACCGTTGAGCCCATTCCCGCCCCACCCCCACCGCCCGCTATCGCGCCCGTGCCTACGCTGGCCGACGACATGCTGGAGGGAGCCGAAGGCATCGCCGCGTTCATGGGGCTCTCGCCCAGGCAGATCTACCACCAACAGAAGCGGCTCCCGCTGTTCAGGGTGGGCGCCATCATCTGCGCTCGGAAATCCACGCTGCTGAGGTGGATCGCCGAACAGGAGTCGGCCGCACTCAGCAAGCCCAGTGGATAGCCCTACAGGATCAGCCTGATCCGCCCCCCATTCGTAACCCGTCAGCGCGCCGCGTGGCGCGAACGCCCTTCCTTTGTCCGGAGCACCCGCCGATGACCGTCGCGCAACAGCCCACCCCCGCCACCCCGGAAGCCGCCGCGAAGGTGGCGACGCTCACCTTGAAGGACCTGAAGCCGGCTGCGGACCTTGGGGACCGCCCGGAATTCGTCTGGCTGCCCGTCGAGTGGCTGTTCGTCGACGGCATCTATCAGCGCGCCATGACCAGCGCGAAGTCGCGGAAGACGGTGCGCACCATCGTCGAGCGGTTCAGTTGGGCGAAGTTCACGCCGCTGGTGGTGACCGAGATCGGCGACGGCTACGCCTCCGGCCAGTTCGCGGTGATCGACGGCCAGCACCGGGCCGCCGCCGCGATCCTTCACCCGCTGGTGACCGAGGTTCCGGCATGGGTGGTCGACGCACCGGAGGCCCGCCAGCAGGCCCAGGCGTTCGTCGGCATCAACGGCGACCGCACGGGCTTGACGCCGCTTCAACTGTTCAAGGGACAGGTCGCGGCCGGTGACCCGCACGCCGTCGCCGTGGCGCGCATCTGCGAACAGGCGGGTATCACCATCGTCTTCAGCATCTCGAACGGAAGCCGCGAGTTGCCGCCCCGCCAGACGATGGCCGTCAGCACCATCCGCAAGATGCTGGTCAAGCACGGCGAGGGCACCGTTGCGGCGGCCCTGTCGGCGCTCGCCGAGGCGTACCACGACACCCCCAACCAGCTTCGCGGACAGGTCGTTTCCGCCGTGACCGCGCTTCTCGCCGACCACGGCGACCGCATCGACCGGGCGCGGCTGATCGCCACCCTGCGCGCCAAGGACTGCGAAGACCTCATCGACGCGGCGCGGCAGGTCAAGCGCCTGGAGGGTGGCAGCACCGAAGCCGGCATGGTGCGCGCCCTGACCGCCGCCTATGACGCCGGACTCACCCAATCCCGCCGCTTGCGGTCGGTGATGCGCGCCGCCTGAACGTGAAACGCCCGACCGCAGCAACGGCCGGGCGCCACAACTGGCGGGTGGGAGGCTGGAACCACCGCCCGCCATCGACCCACAGGAAGTGAGCAACCCCATGCAGATCGACCACCAGGATACACCGGCCACACCGGACGATGAACCCCTCGTCGCAGCGCGCGCCCACGGCGCCGAGCTGGAGCGGATCGCCGCCCAGGTCGTGGTTTCGGACGAGATCGCCGAAGCCTACCGGCGCTGGCGGTTCCTCAACGCCATCGCCTACGGCGACACGTTCCACGACATGCAGGAGGAGGAGGCCGAGGACTCCGAGGACGGGAAGGCCCTGAGTTTGTTCGCGGTGGCTTTAAGCGCGGTGGCCTACAAGGCTTGGGATGCTTTTCACCGCACTCCGTCGATCGGGCTGGCGGATACGATGGTCAAGTTGCGCGCCCAACTCGAAGAGGACGAAGGTGCGTTCGACACCATCCGCATCGAGTCCATCGCCGAACTGAAAAGCCTTGTCGAGGCCATCCATTCCCCGGCCGCCATCGCCTGGAAGCCCGAGGGGACGTCGGTGACGACTTCCACCGCCGGTGGGGCGCTGGCGCTGACCATCACCACTTCCGACGGAGCCCGACCGGCCACCGACGCCGAGTTGCGCGCCCACCTGCACGAGAACCCCTGTGATGTACTGGTGACGGCGCCGGCCGACCTCCTGCGGATCTTCACGCCGGATGAGGGTCGGGAGGCGCTGGCGCTGCTGGCTTCCTACGGCCTCGCCACCGCGTCGACCTCCGATCCGGACTCCAACTTGCCCGGCCGAGCGCGCGAGGCCCTGCGCGCCTATGGTCTCGTTCACAGCGTGTTCGATACGTGGCGCTTTCGGGACGCGGAGCGTGACCCGTTCCTTCCGGGTGAGCTGCTGACCGACCAGGAGCGCGCGGCGCTCGCGGCATCGGGCGTCCTCCCCCTCACCGCGTCCGCGCGTCTCGCCAGCATGGCCGAAGCCGAGCGGGAGAGCGCCGCCAGCAAGAAGGCCGAAGAGCGCGAGGCGGAAAACAGCAAGACCAAATTGGACGCCGAGCAAGTCGCGGCCAGAGAAGAACTGTTCAAGGGAGTGCCGGCCGACAAGCGGCAGGTCGCCCAGCGGGTGATGGCATGGTTCCTTCTGTCCGACGCCTTCGATATCGAATGGGACGCAATGTTTGAACAGGCTGCCGAAACGCTGATGGAGGTCATCGCGAAGCGCCCCGAGCTTGCCGTCGCCGCCTCCGGCATGACGGCGGAGCGCTTGGACCGTCTCCGGGCTATGCTGGCCCATTGGCACTACCCGGACACCCGCGTTCAGCGGCTGTGCCGCGTTCTGGGGGACGCCGATCGTGTCTATGACGCCATGGATGGCGAAGAGATCGCGCCCCGAAGGGCGACCGCCGCGAGCGCATGGAAGGCGCGTTGAACCACATGGCCGCCAGCGCCGAAGCCGCCGCGTTGGGCATCATGACCTTGCCGCCGGAGCACCTGCGCGACGTCGCTTGGCAAATGGCCCTCGCCGCCGGTCACTTCGACGACGCCTTTGACAACATGGTTTCCGGCATCGCCGAGGGGAAGACCAATCCCGAGTGGCCCAAGTACCTGCGCGCGGTTCAGCGCGTCATTCGCGGCTCCGTCCTGATCCTGCGCGATGCGTCGGGCATCAAGCCGGAGGAAACCGGCTTGGCCCATCACTTCCAGTGGCTGGAGCGCAAGGAGGGCCGCCACCTCGCCGACACCATCGCGGCGTTCGAGGCGGAACAGCCCGGCATGCTCGCCATGCCCTTCGTGCCCACCCAGGTCATGGAGCACGCCGCCGTCGCCCTCGCCGGCATCACGCCCGCGCAGTTCCGGTACGCCTACGCGGCGGCCATGGAAGCCAGCCAGAAGGAGAAGGCGGCATGAGCAACGTCGTCACCCTCCCGAACCGGGGCGCCATCGCGCGCCCCGCCTTCGTGCACGCCGACATCGAGCGCCAGCCGGCCCGCGTGATGGAGGATTGGCAGCGCGGCGTTGCGGCCGAGTGCGGGCGGCACGCCACCCTCTGCCGGCCCGTGCTCGACCACCTGAAGCGCACCGGCCTGTTGAGCCGGTGCGTGCTCCTCGCCGCCGATCCCGGCGGGCCGCTGACGTGGCGCTTCATCGGCGAAGCCACCATCAAGCACATGGGCGCGGCGTGGGCTCGCACGAACCTCGGCCGCCCGGCCGAGGCGGACGAGCGAACCGATTTCGGGAAGGTGCTGGCCGACAGCTACGCCGAAGCGGTCGACTTCCGCGCGCCGGTGGTGAACCGCGTCCAGGTTGCCGGCCTTGCCCGACCGCTCGACTACACGCACAGCCTCTTGGGCTGGCGGGCGGCAGACGGCACGCGCGCCGTGCTGAGTTGCGTGCACGCCTGATCGTTTCCGCTCGCGCTTGAACGGCTCCGTGCGATTGCTTCCATGTCGAGGTGCAGACCCGGCCGGCTGAAGCGAATGAACCGGTAAGGCGGGTAGTCGAACCCCGCCGCCGGGTTCTGGTACAGGATCGTCGGCCGGTGTTCCAGGAAGCGCCGGCCGGCCTTCTCCTCCGACCACAGCGGGGCGATGTCGGGCGCCACCATCCCGGCCCACCAGTGCGGCGCCCAGCGGTCCCACGCGATCAGGCGGACCAGCCGCCCGAGCAGGTGCAGCAGCCCTTTCCCGCGCACGCTGGGGTGCGTCCAGCCGGCGGTGAGGTAGACCACCCGGCCGCGCGTCTCGAACGCCGTGTCGCTGGCGCAAAAGCAGCGCTCGCCGGGCGCCGCCTCCACCTCCGGCCGCTCGTGGAAGAACGACAGGTCGGACAGCCGTTCGCCGAAGCTGCGCCCCGAGCAGTCCATCAGCACGCCGCCGTGCGTGCTCACCACCGCGCCATCCCGATCGACGGCAGCCAGCCAGAACGCATCCTCGCCG
>DASWVP010000022.1:0-10888 GCA_036401175.1 Azospirillum sp. | reverse complement strand
CGCCCTCGGGCTGCCCGGCGCCGACGGCCTCTGAGACGCGGAGAACCGCCATGGAGGGAGGACGCGGCCTTGCGGGCTGGTTCGATGGGATGGCCGACGGCCTGATCCACGGCTGGGTCGCCGATCCCGATCGGCCGGCCCGGCGGTTCTCCGTCACGCTCACCGTCGACGGCAGGCCGCTGGCCACCGTCACCGCCGACCGCTTCCGCGCCGACATCGCCGCCGCCGGGGTGGGGGACGGCGCCTATTGCTTCCAGGTTCCCGCGCCGCCGATCCTCGCCGACGGCCACACGCACCGGCTGGAGGCCATGGTCGAGGAGACCGGCGTGCCACTGGCCGGCGGCCCGCACGAAATCACCATCCCGCTGCACGGCGTCGGCGTCATGGGGACGCCGCTGTTCATCATCGGGGCGCCGCGCTCCGGCACCACCTACCTCACGCGGCTGCTGAACGCGCACGGCGCGGTCTACCTGACCGAGGAGCTGCGCCTCTTCGCCTTTCTGCGCCACGTCCTGGAGGTGGCGCCGCACCAGCCGGAGGACGCCGCCGCGTTCCTCCTGCATGGGGAACCGCAGAAGGGGCATTTCCTGGACATCCTGCGCGACGACAGCCTGCGGGCGGTGGAGCGCTATTTCCGCCTGCGCGCCTTTCCCGCGACGCCGGCGGTCTGGGGCGACAAGAACCCCTTCTACGCCGATCCGGTGCGCAGTCCGGGGTGCCTGGAGTTCATCGATGCGGTCCTGCCGCGCGCCCGCTTCCTGCACATCCACCGGGATCCCGCCGCGGTGGTGCGCTCGCTGGTCGCGAAGGGGTGGGCGGAGGCCCCGGAAGCCGCCGCCCTGTGGTCGCGCATCACCGCCGCCGCGCGGCGCTTCGGCACCGGAATCGGCGGGCAACGCTACCTGGAGGCGCGCTACGACACGCTGCTGGCCCGGCCCGAGGAGACGGCCGACCGGATCCTGGCGTTCGTCGGGCTGCGCCGCGACGACGGCGTGGCCGCGTTCCTCGACCGCCAGCGCCACGCGCCCGAGCTGTTCAGCGAGCCGGTGTCGGCCACCGCAACGCGACTCGCCGCCGGAATCGAGACGTCCTCGGCCGACGACGAGCGCCTGCGCGCGCTCGTCGATCCCCGGCTGCTTGATGCCTTCGGCTATGCGAAGGCGTGCGTGCCCTGATTCAGCCCTGCACCAGCGCCTTGCGCCCCGCCGCGCGGGCGGCGTGCCGGTGCGCACGCGCCGGGCGCATCATCGACCACTCGACGTCGGCGTGGTCGGCCGACGGAAACGTCGCAGGCTGGCGCGCCAGAGCGGATCGCGGATGAACCGAAGGATCAGAAGCGTAAATCCGCTCCAAATGCGGTCCTGCAGGCTGGCTTGGGGCGCCGATGTTGAAATAATGGCGGATACGAAATCGGCACCACCTCCGCCGGGGGGCGTTCAGCGCGGGCGGGCGTGGAACCGCTGGACCAGCCAGATGTCTTCGATGGCGGTGGCGTCCTCGGGCCGGCGCAGCACCATCTCCTCCAGCGCGAAATGAATCTCGCGGCCGTGCTCCAGCACGCGCCGGAACACCGCCTGCCGGCGCTCGCGCGATTCCGGCAGCTGGAAGACGCTGTAGAACAGCGCGCCGTCCAGCCGGGGCAGCTCGTTCAGCACGTCCTCCAGGATCAGGTGACAGCCGGGCATGGTGTATTCCACCGCGCTCAGCAGATAGCGCAGGCCGTGGCGCCCGGCGTAGTCGCGCAGGACGATGTTCTGCACGTGCTGGGCGACGCGGTTGCCGAACAGCGGGCGGCTGGCGATGTAGCCGCGATGGCCGCGGGCCGGCGTTGCGGCCTCACTCATCGAAGCCTCCCGGCAGCGTGTAGTCCATGGCGAACCGGGTGGCGGCGCGCAGGGTGATCGGCTCGAAGAACTCGCCCAGCTTCTTGTCGGCGAACGGCGAGAGGACGCTCTTGAACCGGCAGTTCATGGTCCACCGCGTCTCGGGCTCGCGGTTGACGACGTTGCCGTGCATCAGGTTCTGGTTGAACACCAGCACCTCGCCGTATTTCAGGGCGATCCACTGCACATGCGGCTCGATTTCGCGGAACACCGCCTCGGCGCTGGACAGCTGCGCCATGCGCGCCTGCACTGGACGGTCGGCGGCGGGCGGGGCGAGGTACATGGTCTTGGTGCCGAACACGTCGACCAGCGGCAGCCACACCACCACCTCGAACGGGCTGTCGCCCGACCACGCGTCGGCGTGCACCGGCAGCAGCGAGCTGTCGTCGCCGGGGAGCTGGACCGACAGGTTGACGCGGCGCTGCATGCACAGCTCGTTGCCGGCGACCGTCTCCAGCGTCGCCCGCGCCAGCCGGAAATAGGCCGGACGCAGCCACGGCTCGGCGTTGACGCCGCGGATGACGTGCAGGCGCAGCGCGTTCAGCGCCGCCGGATCCACCCGCTCGTGAATGCGGTTCAGGAAGTCGCCGGGATCGGCCGGGGCGGGCAGGCCCAGGTGTTCGGCCGCCAGCGCGGCGACGCGGTCGCGGATGCGGTCCAGCGCGGCCCGGTCGCCGACCGGGCGGGCGGCGTAGCCCCGCGCCAGGAACTCGTCGTTGACCGCCTTCTCTTCGGGCGTCAGGAACGCAAGGTCGCTCATCGGTGGAACTCGCCCATCAGGTCGGCGATGTGGACGAGGTCGTCGTCCGCGAGGAACTGGTTGACCGGCAGCGTGACGATGCGCGCCGCCTGCCGTTCGGTCACCGGGAAGGCGCCCGGCCCGTAGCCGAGCGACCTGGCCGCCGGCTGCAGGTGCAGCGGCACCGGGTAGTGGATCGCCGTCGCCACCCCGCGCGCCGCCAGGAAGTCGCGCAGCGCGTCGCGCCGGTCGAGCTGGACGACGAAGGTGTGGAAGGTGTCCACAGTGTCCGGCCGCTCGGGCGGGATGAACACCGGCAGGTCGGCCAGCAGTTCGCGGTAGCGCGCCGCGTTGCGCCGGCGCCGGGCCAGCACGTCGGGCAGGCGGGTCAGGCGGAAGCGCAGGATTTCGGCCTGCAGACTGTCCAGCCGCGACACGGTGCCCCATTCGGTGACGGTGTTGCGGTCGGCCAGCCCGTGGCTGCGCCACAGCCGCACCCGGCGCGCCACCTCCGCATCGCGGGCGAGGAGGAAGCCGGCGTCGCCCGCGGCGCCGAGGTTCTTCAGCGGGTGCAGCGAAAAGCAGCCAAGCTCGCCGAAGGTGCCGCTGATCCGCCCGTGGTGGAACGAGCCGATGGACTGCGCCGCGTCCTCGACGATGGCCAGCCCGTGCCGCCCGGCCAGCGCCGTCAGCCGGTCCATCGCGCAGACGCGGCCGGTCAGGTGGACCGGCATGATGGCGCGGGTGCGCGGCGTGATCGCGGCGGCGGCGGCGTCCGGGTCGAGCGTCTGGTCGTCCAGCACGTCGGCGAACACCGGCGTCGCCCCCACCGCCACGATGGCCGCGGTGGACGCGACGAAGGAGTTGGGTGGCGTGATCACCTCGTCCCCCGGCCCCAGCCCCAGGGCCTTCATGCCGAGGATGAGGGCGTCGGTGCCGGAGTTGAGCGCCACCACCCGGTCCGCCGGGACGCCGTGGAAGGCGGCCAGTTCCTCCTCCAGCCGGTCCACCGTGGGGCCACCGACGAAGCTGCCGCGGGCGAACACCGCCTCGATGCGCGCCATCAGCTCCTCGCGCTCCTCGGCGAACTGGGCTGCGACGTTGACGTAGGGGATCTTGCGCACGGGCCGCGTTCCTCAACCGCCGGCGTAGAAGCGGCGGACGGTGTCGATCACATAATCCTGCTGCTCGCGCGACAGGTGCTGATCGGCCGGGAAGGTGATGATCTCGCGCGCGTGGCGGTCGGTGACCGGGAAGTCGCCCGCCGTGTAGCCGAGGTGCCGGAGCCCTTCCTGCCGGTACAGCGGCACGGGGTAGTGGACCTTGGCCGCGATGCCGGCGTCCAGGCAGTGCCGCAGCAGCGCGTCGCGGTCCTCGGCGAAGACGATGTACAGGTGGTACACGCGCTTGCAGTCGGCCGGTCGCGGCGGGATGCGGATCTGCGGGATCTCCGCCAGGGCGCGGTCGTAGTATTCGGCGTTGGCGATGCGCTTGTCGGCGATGTCCTGCGTCTGGCCGATCAGCCAGTTCCCGACCACCGCCTGCACGCTGTCCAGGCGGCTGTTGTAGCCGAGGATGGCGACCTCGTCGCGGTTCTTCAGGCCGTGGTTGCGCAGCAGCCGGAGCGTCTCGTTCATGCCGTCGTCGTCGGTGACGATCACGCCGCCGTCGGCCCAGACGTTCAGGTTCTTCAAGGGGTGCAGGGAAAAGCCGCCGGCGATGCCCCAGGTGCCCGCGCGCTTGCCCTCGATGTCCGCCAGGATGCCCTGGCAGGCGTCCTCGACCACCGGCAGCCCGTGTCTTTCGGCGATCGGCATCAGCTTGCGCATGTCGGTCATGCAGCCGGTGAACTGCACCGGCATGATGGCCCTGGTGCGCGGCGTGATGGCCGCCTCCACCTGCTCGACGTCCATGCAGAAGCTGTCGTCGCAATCGACGAACACCGGCCGGGCGCCGATCTCGTTGATGGCGCCGACGGTGGCGATGAAGGTGTTGGCGGCGGTGATGACCTCGTCGCCATGGCCGATGCCCAGCGCCTTCAGCGGCAGCTTCAGCGCGTCGGTGCCCGAACCGACGCCGATGGCGTGCCTGACGCCGATCAGTTCGGCGAAGCGGCGCTCGAACTCGGCCACCGGCTTGCCCAGGGTGAAGTCGCCGGTCGGCACGAAGCGGCGCAGCTCTTCCAGGATCTCGGAAATCGCCCGGTCGTCGAATTGCTGCGAAAGATAGGAATACCGGACCTTGGACGTCATCGAAACCGCCTGCGCGAAAGGAACGAGGAGAGGATCAGGACACGGCGGCGCGTTCCGCCTGCACGCTGGCGCGGACGCTGGCGGCGATGGAGCCGGCATCGAGTCCGTAGAGCCGCAGCAGGTCGTTCTGCGAACCGTACTTGTGCGAGAAGACGTCGGGAATGCCCAGCCGCACGACGGTCGGCATGCGCAGCCCCGGCGCGTCGCTCAGCGCCTCCAGCACGGCGCCGCCCAGGCCGCCGATGCGGGTGTGCTCCTCCACCGTGACCACCAGCCGCACGTGGCGCGCCAGCCGCACCAGCGCCTCGGTATCGAGCGGCTTGACGGTGTGCATGTGCAGCACGCCGCAGCCGATGCCGTCCTGGTCGGCCAGCGCCCGCGCGGCGTCCAGCGCGCGGCTGAGCATCACGCCGGTGCTGACGATCAGCACGTCGCCCGGCTCGCGCATCAGGATGGCCTTGCCGATGGTGAAGCCGTTTTCCGGCTTCGACACCACCGGGTCGCCGCCCTTGCCCAGGCGGATGTAGATGGGGCCGGGCCAGTCCAGCGACTGCTCGGCGAAGCGCTTCATCTCCTCGGCGTCGCATACGGCGACCACCGCCATGTCGGGCAGCGCGCGCATGATGGCGATGTCCTCGATGGCCTGATGCGTCGGCCCCAGCGGCGCGTAGACCACGCCGCCGCCGTTGGCGACCAGCCGGACCGGCAGCCTGTGCAGGCACAAATCGATGGCGACCTGATCATAGCAGCGCCGCGTCAGGAAGGTGGCGATGGTGTTGACGTAGGGGACGTAGCCTTCCATCGCCAGACCGGCGGCCATGCCGATGACGTTGGCCTCCGAGATGCCCTCGATCAGGAAGCGGTCGGGAAACTCCGCCTTCATCGCGTCGAGCGTGCCGGCGCCGGGGTCGGAACCGATGTAGAGCACGCGCGGGTCCTTGCGGGCCAGGGCGTGGACCATGTCGAGACAGGTGGCCCGCATCAGAAGTCCCCCAGCGCGGCGCGGACGGCGTCAAGCTCCGCGTCCTTCAGCTTGTTCTTGTGGTGCCAGCCGGCGTTGTTCTCGGCCGGCGGCACGCCCTTGCCCTTGACGGTGTGGCAGATGACCACGCCCGGCCGGCCGGGCTGAAGCGGCGTGCGGGCGAAGGTGTCGCGCAGCGCCGCCACGTCGTGGCCGTCGACCTCCACCGCGGCGAAGCCGAAGGCGCGCCACTTGTCGGCCAGCGGCTCCAGCTCCTGCACGTCGGCGGTCGGGCCGTAGGACTGGAAGCGGTTGCAGTCGATGACGGCGACCAGATTGTCCAGCCCGTGCTTGCCGGCCGACAGCGCCGCCTCCCACACCGAGCCTTCGTTGATCTCCCCATCGCCCATCACCACGAAGACCCGCGCCGGGTTCTTCTTCATGCGCATGGCCAGCGCCAGCCCCAGGCCGATGGACAGCCCGTGGCCGAGCGAGCCGGTGGACGCCTCGACGCCCGGCACCATGCCGTATTCGGGATGGCCGCCGAGGATGCCGTCGTGGCGGCAGAAGGTGTCCAGCGTCTCGACCGGGAAGAAGCCGCGGTCGGCCAGCACGGCGTACAGCGCCAGACAGCCGTGCCCCTTGGAGAGGATGCAGCGGTCGCGTTCGGCCCAGGCGGGCTCGTCCGGGCGCACGCGCATCACGTCGTCGTAGAGGACGCGCAGGATCTCGATCAGCGACATCGCCGGTCCCAGATGCCCGCGGCCGGCCTTCACCAGCGCGCGGGCGACCATCCGGCGCAGGTGCAGGGACCGCCCGTCGAGCGGCGGCGAGGCGGAACGGTCAATGGAAGGAGCTTGGCCCATGGCGTGCGACGATCCGTTGGTGGAGGCGTTCGGCCTTGCCCAGCTGCCTGGACAGGACGAGCGCCCGGTCTTCCGTGAGGCCCGGCCGCAAACGGCGCGCCCAGACGTCGGGCAGGAATTCGTTAAGCAGAATAAGACACCAGCTCAAGGCAAAAGCGGGATACAGGGCATCGAACCGCTGAAGGAAGCCCGGATCGCCGGCCGAATAGAGCGGCACCACGCGATCCAGGAAACACCGGCCCAGCGCCGGCGACAGGTCCATGCCGGGGTGGAGCAGGACGTCGCTCACCGCCTTGACCGGGTCGTCCCATCCGAAATACTCGAAATCGACGAAGACCATGCCGCCGTCCGGGCGGCGCAGCGCGTTGTGAAAGCCGAAGTCCGACGGGCTCAGCGTCAGCCGTTCGGGCGGCAGCGCGCCGTATCCCGCCCCCGCGCCGAGCATGTCACGGCGCAGGCGGTCCAGCACCGTCGCGGCCAGCGGGTCGAAACGGTCGCGCAGGAAGCGGGCGAGGTCCGGCGCGTCGGCCATCACGGGATCGAAGCGCGCGCGGCGGGCGCGCACCTGCTCCTCCATCACCGTCCATGAAAAGCAGCTGGCCGATGCCGGCCGCAGCCGCTCCCCCCCCTCGGCCCGCCGCAGGCCGTGCAGCCGGCCGAGGAAGTCGGCCAGCGTGGCGACCTCCGCCACCCCCGGATCGGCGACCCGCTCGCCCTCGATCCATTCATAGACCGCGCAGTGGCGCGCGCGGTCGTACGCGATGGGGCGGGGAACCGACTCGACCCCGTGCCGCGCCAGGAAGTCCAGCGCCTCGTACTCGACGCCCAGGCGGTCGCGCGGATCGCTGTCCTGCTTCGGATAGACCTTCAGCGCGTAGGACCGGCCGGCGCAGTCCAGCCGGTAGATACGGTTGTTGCCGCCCAGCAGGATCGGCCGGATCGCCTTCGGGCGCACGCCGAGCAGGGCGTCGGCGGCATCGGCGACGGCATCGGCGGCGATGATGGCGGCGGCGGCCGATTCAGTCGGCATGCGCCAGCACCTTCCGGGCGATGGCCGGCCAGTCGGGTCGGCAGGCAAGGCCGGCGTTCCCGTGGGCCTCGCCGAACAGCATGCGCCGCACCGTCGGCGGAAAGGCGGGGTGGGTCAGCACCTCCTCCAGGTCGTCGATGAACCAGTCGGGGGAGACCGCGGCGATGCGGGCGACCTTGTCGTCGCGCGTCGCCTCGAAGATCACGTTGGCGCGCGCCAGACCGAATCCGGCGGGGTCGAAGAATCCCCGCGCCTCCATCCAGGCCAGGGCGGCGTCGCGCAGGTTGACGCGCAGCGGATCGAAGTGCCCGTATTCGGTCTTGTGGCTGATGATGAAGACCTCGTGGCCCAGCCGGCGGGCGCTGTTCAGGAAGTCGCCGACGCCGGGGATCAGCGCCGCGTTCGCCATGCCGGCGCCGTAGACCCAGCCTTGCAGGCCCTGCCAGTGCGCTTCCCCGTCCGGCAGGCTGCGCACGGCCGCGCGCACCGCGCTTTTGCCGCCAGGGAACGACGCCGGGATCAGGTTCCTGTGCCGGGCCGCCTGTGCGAAGACCGCGTCGTAGCAGGCGATGGTGTTGTCGAAATCAATGCCGATCCGCATGCGCCGCCCCCTTCCGCCATGGCATGTTCGCGATTCGGGGTTCGCTGTCAAGCGACACCGGGCATCCCGCCGGGGGGCTCAGAACGTCCGCTCGGCCACCGTGTCCGCCGGCATGGCGCGCTGGCGCAGGTACTGCGCCAGGACGTGCATCAGCGACTGGTGGACGTCCTCGACCACGCCGTAGTTGGCGGCGTCGACGTGCAGGTTGACGTCGGCGATCCCGGCGCTGCGCCCGCCCGCGAAGCCGGTCAGCGCGATGGAACCGACGCCGTTGCCGCGTGCCCAGGCGACCGCCCGCACGATGTTCTCCGAATTCCCGGAAGAGCTGATGGAGATCAGCAGGTCGCCCGGCCGTGCCATGGTGCGCAGCGGATGGACGAAGACATCGGCGAATTCGATGTCGTTGGCGACCGCCGTGATCAGTTCGACGCTGGCCGGCAGGCTGACGACGCGCGGGGCCAGCCCGCTGTCCACCGTCATCCCCTTCAGGAAGTCGCACAGCAGGTGGTTGGAAATCGCCGCGGAGCCGCCGTTGCCGCAGGAAAAGATGAGGCTTCCACGGCGCACGGCGTCCCCGATCATCGCCGCCGCGCGCCCGACCGCCGCCCCGTCGACGCTATGCCACGCCCGCATCACCTCGTCGCGGTAGGCGGCAAGGTACTGCTCGGCGTCGGGATAGCGCTGGTCGGGGAAGGACATTCGGGAAATTACGCGGGGCAAAACGTGAGGACGGCGTCATTTACCCAGGTGCGACGGCGCGGTGCAACAGGGAAGGCCGATTTTTGCCCGCCGCGCCGGAGCCCCGCGCACCGCCGGAGCCGCTCAATCGAAGAAGATGAACCCGTGGTCGCCGCGGTATCCGGCCTGCTCGTGGATCCAGGCCCAGCCCTGTTCGGAATGGAAGCTCTGGCAGGTCAACTGCCAGTACAGCAGGTTGGCCTTCTCCCGCTCGTTCCGATAGCTCTCGACCATGATGTACTTCCCGGCGCCTTTGCCGACCCGTTCGATCTCGCGCACGGCGGCGAACAGGTCGAAGACCTCCAGATTGTGCAGGGTGCCCAGCGACACGACGAGGTCGAAGCTGGCGTCGGCGAACGGCAGCGCGACGGCCGATCCCTGCCGCAGGAACGGCTTCACCTCCTCCTTGGCATGATCGATGGCGTACTGCGAGATGTCGATGCCGACCACCTCGACGCCCGGCACGGCGCGGGTGAATTCGTGCAGCAGAAAGCCCTTGCCGCACCCGACGTCGAGGATGCGGTCGCCGGCCTTCAGCCCATAGTGCCGGGCCATGGCCTCGGCGATGGGCAGCCAGCGCCCGTCGTAGCGGTACCCGCCATAGCCGAACTGGCGCTCGCCGTCCCAATAGTCGCGGCCGAACTGGCGGGCGACGGCGGCGCACTCGGCCTTGTCGTGGTCCACCACGCGCTGGACGTAGTTGCGCCGGGTGCTGCTGTGCAGGGACTGGATGAAATCGATGCGAGCCATGGTAGGATTCCTTCACGATGGTGGGGGCCCTGGGAGAGCCGCGCCGGCCCGCCTCCATCTGGCGCAGGAAGCCGTGGCGTTTCCAGGGAAATTTCAGGCGCGATCCGCAAGCCGGTCCGGCGTGGCGCGGATCACCGTCGTTCCGCTGGACGGCGCGCATCGGCGGCCGATTCCCGCACCGTCACCTGGATTGTCCCACACGACGCGGGATTTCGGGGATACTGGTGGGCGCTTGCGGTACACGGGTCCGGGAATGGGGTGAATTTTGGCAAGGACATGCAACATGTGCGGATCGGCGGCGCTGGAGCCGGTGATCGATCTCGGCCCCATGCCGGTGACCCGCGTGCGCCGCACCCCGGATCCCGCCGCCGACGTCCGGCATCCGATGGCGGCGGTCCTCTGCCCGCGCTGCGGCCTGCTGCAGCTCGCCGATCCCATGCCGCCGGAAGACCTGTACGTCGAAGGCGACGCGGAAACGACGGCGCATCAGGTCCAGGACAACATCCCCGACGAAATCTCGACGATCCTGAACTTCACCGACGCGCGCTCGGCGCTTGAGATCGCCTGCAACCACGGCGGCTTCCTCGATGCGTTGCGCCGCGCCGGGGTCGAGCGGGTGGTGGGGATCGAGCCGAGCCGGCGGGCGTCGGCGCTCGCCGCGGCGGCCGGCTTCACCGTGCACCCCGAGCTGTTCGACGCCGCCGCCGCGGACCGCATCGCCGCCGCGCACGGCCGTTTCGAGACGATCGTCGCGCGCCAGCTTCTCGAACACATCGGCGACCTCGACGGCTTCTTCGATGCCATCGAGCGTGTCATTGAAAACCGCGGCTTCGTCTTCTTCGAGATCCCGGCGGTGCGCGAGCCGCTGCTGATGGGCGACCTCTCGGTCCTGTGGGAGGAGCACGTCAACTACTTCGTGCCGGAGACGGTCCGGGCGCTTCTCCACCACCAGGGCTACGAGGTGGTGGCCGAGCGCGTCTACAACCGCGGCGGCGGCTCCCACCTCGTCGTCGGCCGGCGGACCGGCCGTGGCCGGCGCCCCGGCGACGCGTGGCCGGACATGGCGGG
>DASWVP010000021.1:0-11752 GCA_036401175.1 Azospirillum sp. | reverse complement strand
AGGTGTCGTCGCTCATCCGCGCCGCCCTCCTTTGTCCGGGGCCTTCCTGTCCGGAAAATGCCGTTTGCGCTCGCGCTTTTCAAAGGGCACGTCGACGTGGTGCTGGTCCACGAAGTCGCGCACCAGCGCCAGCACCTCGACCGGCATCGGCACGGTCTCGACCATCTCGTTGCCGCTGACCTGATAGATCTCGGCTTCGTGCGCGCAGGCGGTGACGAAGAAGGGCACCGGCACGCCCGCGTCGTCGTGCCGCAGCGCCACCCACAGCCGCGGCGGCTCCTGCGACAAATTGAGGCGGTAGCCCTCGGTGTCCGAACGGAACAGCTCCAGCTCCACGGTGGCGGCGTGGAACTGCGTCCAGCCGTCGCCCTCGCGCAGCACGCGGGGCGCGCCCTCCAGCGGCGCGGCGCCGGGGATCACCGACAGCGGACGCCACGCGAAATCCTGCCAGGGGCTGGCGCTGCGCCGCCGTTCCAGCACGATGCCGAGCGGCACCCGCTCGGTTCTGTTGAGCGTTTCCGTCATTTCCATCCCCTCCCGATTGCGCCGGTATGCAGTACCAGACGTCATTTCTTGGGCTCACACACTATTGTCGGCAAGCGGCGCGGCAGGCAACCGAAGCTTTGCGCCGGGGATGCTTCCTCCATTGTCCGGCGTCAACCCTCCCTTGACGAATTTGATTTAAGCCGGAGGATGAAACACGACCGGAGCAGCGGGCACCATGGCCTTCCAGGGCGAAACGCCGCCACGATCACGCCGCATCTTCTCCGACCTCGCCCCCGGCGCATCCGGGGGCGAGGGCAGCGGCGTCGCCCTGGCGCGCATGGAGCACGGCGGCGCGCCGCTCGCCTGGTCGACGCTGCTGGTGGCGCTGGCGGCGACGCTGGCGTTGTGGTGGTTCGCCGCCGCCGAGGTCCGGCGCGACGCCGGGCAGCGGTTCGAGAACCGCGTCAACGAGGTGCACGCCGCCATCGAGCAGCGCATGCTGGCCTACGCGCAGGTGATGCGCTCGGCCGCCGCGATGCTCCAGGCGGCGCCGTCGGTGTCGCGCGAGGACTGGGATTCCTTCATCCGCAGCCTGGAGCTGGAGCGCCATTACCCCGGCATCCCGGCGGTCGCCTTCGCCCGCTATGTGCAGGACGCCGAGGTGGACGCGCTGGTGCGCGAGGTGCGGGCCGACGGCGTCGCCGAGTTCGCGGTGCGCCCGCCGGGCCGGCGCGACACCTATGTGGTCAACACCTTCACCGCCCCCTTCGACGCGCTGAACCGCACGGCGCTGGGCTTCGACATGCTGAGCGAGCCGGTGCGCCGCACCGCCATCGAAAAGGCGCTGGAGAGCGGCCAGCCGGCCATCACCTCCAAGCTGACGCTGATGATCGACCAGCACGGCGCGCCGCAGCCGGCCTTCATCATGTACCTGCCAGTGTTCAAGCGCGGCCTGCCGGTGAACACGCCGGAACAGCGCCGCGCCGCCGTGCGCGGCTTCGTGCTGTCGCCGTTCCGCGTGCCGCCGCTGATGGACGGCATCATCGGCCCGCAGCACGACGAGGTGCGCCTGACCATCCACGACGGCGCCACCACCGGGCCGGAACACGAGATGTACCGCAGCCCCGGCCATGATGCGCAGGCGGCGCCGCACGACCCGTCCCGCCTTGCCCAGGCGCGGGCGATGGTGTTCCACGACCGCCAATGGACGGTGTCCTACCAGTCCACCGCCGCCTTCGACGCGACGATCCACACCGACAAGCCCGACACCATCCTGGTGGCCGGCGGCATGATCAGCCTGCTGCTGTTCGCCATCACCTGGAACCTGTCGACGACGCGCGCCCGCGCGGCGCGGCTGGCGGCGCGGATGACCCAGTCGCTGCACCGGCGCGAGGCCGAACTGCACCAGTTCTTCACCCAGGCGCCGGTCGGCATCGCCATCCTCGACGCCGAGGGGCGGGTGCTGGACTGCAACCCAGTGCTGGGCGGCTTCATGGGCGTGCCGGCGGAGCAGGTCATCGGCTTCAACATGGTGACCGAGGCGCGCGACCAGGCGCTCGTCCCCGCCATCCGCAAGGCGCTGACCGGCGAGCCGGTGGAGCTGGAGACGCAGTACGTCTCCACGCTGGGCGGGCGCAGCGGCTATTACCTCGTGCACCTCCAGCCGGTGTACAGCGAGGGGCGCTTCCTGTTCCTGCTGGCCTTCATCGACGACGTGACCGACCGCCGCGCCGCCGAGCAGCGCGTGCAGTACCTCGCCCACTACGACGCGCTGACGGGGCTGCCGAACCGCACGCTGCTGCAGGACCGGCTGGCGCTGGCCATCGCCGGGGCGCGCCGCAACGGCACCACGGTGGCCGTGCTGTTCCTCGACCTCGACCATTTCAAGGTGATCAACGACTCGCTCGGCCACACGGTCGGCGACGAGGTGCTGAAGGACGTGGCGGTCCGCCTGCGCCAGTGCCTGCGCGAGGGGGACACGGTGGGGCGCCTGGGCGGCGACGAGTTCATCATCGTGCTGCCCGACGCCGGCACGGCGCAGGACGTCGCCATGGTCGCCGACCGCATGATCCAGTCCATGGCCCGGCCGCTGCACATCAAGGAGCGGGAGTTCACCGTTTCCCCGTCGATCGGCATCAGCCTGTTCCCCGAGGACGGCGAAGACGTCGAGCGGCTGATCAAGAACGCCGACGCCGCCATGTATCAGGCCAAGGCGGCGGGGCGGCGCGCGCTGCGCTTCTTCACCAACGCCATGGACGCCCAGCTCAACGAGCGCCTGAACCTGGAGGCCAACATCCGCCGGGCGCTCGACCTGGGCCAGTTCCGCCTGCACTACCAGCCGCAGATCCACCTGGAAACCGGCCGGATCGTCGGGCTGGAGGCGCTGATCCGCTGGGCGCACCCCGACCTGGGCATGGTGCCGCCCGGCCGCTTCATCCCCGTCGCCGAGGAAAGCGGGCTGATCGCCACCGTCAGCCTGTGGGTGCTGGACGAAGCCTGCCGGCAGGCCAAGCTGTGGCAGGCGGACGGGCTGCCGGCGCGGCGCATCGCCGTGAACATCTCCGCGCTCCAGTTCCGCAACGCCGAGCTGCCCGATCAGGTGTCCGCCGCCCTGCACCGCCACGGCCTGCCCCCGTCCAGCCTGGAAGTGGAGGTGACGGAGGGCGCGCTGATCCGCAACGTGGACATGGCCATCCACATCCTGGCCTCGCTGAAGGCCATGGGCGTGCGGGTGTCGATCGATGATTTCGGCACCGGCTATTCGTCGCTGGCCTACCTGCAGCGCTTCCCCGTCGACACGCTGAAGATCGACCGCTCGTTCATCAGCGAGATCGTCGACGACCACGACGGCGCGGCCATCACCAAGGCGATCATCGGGCTGGGCGGCACGCTCGGCCTCACCGTCATCGCCGAGGGGGTGGAGACGGAGCCGCAATTGGACTTCCTGCGCCGGCACGGCTGCCACGGCGCCCAGGGCTACCTGTTCAGCCCGCCGCTGCCGGCCGACGAAACCACCCTGTTCCTGCGTGGCCTCCCGGCCCTGGCCGCCGCCAGCGATTGACGGGCCCCGTGGGTTGGGTTGCAACCCAACGTGTTCGCGACGCCAGCGGTGTTGGGTTATAACCCAACCTACGGAGCCCTACTTCGCCAGCAGGCGTTCCGCCTCTTCCAGGTCTTCGGGGCGGTTGGTGTTGAAGAAGGGGTCGATGGGGGCGATGGGGAAGTCGGCGATGGCCAGCCGGTAGCGGCCGGTCCAGGCGTCGACCTTGCGCACGCCCTCCTCCACCATGGCGCGCCGCAGGTCGTCGGCGAGGCGCAGCGGCCACAGGCCGAACACCGGGTGGTCCTGGCCGCCGGAACGGGCGCAGGCGAGGTCGGCGCCCTCCTCCTCGACCGCGCCAACGAGGCGGGCGACGAGGTCGCGCGGCAGGAACGGCGCGTCGGTGGCGAAGCTGGCCAGCCACCGGCAGCCGGGCGCGTTCGCCCGCGCCCACTCCAGGCCGGTCAGCACGCCGGCCAGCGGGCCGGCGTAGCCCTCCACCACGTCGGGCACCACGGGAAGGCCGTAGGCGGCGAAGCGGTCCGGGTCGCCGTTGGCGTTCAGGATCAGCGGCCCGACCTGCGGGCGCGCCGCGTCGATGATGCGGTCCAGGATGGGCCGGCCGCCGAGCAGCCGCAGGTTCTTGTCGCCGCCGCCCATGCGGCGCGACAGCCCGCCGGCCAGAAGGACGCCGGCTATGGGGTCAGTCGTCATCGCGGCTTCCCTTGCGCTGGTGCTCCCGCCCCTCGTCCGGACCGGCGGAGGTGTCGGCATCGTAGACGAGGCGGTCGGTGCCGGCCAGCGCGATGAAGCGCTTGCCCTTGGCCCGCCCGACCACCGTCAGGTTGGCCTGCCGCGCCAGTTCCACCCCCCAGGCGGTGAAGCCGGAGCGTGACACCAGGATGGGAATGCGCATCTGCACCGTCTTGATGACCATTTCCGAGGTCAGGCGGCCGGTGGTGTAGAAGATCTTGTCCTCCGGATCGACGCCGTGCAGGTGCATGTAGCCGCGCACCTTGTCCACCGCGTTGTGGCGGCCGACGTCCTCCATGTAGACCAGCGGCCGGTCGCCCCGGCACAGCACGGCGCCGTGGATGGCGCCGGCCTCCAGGTACAGGCTGGGCGTCAGGTTGATGGCCTTGGACAGCGCGTAGATCCACGACGTGCGCAGGCGCGCGTCCGCGTTCAGCGTCACCGTCTCGAACACCTCCATCACGTCGCCGAAGGCGGTGCCCTGGGCGCAGCCGGAGGTCAGCGTCTTCTTGCGCAGCTTTTCCTGATAATCGGTGCGCCGCTCGGTACGGACGACGACCGTCTCCGTCTCCTCGTCGTGATCGACGCCGGTGATGCGGTCGTCCGGCTTCAGCATGTTCTGGTTCAGCAGGTAGCCGACCGCCAGATACTCCGGATAGTCGGCGATGGTCATCATGGTGACGACCTCCTGCCCGTTGAGGAACAGGGTGAGCGGCCGTTCCACCGTGACGGCGGTTTCGATCGCGCGCCCCTCCTGATCGAGGCCGGACACGCGCTGCGTCAGCCGCGGGTCGGCCGGGTTGGGCCGTATGGCGAAGTCATCGGGTTCCATACCGAATAGAGTGGCCTTCCGACTTTGGTACGGCAAGCGGGGAAGGCAACTTGTAAGAGATGCAGGAAAACGGCATAAGCGTGCAGGAGCCATCATGCACGAATTCGCCGACGCCTTCGCCACCGCGCTGCGCCTGATCGGGTCGCTGGACCCCGATCTGGTGGAAATCGTCGGGCTTTCGCTGCGCGTCAGCCTGTTGGCGGTGCTGGCGGCGGCGCTGGTCGGGCTGCCGCTGGGAGCGGCGCTGGCGGCGTTCCGATTCCCCGGCCGGCGCGCCGTGGTGATCGCGCTGAACGCCATGATGGGGCTGCCGCCGGTGGTGGTGGGGCTGGTCATCTACCTGCTGCTGTCGCGCTCCGGCCCGCTGGGCACGCTGGGGCTGCTGTTCACGCCGACGGCGATGATCGTCGCCCAGGCGGTGCTGATCACGCCCATCGTCGCCGCGCTGACGCGGCAGACGGTGGAGGACCTGCTGGTCGAGTACGACGACCTGCTGCGCGTGCTGGGCGCCGGACCGCTGGCCACCATCGCCACGCTGCTGGCGGAGGCGCGGCTGAGCCTCGCCACCACGGTGCTGGCCGGTTTCGGCCGGGCCTCGGCCGAGGTGGGGGCGGTGATGATCGTCGGCGGCAACATCGACCACGTGACCCGCGTCATGACCACCGCCATCGCCCTGGAGACCAGCCGGGGCGACCTGCCGCTGGCGCTGGGCCTGGGGTTCATCCTCATCGTGCTGTCGCTGGCGGTGAACGCCGGCGTCAGCCTGATCCGCGACGCCGCCCGCCGGTCGTTCGCCTGACCCGAAGCGGAAAAAAGGGAGAAACGACGATGCTTCGACGCACCCTGATCGCCACCCTGTCCGGCGCCGCCGCGCTCGCCCTGCTTCCCGGCACGGCAACCTTTGGTACGGCGCTGGCCGCCGAGCGCTTCATCACCGTCGCCTCCACCACCTCGACCGAGGATTCGGGGCTGTTCAAGTACCTGCTGCCGCTGTTCACGGCGAAGACCGGCGTCGAGGTGCGCGTGGTCGCCAAGGGCACGGGGCAGGCCATCGACATGGCCAAGCGCGGCGACGCCGACGTGCTGCTGGTTCACCACAAGCCGTCGGAGGAGAAGTTCGTCGCCGAAGGCTACGGCGTGCGGCGCCTGCCGGTCATGTACAACGACTTCGTCGTGGTCGGACCCAAGACCGACCCGGCCGGCATCCGGGGCCTGAAGGACGTGTCGAAGGCGCTGGCCCGCCTTGCCGGCGCCAAGGCGCCGTTCGTGTCGCGCGGCGACGACAGCGGCACGCACAAGGCCGAGATGACGTTGTGGAAGACCGCCGGCATCGACCCGGCGGTGGCGCCGGGCGGCTGGTACAAGGCGCTGGGCCAGGGCATGGGGGCGACGCTGAACGCCGCCGCCGCCATGGACGCCTACACCGTGGCCGACCGCGGCACGTGGCTGAGCTTCAGGAACCGCGCCGCGCTGGACGTGGTGGTGGAGGGCGACCAGCGGCTGTTCAACCAGTACGGCGTGATCCTGGCGAACCCGCAGAAGTTCCCGCACATCAAGGCGGCCGAGGGGCAGTCCTTCATCGACTGGCTGATCTCGGCCGACGGGCAGAAGGCCATCGCCGACTTCAAGATCAACGGCGACCGCCTGTTCTTCCCCAACGCCAACGAACCGGGGGCGTGAGAGGGGAGCGCGCCTGACGTTGGGTTGAGCGCCAGCGAAAACCCAACGTCAGGGCTCCCCTATGCGCGCGGTGCGGGAACCGCATGGACACCCGCCGCCCGCCCCGGTAAGCAGGGACGCGAAACCCGTTACCGGACCCGAGGGGGGAGACACCGCCATGGCCATGACCGTCCGCCCGCGCCGCAGCGTGCTCTACATGCCCGGCTCCAACGCCCGCGCGCTGGAAAAGGGCCGCGCCCTGCCCGCCGACGCCCTGATCCTCGACCTTGAGGACGCCGTGGCGCCCGATTCCAAGGCCGAGGCCCGCGCCACCATCAAGGCCGCCCTGGCCGCCGGCGGCTATGGCGGGCGCGAGTTGGTGGTGCGCGTCAACGCGCTGTCCACCCCCTGGGGCTTCGACGACCTTGCGATGGCCGCCACCAGCGGCGCCGACGCCGTGCTGCTGCCCAAGGTGGAAAGCGCCGACGCCGTCCGGCAGGCCGAAGCGGTGCTGCGCGCCCACGGCGCGCCGGAGGGGCAGCGCATCTGGTGCATGATGGAAACCCCCATGGCGATGCTGAACGCGCGGGAGATCGCCGGGGCATCGGCGGCGCTGGGCGCGCTGGTCATGGGCACGTCGGACCTTGCCAAGGACCTGCACGCGGCGCACACCCGCGACCGCCTGCCCATGCTCACCAGCCTGGGGCTGTGCCTGCTGGCGGCGCGCGCCCACGGGCTGGCCGTGCTGGACGGCGTGCACCTCGATCTGACGGACGACGAGGGCTTCGCGCACGCCTGCCGCCAGGGGCTGGAGCTGGGCTTCGACGGCAAGACGCTGATCCACCCGAAGACGCTGGCGGTGTGCAACCGGGTGTTCGCGCCGGGCGCCGACGAGGTCGCCTTTTCCCGCCGCATCATCGACGCGCACGCCGCGGCGGTGGCCGAGGGCAAGGGCGTGCTGCTGGTGGACGGCAAGCTGATCGAAAACCTGCACGTGGAGAACGCCCGCCGCCTCGTGGCGCTGGCCGAGGCCATCGCGGCGCTGGAAGCGGGGGCCTGAGCCATGTCCGACGACACCCCGGTGAGCATTCTGCCGCGCGTCTCCGTCACCCGGCACGGGCGGGTGGAGACGTTCAACGGGTCGTGGTACCGGGGCGAGCACACCAACTTCATCCCCTCCAAGGCCGATCTGGCGGAGGCGGACGCGCTGGAACGCTATCTGCTGCACGGCTGGATGCCGCCCAAGCCGTTCATCGGGCGGACGGCGCCGATCACCGCCTTCGGCAGCTGCTTCGCCGCGCATGTGGCGGAGTATCTGGCGCAGCGCGGCTATGCCGTGCACGGCCGGCACCTGGACGTGCACGCGCACATCATCCGCTTCGGCGAAGGCATCGTGAACAGCTTCGCCATCCTCCAGCAGTTCGAATGGGCGCTGGAGGGCAAGCCGATGCCGGAAAACCTGTGGCACGGCCCGAACAAGGAGGTCGCCGCCGTCCACCCGGCCATCCGCGACGAGACGCGGGCGATCATCCAGTCCACCGACGTCTTCATCATCACGCTGGGCCTGTCGGAGATCTGGTACGACAAACGCAACGGCGAGGCGTTCTGGCGCGCCGTCCCGGCATCCGACTTCGACGACTCCATCCACGGCTTCCGCATCAGCACGGTGGAAGAGAACCGCGCCAACCTGACGCGCATCCTGGCGTTGATCCGCAAGTGGCGGCCGGAGGCGCACGTGGTGTTCACCCTGTCGCCCATCCCGCTGATGGCGACCTTCCGCCCGGTGTCCTGCCTGACCGCCAATTCCGTGTCCAAGGCGATCCTGCGCGTCGCCGTGGACGAGGTGATGCGCGAACACGCGACGGACACCCGCCTGCATTACTTCCCGTCGTACGAGATCGTGAAGGAGTTCCTGACCGACCCCTTCGACCGCGACAACCGCCACGTCAAGCCCGGCGAGGTGATGCGCATCATGATGGCGTTCGAGAAGCACTTCTGCGTGGCGGAGGACACCGTTCCCGCCTGATCGGCGCGTTTTGGAACCAACCTCCGCCGGGCCGGTTGTCAGGCCGTGGCATAGGTGGAGGTTGGAGATGGCCTCGAAAGAGAACGGGCGCACGTCGAACCGCGGATTCGCGTCGATGGATCGGGATCGGCAGCGCCAGATCGCCAGCAAGGGCGGCGAAAGCGTGCCTGCGGCGAAACGCAGCTTCTCGCGCAACCCGGAACTCGCCGCCGAGGCGGGCCGGAAAGGGGGGCGCAGCGTTCCGGCACAGGCGCGCAGCTTCTCGCGCAATCCCTCGCTCGCGGCGGAAGCCGGGCGCAAGGGTGGACAGGCCAGTCACGGCGGCCGCGGTGCCGAACCTGTCGACGGCGAATGACGCCTGAAACGGACGGCGCCTGAAGGCGTCGTCCGTTTCACCCTTTCGATCAATGCTATCGCATTGATCTGTCGGGTTTTGCCGGCGGCGCTTGATGGAAGCGATCAAGCGCCGCCGGTATGAAACGAAAAAACCCCTCTCCCGTGCGGGAGAGGGGTTTTTTCGTTGGGTGCTGGGCGCCGGTCAGGCGGCCAGCTTGTCCATCTCGCGCATGATCGAGTCGCCCATCACCGTGGTCGAGCAGCGGGCCATGCCCGGCGCCATGATGTCGGCCGTGCGCATGCCGCCGCCCAGCACGTTCTGCACCGCCCGCTCCAGCAGCTTGGCGTCCTCGTCCAGGTCGAACGAGTAGCGCAGCGCCATGGCGAACGACAGCAGCGTCGCGCACGGGTTGGCGAGGTCCTTGCCGGCGATGTCCGGGGCCGAGCCGTGCACCGGCTCGTACATCGCCTTGCGCTGGCCCTTGGCGTCCGCCGCGCCCAGCGAGGCCGAGGGCAGCATGCCGAGCGAGCCGGTCATCATCGCCGCCTCGTCCGACAGGATGTCGCCGAACAGGTTGTCGGTGACGATCACGTCGAACTGCTTGGGGTTCTTCAGCAGCTGCATGGCGCCGTTGTCGGCGTACATGTGCTCCAGCACGACGTCGGAATACTGCTCCTGGTGCAGCTTCGTCACCTCCTGCCGCCACAGCAGGCCCGACTCCATGACGTTGGCCTTCTCCATGGAGTGGAGCTTGTTGGAGCGCTTGCGCGCCAGCTCGAAGGCCACGGCCGCGACGCGGCGGATCTCGCTGGTCGTGTAGACCTGCGTGTTGATGCCGCGGCGCTCGCCGTTGGGCAGGTCCTCGATGCCGCGCGGCTCACCGAAGTAGACGCCGCCGGTCAGCTCGCGCACGATCATGATGTCGAGGCCCTTGATGACCTCCGGCTTCAGGGTCGAGGCGTCGACCAGCGCGTCGAAGACCACTGCCGGGCGCAGGTTGGCGAACAGGCCCAGCTCCTTGCGCAGCTTCAGCAGGCCGGCTTCGGGGCGCTTCATGTAGTCGGTGGGGTTGTCCCACTTCGGGCCGCCGACGGCGCCCAGCATCACCGCGTCCGCCGCCAGCGCGTCGGCCAGCGTCTCGTCCGACAGCGGCACGCCGTAGGCGTCGATGGCGGCACCGCCGACCAGCCCCTCGACCACGTCGAAGGTCACCTTGCGACGGCGGTCCATCCACTCGATGACACGGCGCACCTGGCGCATCACCTCCGGACCGATACCGTCACCAGGGAGAAACAGGATCTTCTTGTTGGCGGGCATGTGCACGCACTCCGCTTCGGAATTTCACGTCAAGGATTTGCAGCGGACAGGCGCGCGGCCGGAAAAGCGGCCGTCCGCGCGCCGTCCACGGATATTCTACAGCGCCACCCAGGGCTGGCTCACGCGCAGCTTGCTCTCGAACGCGTCGATGGTGTCCACCTGCTGCAGCGTCAGCCCGATGTCGTCCAGCCCGTTGAGCAGGCAGTGCTTACGGAACGGATCAAGTTCGAACTTGATCCGTCCGCCGTCCGGGCCGGTGATCTCCTGGCTCTCCAGATCCACCGTGACGGTGGCGTTGGAGCCGCGCTGCGCGTCGTCGAGCAGCAGGTCGACCTGCTCCTTCGGCAGCTTGATCGGCAGGATGCCGTTCTTGAAGCAGTTGTTGTAGAAGATGTCGGCGAAGCTGGGCGCGATGATGCAGCGGATGCCGAAATCGGCCAGTGCCCACGGCGCATGCTCCCGCGAGGAGCCGCAGCCGAAGTTCTCGCCCGCCACCAGAATCTTGGCGCCACGGTAGGCGGCCTTGTTCAGGACGAACTCCGGAACCTCCTGGCCGTCGGGCGTGTAGCGCATCTCCTCGAACAGGTGCTTGCCCAGCCCGGTGCGCTTGATCGTCTTCAGGAACTGCTTGGGAATGATCATGTCGGTGTCGACGTTGATCATCGGCAGCGGCGCCGCAACGCCGGTGAGAACGGTGAACTTTTCCATCGCTGAATGCCTGTCGCGCGCGTGGCCGGCCACGAGCCGGCGAGAGGATTCGGTGAATAGCAGACTGCCGCCGCCGATGCCAGAGGGAGTGTGATCCGCGCCCAACTCGCGCTGCGCCCTTGCCGCGCATGCCCCCTTCGCCTACCAAGAACCGCCCCGCCCCATTCCACACGCGTGCATCGATGATCCTGCCCCGAGACGACCGCCGCGCGCGCGCCATCGCGCTTGCCTTCCTGGTGCTGGCGCCGCCGGCCTACGGCGCGCTGGCGCTGGCGTTCGGCATGGACGCCAACTGGGACCTGCGCAATTACCACTGGTACAACGCCTATGCCTTCCTGAACGGGCGCGCCGGCTTCGACCGGCTGGTGGCGCAGATGCCCAGCTTCTACAACCCGCTGATGGACGTGCCGTTCTATCTGGCGGCCACCACGCTGCCGGCGCGGGTGGCGGGGTTCCTGCTGGGCACGGTGCAGGGCGTCAACGTCTCGCTGGCCTTCGCGCTGGCGCTGGTGTCGCTGCGCGTGCCGGACGACCGGCGGCGGGTGGGGCTGGCCGTGGCGCTGGCGGTGATGGCGGGGCTGGGCGGCGGCACGC
>DASWVP010000020.1:0-6466 GCA_036401175.1 Azospirillum sp. | reverse complement strand
GCGCCTCGTCGTCGAACGGCTTCTCCACGAAATCCACCGCGCCGGCCTTCATGGCGCGCACGGCCAGCGGCACGTCGGCGTGCCCGGTCATGACGATCACCGGCAGGGCGTGACCGGCCCCGGCCAGCCGTTCCTGCACCTCCAGGCCGCTCATCTCCGGCATGCGCACGTCGACCAGCAGGCAGCCGGCGCGCCTGGGCGCATCGGACGCCAGGAAATCCGCGGGGGAGGCGAAGCTTTCGACGCGGAAGCCGGCGCATTCCAGCAGGACCTGCAGGGAATCGCGCACGGCGTCGTCGTCGTCGACGACGAAGACGGTCGGTTCAGCGGGCATGCTCCGCTCCCGGATCGGCCCCGGCCGGGTCGGCGCGCGGGACGGTGAAGTGGAAGGCGGTGCCGCCGCCCTGCCGCGCCTGCGGCCACAGCCGGCCGCCATGCGCGTCGATGATGGAGCGGCAGATCGACAGGCCGAGGCCCATGCCCTTCTCCTTGGTGGTTACGAACGGCTGGAAAAGCTGCGCCTGCACCGTTTCGGCAAGGCCGGGGCCGGTGTCCTCGACACTTACGCGGGCCAGCCCGTCCGGGCCGGGGGCGGTGACGATGGACAGGTCGCGCCGGGGGGCGTCGGCCATCGCCTCGGTGGCGTTGCGCACGAGGTTGAGAACCACCTGCTGGATCTGGATCTTGTCGATCAGCACCGGCAGGTCCTCGGCGTGCAGGACGAGGTTGACGCGCACGCCGCTCTCCTTGGCGCCGACCAGGGCCAGCGCGCTGGCTTCCTCGACCACCTTGTTGAGGCTTTCGACGGTGCGCTCGGTGCAGCCCTTTTCGATGAAGTTGCGCAGGCGCCGGATGATCTGGCCGGCGCGCGTCGCCTGCGCCGCCGCCTTGTCCATGGTCTCCAGCGCCCGCGCCGCCTGCGGGCCGTCGACGTTGCCGAGCAGGCGGCGCACCGCCTTGACATAGTTGATCACGGCGGTCAGCGGCTGGTTGAGTTCGTGCGCGAGCGCCGAGGCCATCTGGCCCATGGCGCTGACGCGGCTGACGTGCAGCAGCTCGGCCTGGAGTTCCTGGAGCCGCCGCTCCGTCGCCTGCCGTTCGGTGAGGTCGCGCACGAAGCCGGTGAACAGCCGCCGTCCGCCCAGGTTCACCTCGCCCACCGCCAGCTCCATGGGGAAGGTGGTACCGTCCCTGCGCAGGCCGGTGACGACGCGCCCGATGCCGATGATCCGCCGCTCGCCCGTCCGCTGGTAGCGCTCCAGGTAGGCGTCGTGCTCCTCCCGGTAGGGGGAGGGCATCAGCATGCTGACGTTGCGCTCCGCCACCTCCGCCGCCGTGTAGCCGAACAGCCGCTCGGCGGCCGGGCTGAACGTCTCGATCAGGCCGCGCTCGTCGATCACGATGATGGCTTCGGGCACCGTGTCGAGGATAGAGGCGAGGCGCGCCTGCCGCTCGTTCAGCGCCGCCTCGGCGCGCCTGCGCTCGGTGATGTCGCGCACGATGCCGATATAGGCGGGCGCGCCGGACTGCGCCGCCTCGCCCACCGACAGCTCCATGGGGAAGGTGGTGCCGTCCTTGCGCAGGCCGGTCACCTCGCGCCCGATGCCGATGATCCGCCGCTCGCCGGTCCGGTGGTAGCGCTCCAGGTAGGCGTCGTGCTCCTCCCGGTAGGGGGCGGGCATCAGCATGCTGACGTTGCGGCCCAGCACTTCCTCGGCGCGCCAGCCGAACAGGCGCTCGCACGCGGCGTTGTAGGTCTGGACGCGCCCGGCGCGGTCGATGACCATAACGCCGTCCGGCACCGTATCCAGCATCGCCTGGAAGCGGGACCCGAGATCGTGGCCATCATCCCGCCCCTGTTCCGTCACCATCGCCCTCCCGCTGACACATCGCACGATATGCTTAGAGTAGTTGACCGGACCAGTGGGTCAACCATGCAAGCGGGTGGTATGCGAGGTCGCATAGGCCGGCGACGGGTTCCGGCGACGGGTTACAGGTGGGGCCAGAGGGCCTGCGCCGCCATGCACGCCGCCGTGCCCGACCCGACGGACAGCAGCAGGTTGCGCGCCGCCAGATGCGCGGCGACGGTGACGGCGGCGCCCAGGGCCTGCGCCGTCTGCACCGGCGGCGGTGCGGCGCCGACGCCCCAGCCCAGCGTGACGATCAGCACCGCCAGCACGGCGGGCGGGAACAGCTCGGCGAACAGGCGGCGCAGGGCCGGGCCGGTCAGGCGATCGCCGAGCAGGAAGGGCAGGATGCGCACCGACACCGTGGCCAGCGCCATCAGCGCGGCCGTGACGACGATCGTTCCGCTCATGACGGCGCCCGCCACCGGTCGAACAGCGCCACCGCCGCCAGCGCCGCAGCCAGCACCGGCAGCAGCGTGTTGGCCGTGCCGAACATCCACACGCCGATCACCGCCACCGCGCCGGCCAGCAGCGCGGCGCCCGCCTTCGGCCGGCTGCGCGCCTGTTCCAGCAGCAGCACGATGAACAGCGCGGTCAGCGCGAAGTCCAGCCCGCGCACGGCGGCGGGCACCAGTCCGCCGACCGCCGCGCCGATGGCGCAGCCGGCCACCCAATAGCCCTGGTTCAGCAGCGCCACGCGCCACAGGATGCCGCCGTCGCGCCGCGCGTCTTCGTCCGGCGGCACGGCGGCCAGCACGGCGTAGGTTTCATCGGTCAGCGCGAAGGCGAAGTACGCCTTGGCCGCGCTCCACGACGGGAAGCGGTCGAGAAAGGCGAGGCCGTAGATGGCGTGCCGGGCGTTGAGGACCAGGGTGGCGAGCGCGATCTCCACCGGCCCCTGCCCGGCGGCCAGCATCCCCGCCGCCATGAACTGCGACGCGCCCGCGTACACCACGAGGCCGAGCAGCGGCGCCCCCAGCGGCGCCAGCCCCTGCTGCACCCACAGCACGCCGAAGGCGATGCCGATGGGCACGTAGCCCACCAGGATCGGCACGCTCAGCGCGAAGGCCCGGCGCCAGGGCGAGGCATCCTGGTCGAAAATGGTGTCCGTCATCCCTGGGTTTTTCCGCGATTCTTCCCGTGGCATCCTTCATGGCCGCATCGGGCCCCGGATACAACCATTCGATACAACCATTCCGTGGGCGCGCCTACGGCGGGTCCGTGCCCAGGTGCCGGTGCACCGCGTCGTGCAGCTGGCGCGGGGTGATCGGCTTGAAGGCGATGCCCAGGCCGTGCGCGGCGGCGTCGCGCCGGCACTCGCTGCCCGTCTCGCCGGTCAGGATGATGCCGGGCACCACGACGCCGGTCATTTCGCGGATCTTCAGGATCGCCTCCGTCCCGACGCGGCCGTCGCGCAGGCGATAGTCGGCGACCACGAAGTCCGGCGTCCGGCCGGTCGCCTCCAGCCGCGCGATCGCCTGATCGGTGGACCCGGCCACCAGCGTCTCGTACCCCCATTCCTCGAACGCCGCCCGCAGGCCCAGCAGCACGATGGCGTCGTCGTCGACCAGCACGGCGAGACGCCCGCGGCCGATGCCCGCCGTTTCCGCCACCGGCTCCGGGACCGCCGCGGCCGGTGCCTCGGCGAGCGGGACGGAGACGGCGAACACCGACCCGCGGCCGGGTTCCGAGCGCACCTCGACCGGATGGCCGAGCAGCCGCGACAGCCGCTGCACGATCGCCAGCCCGAGCCCCAGGCCGTGCGTGCGGTCGCGCTCGGGATTGCCGAGCTGGTGGAACTCCTCGAAGATCCGTTCGGTCTCGTCGGCGGGGACGCCGACGCCGGTGTCCCACACCTCGATGCGCAACGCCTCGCCGTCCGCGCAGCGGCAGCGCAGGGCGACGTGGCCGGTTTCGGTGTAGCGCACGGCGTTCTCGACGAGGTTGCGCACGATGCGCCCCAGCAGCATGCGGTCGCTGCGTACGTGCACCTCGCAGGCCGCTTCAAGCTGGAAGTCGAGCCCCTTGCTGGCCGCGATGGGGGCGTACGCCGCGCCGATCTCCCGCAGCAGCGGCAGGAGCGCGAACGGCTCGGCCTTGGCGGTGAGAACACCGGCGTCCATCTGCGTGACATCGAGCAGGCTGTCGAGCAGGCCCTTGAGCGTTTCCAGCCCGCGCTCCAGCATCACCAGGGTGTCGCGGGCGCGTTCGTCGTGGGCGACGCGGGCGCGCATCGCCTCGGCGAACAGGAACATGGACTGCATGGGCTGGCGCAGGTCGTGGCTGGCCGCCGCCAGGAACCGGCTCTTGGAACGGTCCGCCCGTTCCGCCGCCTCGCGCGCCTCGCGCAGGTCGTGCACGTCGCTGGCGGTGCCGATCCAGGCGACGATCCGGCCGCCCTGGCGCATCGGGTTCACTCGGCTGACGTGCCAGCGGTACATGCCGTCGGCACGCCGTACGCGCATGTCGTACACGTACGGCTCCCCCGCGGAAATCGCCCGGGCGCGCAACTCCTGGATGCGGGACCGGTCGTCCGGGTGGATGACGTCCCAGCGCGCGTCGTCCGTCGTGTCGTGCGCGGTGTAGGCCCGCCAGGAGTCGTTGAAGAACTCCAGCCGGCCGTCGGTGTGATTCACCCACATCATCTGCGGGGCGTGCTCGACCACCGCGCGGAACCGTTCCTCGCTGGCGCGCAGCACCGCGCGGCTCGCTTCCAGCTCGGCATTGGCGTGGCGCAGATCCTCGTTGAGGGCGGAGATGGTGAGCAGGTCGGCCCGGCTGGCGGCGAGGGTGTCGTCCCGTGCCCGCAGGCCCAGGGCCTCGCGCAGCGCCGCGTTCTCGGCCTCGAGATCCGCCAGCCGGGCGCGCAGCTCGTCGTCGGCGGACGCCGGGTGTTTCGTGTTCATCGCAGGCCCCGGCGGGAATCCCGCCGTACGTGCATGCTGCCGCGAACCGGATTGCGAGAATGGAACGGGTAGAGTTGCGTCGGCATAAGGCGAATGATCTATGATGTCTGTTGTTGACGCGATTTATAGAATTTCCGCGCTTCGGGATATTGCGGAAAAGTGATAGTTGCGCAAAAGCACCATCACTTGAGTCGCGTTGTTCCCGTGTCTGCCATGCAACCGGTGCCGCCCAGGGGGCGTTCGACGATTCCGCCGCCCACCCTGCGACGGACCATTGATCCCGGGGCCGGGGATCTTTATAGCGTCGCCCCCTTTGGTGTTTCGGGAGGGTTCCATGGCGGCTTGCGGTCTCGATTTCGGCACGTCGAACACGACGCTCGGCATCGGCGCGGCGGACGGAGCCCGGCTGCTGGCGCTGGAGGGCACGCACGCGACGCTGCCCAGCGCCCTGTTCTTCGACTTCGAAACCAACGGCACCAGCTATGGCCGCGCCGCCATCGAGGCGTACGTGGCGGGGGCGGACGGGCGGCTCATGCGATCGATCAAGTCGGCGCTGGGCACCGACCTGATCGATGCCGACACCGCGCTGCAGGCCCGGCGCATCAGCTTCCGCGCGGTCATCGCGCAGTTCCTGGGCGAGGTGCGGCGGCGCGCGGAGGCGGCGGCCGGCGGGCCGCTCGACGCCGTCGTGCACGGCCGCCCGGTGCACTTCGTCGACGGCGATCCGGCGGCCGACGCGGCGGCGCAGACCGCGCTGGAGGAGATCGCGCGCGCCATCGGCTTCCACGACGTTTCCTTCCAGTACGAGCCGATCGCCGCCGCGCTGGACTATGAACAGCAGGTCGGGCGGGAGGAACTGGCGCTGATCGCCGACATCGGCGGCGGCACGTCGGATTTCTCCATCGTGCGGATCGGCCCGGAGCGCCGGCGGCGGCCGGAGCGTGGCGACGACATCCTGGCGAACGACGGCATCCGCGTGGGCGGCACCGATTTCGACCGCGACCTCAGCCTCGCCGCGGTGATGCCGCTGCTGGGCTACGGCAGCCCGATGAAGCGGGCCGGGCTGCTGGCGCCCAAGGGCCTGTTCCTCGATCTGGCGACGTGGTCGCGGATCAACTTCCTGTACACCGCCAAGTCGCAGACCGAGCTGAAGCGCGTCCACCGCGAATCCGACCGGCCGGACCTGATCGAACGCCTGATGGACGTGGTCGAGGAGCGGCGCGGCCACGCGCTGGCCATGGACGTGGAGCGCGCCAAGATCGTGCTGTCGGCGTCGGCGCGGACGGCTCTGGATCTGGGCTGGCGGGACGGCGGCGCGCCGGAACTCACGGCCGACGACCTTGTCGAGGCGACCGGATCGCTGGCCGCCCGGATCGCCGCCCGCATCGCCGACTGTCTGCATCAGGCCGGCACCCCGGCCGGGCGCATCGACGCGGTGTTCCTGACCGGCGGCTCCACCCTGCTTCCGCACGTGCGCGGCGCCATCACCGGCATGCTGCCGGACGCCGCGGTGATCGAGGGCGACACCTTCGGCTCGGTCGGGCAGGGCCTGTCCATCGAGGCGGGGCGGCGGTACGGGGGGTAAATCTCCGGCCGTTGGGTTTTCGGCTTTGGCCTCAACCCAACCTACGCGGCACGTTTCTGTAGGTTGGG
>DASWVP010000019.1:0-20600 GCA_036401175.1 Azospirillum sp. | reverse complement strand
CGAGCTGGTGGCGCCGAATGGGGGCACCGGACAGGTGACGCTGGGGGCGGCCGGCGTGCCGGTGGAGGCGCGCCTGAGCTTCGCCGACCTCACCTTCGCCCCGGCGGCGCTGCCGGAGCAGCTCGCCGCGGTGTCGGCGCTGGACCTCACGCTGCGCCAGCCGGCCGCGCCGCCGGCCAGCCACCAGGAAACCGGGCTGGCGGTGGAGATCGACGCGCGCGGCGTCCGGCTGCCGGCCGGTGTCCAGTCGCCGCTCGGCCCCATCGTCAGCCGCGCCACGGCGACGGTGCGCGTGCAGGGCCGCCCGCCGGAACTGCACCCCGAAAGCCTCGCCGCCTGGAGCCGCGACGGCGGCACGGTGGAGATGGACGCGCTGGGGCTCGACTGGGGGCCGCTGAAGGCGACGGCCAACGGCACGCTGGCGCTCGACCGCGACCTGCAGCCCCAGGCCGCCATGACCGCCGAGGTGCGCGGGGCGGACAAGGTGCTGGCCGCCTTCCAGGGCCAGCTCAAGCCCAATCAGGTGAACATGGCGCGCAGCGTCATCGGCATGCTGGCCCGCCCGTCCCAGGACGGCGAGCCGGTCATCATGGCGCCGCTCACCATCCAGTACCGCGCCCTGTTCGTCGGCCCGATCAAGGTCGCGGCGATGCCGGTGATCGTGTGGTGAGCAGAAGAACAAGGGCCGCGACTGCGGCCCCGCGCCCACATGGGCGCGAAAGCCAAGGCCACGGATGTGGCCGCCCGGCGTCTGAGGGAAAAGATTAGGCCTGCTTGGCGTCGATGATGCCGCGGCGGATGGCGCGGGTCTTGGTGAAGGTGTCCTGCAACTGGTCGCCCTCGCCCCAGCGGATGGCGCGCTGAAGCGCCGTCAGATCCTCGGTGAAGCGCTGGAGGATTTCCAGCACCGCCTCGCGGTTGTTCAGGAACACGTCGCGCCACATCACCGGATCGCTGGCGGCGATGCGGGTGAAGTCGCGGAAACCGCCGGCCGAGAACTTGATCACCTCGGACTTGGTGTCCTCCTCCAGGTCGGCGGCGGTGCCGACGATGGTGTAGGCGATCAGGTGCGGCAGGTGCGAGGTGATGGCGAGCACGCGGTCGTGGTGCGACGCCTCCATGATCTCGACCTTGGAGCCACAGCAGCGCCACAGCTCGGCCACCTTGTCGGTGGCCTCGACGTGCGTGCCGGACGGCGGGGTCAGGATGCACCAGCGCCCCTCGAACAGCGTGGCGAAGCCCGCCTCCGGCCCCGAGTGTTCGGTGCCGGCCACCGGGTGGCCGGGCACGAGGTGCACGCCGTCCGGCAGGCTGGGCGCCACGTCGCGCAGCACCACCTGCTTGACCGAACCGACGTCGGTGACGATGGCGCCGGGGGCCAGATGCGGGCCGATCTCCTCGGCGACCGCCGCGAAGGTGCCGACGGGGGTGGCCAGCACGACGAGGTCGGCGCCCTCCACGGCGGTGACCGGGTCGGTGTAGGCGGCATCGACGATGCCCAGTTCCATGGCCGTGATGCAGGCCGCCTCGCTGCGGTCGCCGCAGACGACGGTGCGGGCCAGCCCATACTCCGCCACGGCCCGCGCCAGCGACGAGCCGATGAGCCCGATGCCGATGATGGCGATGCGGTCGAAAAGCGGAGCGGTGGAAGCGGTCATGATGGGGCTACCGGTGCCTGGGACTGTCCGAAAGGTGCGGGTTATTAAGCACCAAGCCGCCGGCCGGCCAAGGGAAAGTTTTTGGGGGTGTGGTAGAGTGTGCGACAGAACGAGCGAATGAGGCCGACATGCCGAAACAGGAAGAGCCCGTTGCCAAAGCAGAGCGTTCCGATGGCCAACGTGCTTGGCTGACCGAAAACGCCGAGGCGATCACCTATCAGAACCGGCTGTGCGAGGAGGAAGGCGCCTTCGGCGACGACGTGCGGTCGTTCTGACCTCTCCGCAACAGCCTTTCTTTGGCCGTCATCCCCGCGAAGGCGGGGATCCACGTCCCCAACAAAGGAATGTTGCGCAAAGCATGGATCCCCGCCTTCGCGGGGATGACGGCAAAAATCGAGGCACGCCTATGGCGTGCCTCGAACACTTACGCCGTCAGGCATCTAGCCCGCCAGAAACTCCTTCAGCGTCGCCACCACGGTGCGCATCTCGTCCTCGCGGCCGATGGTGACGCGCAGGCAGGTCGGCAGGCCGTAGGACGGCATCTGGCGCACCAGGATGCCGCGGTCCCGCAGGAACAGCCGCGCCTTCTCGGAATCGTCCTTGCCGGCGGCCTGCCCCTGGAAGTCGACCAGGACGAAGTTGCCGATGGACGGGTGCACCGTCAGGCCCAGCCCGCGCACCTCGGCGCTGAACCACTCCCGCCACTGCTCGTTGTGAGCGCGCGAGCGCTCCATGAACTCGGTGTCCTCCAGCGCCGCCACGCCGGCCGCCTGGGCGGCGGCGGAGACGTTGAAGGGACCACGCACGCGGTTCAGCACGTCGGCGATCCCCGCCGGGCAGTAGCCCCAGCCCAGACGCAGCGCGCCCAGCGCGAAGATCTTCGAGAAGGTGCGCAGCATCACCACGTTGGGGTGCGCCTCCACCAGCTCGACACCGGCGGAATAATCGTTGCGCGTGACGTACTCGGCGTAGGCCGCGTCGATCACCAGCAGCGTCGTGGACGGCAGGCCGGCGTGCAGGCGCGCCAACTCCTCGGCCGTCAGAAAGGTGCCGGTCGGGTTGTTCGGGTTGGCGATGAAGACGATCTTCGTGCGCGGCGTCACGCGCGCCAGCAGCGCGTCGACGCTGGCCGTCAGCCCCTCTTCCGGCGCCGTCACCGGCGTGGCGCCCACCGACTTGGCGGCGATCGGATACATGAGGAAGCCGTGCCGGCTGTACAGCACCTCGTCGCCGGGGCCGGCGTAGGCGCGCACCAGCAGGCCGATCAGCTCGTCCGAGCCGGCGCCGCAGACGATGCGGCCGGCGTCCAGCCCGAAGCGGGCGCCCAGCGCCTTGCGCAGCTCGGTCGAGCCGCCGTCGGGATAGCGATGGATCTCGCCGGCCAGACGCGTGTACGCCTCCATGGCCTTGGGGCTCGGCCCCAGGGCGCCTTCGTTGGACGCCAGACGGATGGTTCCGGCGGCTTCGCCCCCGATGTAGGGCGCAATGTCGAGGATGCCCGGACGGGGCACCGGCGCGGTCGGCGTGGACATGGCTCTCCCGGATCAGATCTTGCGGGTGTCTTGCGGCAGGTTGAGCGGAACGGCGTAGCCGCCCATGATGTTGACGCGCACGGGCACGTCGCCCAGGCGCTCGCCCAGCGCCGTCAGGCGCGGGTCGCCGTGATCGACGAAATCGGCGATCTCGACGAGGTGCAGGGCCGGGCCGCCCGCCGCCCGGTTGCCGTACCAGGTGCAGAAGCTGACCGGCACCAGACCGGCCGACTCGAGCGTGTCCTTGAGGCGGCCCCGGCTGAGGTCGTAGCCCAGCTCGATGCCCAGCAGCGTGCGGTCGTCGCCGGTCGGCTCGTGCGGGACCAGCGCGATGGCGAAGCAGTCGCGGTTCTCGCCGCGGGCGTTGCCGCGGCCGCCGAACGGCAGGCGCGCCACGACGCGCGGCGTGTGCGCGTCCGACGCCACCATGTAGCGCCACCAGGGGTCGGTGTCGTCCTCGGCCGGATAGGGCACGACGCCGACGGTGGCGGTGCCCTCGCTGACCGCGCGCACGGCGGCCACCGCCGTGTTCACCGCAGTCATCGGCACGAAGCTGCCGAAATGGTCGCGCGCCACGTCCCAGAATCCGCGCCGGTCCTCCGGCGCGAAGACGGCCACGGCGAACGGGCCCTGGAGGCGGGTGAGCGCCGAGATCATCTCGCGCCACATGCGCACCAGAACGGGCAGCGGGAAGGCGCCGGTGTGCCGCGCCACCAGACGGCGCAGGATCACGGCCTCGCGCCCCGGGCGCAGGAAGACGCGGCTTTCCCCCTTGGCCGCGCCGATGCGTTCGACCACCTTGGCCCGCCGCATCAGCAGGTCATGGATGGAGTCGTCGATCTGGTCGATCTCGCGGCGCAACTCGTCTAAGGATGCTTTGAAGGGTGCCATGGCGTGGAAAACCGTGTCGGGCTGAGCCGGATAGTAGTAGTCCGCGAAGCCGTTAAAATCAAAGAAAACGTTGACACCTTCGAGGCCCGCTTCGTACCTATACGCTCCCGCTGAGGTAGAGCCATAGACCGTTCGCCATGTCTGCCACCAAGCCCTCCGTGGTCGCCCCGGCCGACACCGGCAGCCTGCCCGGCCACCGCGTCCGTCTCGGCGTGCCCACGCCGATGCGGCTGGACAACGGGCTGGAGCTGGGCCCCTTCACCGTCGCGTACCAGACCTACGGCACGCTGAACGCCGCCCGGTCGAACGCGGTGCTGATCTGCCACGCGCTGACCGGCGACCATTTCGTCCTCGACCCGCACCCCATCACCGGCAAGCCGGGCTGGTGGGAGATGATGGTCGGACCCGGCCGTCCCGTGGACACCGACCGCTATTTCGTCATCTGCTCCAACGTGATCGGCGGCTGCATGGGCTCGACCGGCCCGGCCGACACCGACCCGGCGACGGGGGAGCCGTACGGGCTGAACTTCCCGGTCATCACCATCGCCGACATGGTGCGCGCGCAGACCCTGCTGATCGACCACCTGGGCATTGACCAGCTGTTCTGCGTGCTGGGCGGCTCGATGGGCGGCATGCAGGTGCTGGAATGGGCGTCGTCCTACCCCGAGCGGGTGTTCGCCGCCATCCCCGTCGCCACCGCCGCGCGCCATTCGGCGCAGAACATCGCCTTCCACGAGGTCGGCCGGCAGGCCATCATGGCGGACCCGGACTGGTGCGGCGGCGACTATCTGCGCCAGGGCACGCGCCCGCACCGCGGGCTGGCCGTGGCGCGCATGGCGGCGCACATCACCTACCTGTCGGAACCGGCGCTGCACCGCAAGTTCGGCCGCAACCTGCAGAACCGCGCCCAGGTCACCTACGGCTTCGATGCCGATTTCCAGGTGGAAAGCTATCTGCGCCACCAGGGCATCACCTTCGTCGAGCGGTTCGACGCCAACTCCTACCTCTACATCACGCGCGCCATGGACTATTTCGATCTGGCGGCGGACCACGGCGGCGTGCTGGCCAACGCCTTCCGCCACAAGGGCGGCGGCACGCCGGTGCGTTTCTGCATCGCCAGCTTCACCAGCGACTGGCTGTTCCCGACGCCGGAGTCGCGCGCCGTGGTGCACGCGCTGAACGCGGTGGCGGCCAACGTCAGCTTCGTGGAGATCGAGACCGACAAGGGTCACGACGCCTTCCTGCTGGACGAGCCGGAGTTCCTTCAGGTCATCCGCGGCTTCCTGGAAGGCTGCGCCGAGCACCGTGGCCTCACCGCGCGCCGCCGGCGCAACGCATGACGGACGCGGACATGAGCCCCCTCGACGACACCGCCGCGACCGCCCGCAACGCCACCGCGCGGTCGCGCGACATCCGCATCGACCTGCGCCTGATCGCCGACATGGTCGATCCGGGATCGCGCGTGCTGGATGTCGGCTGCGGCGACGGCGCGCTGCTGGAATTCCTCACCCACGAGAAGGACGTCGACGGCCGCGGCATCGAGCTGAGCATGGACGGCGTGCACCGCTGCGTGAAGCGGGGTCTGTCGGTCATCCAGGGCGACGCCGAGGCCGACCTGAAGGATTACCCGGACGACGCCTTCGACTACGTGATCCTCAGCCAGACTCTGCAGGCCATGCGCGAGCCCAAGCGCGTGCTGGAGCACATGGTGCGCATCGGCCGCCGCGCCATCGTGTCCTTCCCCAACTTCGGCTACTGGCGCATCCGTCTCCAGCTTCTGCTGCACGGCCGCATGCCGGTCACCGAACAGCTGGGCTACCAGTGGTGGGAGACGCCGAACATCCACCTGTGCACCATCGCCGACTTCGTCGAGCTGTGCCGGGTGACGGGCACCACCATCGAGCGCGGCGTCATCGTCAATCGCGCCGGCCGCGTCACCGGCGCCGGCTATGGCGGGCTGACCAACCTGATGGGCGAACAGGCCGTCTTCCTGCTGAAGCGGGGCTGATACCAACGGGCGCGTTCGGGCGGACGGTGCAACCTCGGACCGGGCCTGCGTGTTGAAGGCTGGTATCCCGAGACGGAGGTCAGCCCCGATGCCTTCCCTGATGCGCGCGCTTCGCCTTGCCCTGCCCGCCCTGCTGCTTTTTGCCGCAAGCGTGGCGCACGCCCAGCAGCCGCCGCCGCTGATGACCGCGCCGCGCCCCGACGACAAGGCGACGACGGAGCCCATGACCTCCGACCAGGGCGTCAGCGGCGCCGCGCCCAGCGACGAGATGCGTCCGGTGGCGCCGGCCAGCGGCCGCCCGCTCTCCGCCGCGGAGGCGCAGGCGCTGGTCGGCAAGAGCGTCCGCACCAGGGACGGGCAGGCGGCCGGCGCGATCCGCGACTTCATCCTGGGCGGGCCGGACGGGCGGATCGACCGCATCGTCATCGCGTCGGGCGGCTTCCTGGGCATCGGGTCCTCCATGATCGCCGTGCCGGCCACGGCCCTGCGCGTCGGCGCCGCCCCCAAGGTGGCGGAACCGGGCGAGAAGCCGCCCATGGACGTCATGCTCGACCTGACCGGCGCCGATCTGGCGCAGGCCCCCGCCTTCACCTACGACGCGTCGTCGCGCACGCTGGTCGGCCGGCGATGACCACAAAAAAAGAAGGGCCGTCGCGGGACGGCCCTTTTTTCAGGTACAGGGAGGGAGCGCCGGACGCGGGCGGGATTCCACAGCGCCAACGCTCATGAGGGAACCTTAATTTAGTGCTTTCTAATTTGCAACGGCGATTTTTCATCGCCGTCATACACGGAACGCAACGGGCTGTTAACACGCTTCCTCTACCCTCGCGCGCAACAGGCCGTTCAGGGAGGAAGCCGTGGAGTTGAGCACCGCCGTCGCACAGGAAATCTGCGATCACATCGGCAAGGAACTGGACGTCGGGGTGTCCTTCATGGGCCAGGGCGGCGTCATCGTCGCCTCCACCGCCCGCGAACGCATCGGCGCCGCGCACGCCGTCGCCGCCGACATCATGGCCCGCCGCACCGACGAGCGCGCCGTCAGCAAGGAGGAGGCCGCGCGCTCCTCCGGCATGCGCGAGGGCTACAACGTCGCCATCGACGTCGCCGGCCAGCGCATCGGCAGCCTCGGCGTCGCCGGCCCGGCCGACCTCGCCCGCCGCTACGCCCGCATCGCCCGCCACTGGGCGCTGTCCGCCATCCGCGCCGAACAGGCCGAGGCGCAGCGCAACCAGCTCCTGCGCGACCTGTCCGACCGGCTGGAAGGCGACGTCGGCGGACTGGTCGGCGAAGCGGCCGAGGCGGCGCGCAAGCTCGACGAGGCGATCGCCACCGTGCGCCGCGCCAACGGCGAGTGCAGCCGCCAGTCCAACACGGCGGCCTCCGCCGCGCGCGCCGTGGACGAATCGGTCGGCGGCATCGCCGCCAGCATCGACCGCCTGACCGCCACCGCCGAGCGCATCGCCCAGGACACCGGCAAGGCCCGCGACATCAGCATGGCCGCCACCACCGACTCGGAGCGCGCGACCACGGTGATGACCTCGCTGCGCGGCGCGGCGGAGCAAATCGCCAGCGTCGTCAAGCTGATCAACGCCATCGCCAGCCAGACCAACCTGCTGGCGCTGAACGCCACGATCGAGGCGGCGCGCGCCGGCGACGCCGGCCGCGGCTTCGCCGTGGTGGCGAACGAGGTCAAGGCGCTGTCCCGCCAGACCGCCGACGCCACCAAGCAGATCGCCGATCAGGTCGCCAACCTGCAGCGCGAGACGGCGGCGGTGGACGACGCGCTGAACCGCATCGGCGGCACCATCCGCTCGATCCAGGGCATCAACGAGACGGTCGCCGCCGCCATCGGCGAGCAGGCCGGGCTGACCGCCGAGGTGTCGCGCGACCTCGGCCGCTCGCGCCAGGACGCCATGGCCGCCGGCCGCAGCATCGACGAGGCCGAACGCACCATCGGCGGCGTCGCGCAGACGCTCGACACGCTGAGTTCCCTGGCCCAGGGCCTGACCGGCCGCGTCGGCGGCGTCGGCGACCGCATGCGCGACGTGCTGCGCCAGATGCGGGGGTAAGGCCGCTCAGCCCCCGTCCGCGACAGGCCCCGCGTCGGGTCCCGCGCCGACCCGCCGGGCCGGCGCGGCGCCGCCCGGCAAGGGCACGATCAGGCGCCGCTTGACCGGCTGCGCCCGGCGGGAGACGCCGGCGAAGATCTGCTTGGACGCCTCGATCATCGTCACCCCGGCGAACGCCTTGAACCAGCGCTCGCCGATCTCCTCCCACGCCGGGGCCGAGCGCAGCAGGAAGCGCGAGCGCAGCGGCGGGATGAACAGCGCGTGCCCGGTGCGCTCCGGTACGAACATGGTGTCGCGCAGCACCTGCTTGAGCTGCGAGGGGGTGTAGGGAAAGCCGTGGCCGAACGGCGTCCAGTCGGCGCGCGCCCACAGGCCGCGCCGGTTCGGCACCACCACCAGAACGCGCCCGCCGCCGGCCAGCACCCGCCAGATCTCGCGCATCATCGGGCGCAGCTGCTCGGTGCCCTCCAGCCCGTGCACCAGCAGCACGCGGTCGACCGACATGTCCGGCAGCGGCAGGTCCGCCTCGTCGCCCAGGGCCACCAGCCCCGGCCCTTCCGGCGGCCAGAAGGCGATGCCCTGCGCGGCCGGCATGACGGCGATCACCCGCTCCGCCTCGTCGCGGAAGGGGCGCAGGTAGGGCGTGGTGTAGCCGATGCCCAGCACGATCTGCCCGCGCATGTCCGGCCAGATCTGGCGCAGCCGCCGGCGGATCATCCGCCGCGCCACATGGCCCAGGCTGGACTCGTAGAACTCCCGGAGATCGACGATATCGGTGTACATGGTGTTGGAACATTAGCACGAAACGCCGCCGAGGGGCTGCCCGCCATGGACATTCATCTGATCCCCGCCTTCAGCGACAATTACATCTACCTCCTGCGCGATCCCGCCAGTGGGGCGGTGGGCGTCGTCGATCCGGGGGACGCCGACCCGGTGACCGCCGAGCTGGAGCGCCGGGGCTGGCGCCTCACGGCCATCTTCAACACCCACCACCACAACGACCACATCGGCGGCAACGCCGCGCTCAAGGAACGCTACGGCGCCACCGTGATCGGCGCGCGCGCCGACGCCCACCGCATCGCCGGCCTGGACACCGCGCTTGACGAGGGCGACACCGTGGCTTTCGGCGGCGAGACGGCCGCGGTGATCGCGGTGCCGGGCCACACTTCGGGCCACATCGCCTTTCATTTCCCCGAGTCGAAGGCGCTGTTCTGCGGCGACACCCTGTTCTCGCTGGGCTGCGGCCGCCTGTTCGAAGGCACGGCGGAGCAGATGTGGCACTCGCTGGGCAAGCTGCGCGCGCTGGACGACGACACGCGCGTCTATTGCGGGCACGAGTACACGCAGAGCAACGCCCGATTCGCCCTGACCATCGAGCCGGACAACGCGGACCTCCGCGCCCGCGCCGGGGAGATCGCCACGCTGCGCGCCGAGGGCCGCCCGACGATCCCCACCACCATCGGGCTGGAGCGGCGCACCAACCCCTTCCTGCGCGCCGACGTACCGTCGGTCCAGCAGGCGCTCGGCATGGCCGGCGCCGCGCCCGCATCGGTGTTCGCCGAGATCCGCAAGCGCAAGGACAATTTCTGACGTGATTTGCTGTAGGATCGCCGGAAACACAGGGACGGAGACACCCACATGATGACGCTGCGCTACAGCCCGACCTCGCCCTACGTGCGCAAGGTGATGATGGTGCTGATCGAATGCGGGCTGGAGGACGCGGTCACGCTGGCCCGGACCGACGCCTGGTCGCCGGACACCGACCTGCCGGCCGACAATCCCCTGGGCAAGGTGCCGGCGCTGGTCGTCCAGGACGGGCTCACCCTGTTCGACAGCCCGGTGATCTGCGAGTACCTGGACACGCTGCACGACGGCGCCCGTCTGTTCCCCTCGCCCGGCCCGGCGCGCTGGGCGGCGCTGCGCCAGCAGGCGCTGGCCGACGGCATCTGCGACGCCGCCATCCTGCGCCGGCTGGAGGGCAACCGCCCGGACGGCGAGAAATCGCCGTCATGGATGGAGCGCCAGCGCGCCGCCGTCACCCGCGCCTGCGACGCGCTGGAGGCGGAAGCCGCCGCCCTGCCCGCCGGCATGACCATCGGCACGCTGGCCGTGCTGGCGGCACTGGGCTACCTCGATTTCCGCTTCGGGCATGAGGACTGGCGCCCCTGCCGGCCAAACCTGACGGCATGGTTCGAGCAAGCCTCGGCGCGCGACAGCTACCGCCGCACCGCACCGCCGGCGTAAGGGGCACCGCCATGGCCGAGCTGACGCCGGAACGGATCATCGAGCTTCTCGGGATGCAGCCGCATCCCGAGGGCGGTCACTACGTGGAAACCTACCGCCACGCGCCCGGCGACGGCGGGCGCGGCGTGAAGACCGGCATCTTCTTCCTGCTGCGCGCGGGCGAGCGCTCGCACTGGCACCGCGTGGACGCGGTGGAGATGTGGCACTGGCACGCCGGCGGCCCGCTCGAGTTGACCGTGTCGGAGGATGGGCGGACGGTGCACACGCACACGCTGGGCATGGACCTGCTGGCCGGCGAGCGCCCGCAGATGGTGGTGCCGGCGCACGCGTGGCAGGCCGCCCGGCCGCTGGGCGACTGGACGCTGGTCGGCTGCACCGTCTCCCCCGCCTTCGAGTTCGCCGGCTTCGAGATGGCGCCGGAGGGGTGGGTGCCGGGGTGATGCGGGGGCGCCTCAGCGCCGCAGCACGTCCCGGCTGGCCAGCACGGCGCCGCCGACGATCAGCGCGCAGGCCGCCCACACGGTCCAGCCGGCGTCGGCCTGCCCGAACAGGATGAGCAGGAACGTGGACAGCAGCGGAGTCGCGTAGCTGAGCGCCCCCAGCGCCCGGATGTCGCCGCGCTTGACGCCGTGGTCCCACACGAAGAACGCCGCCCCCACCGGGCCGACGCCCATCGCCAGAACGGCCAGCCATTCCCACCCCACCGGCATCACGGTGCCCTCGAAGGCGAGGTGGCACAGCCCGGCCAGCACCGCGGTGGCGAGGCAGAAGCCGCCGACGGCTTCCGTCGGCACGTTGCCGAAGCGGCGCGACAGCACCGAATAGGCGGCCCAGGTGACCGCGCACGCCAGCGCCGACAGGTAGCCCGGCAGGTCCGCCGCGTCGATGCTGAGCCCGCGGTTGCGCCCGGTGATCAGCAGCACCGTGCCGGCCAGCCCGGCCAGTGCCCCCAGCACGTGCCCGCGCCGCAGCCGCTCGCCCGGCAGCAGCGCCGAGAACAGCACGATCAGCAGCGGCCACAGGTAGTTCAGCAGGTTCACCTCGACCGCCGCGCCGGGCGCCAGGCGAAACGCCAGGAAGTAGAAGAAATGGTAGCCGAACAGCCCGCCGACGCCGAGCAGCCAGACCGGCGCCGGCTGGCGCAGCACCCCCACCACGTCACGCCCGCGCGCCACCGCCGCCACGGTGCCCACCACGAAGGCCAGCGCGAACGCCATGGCGACGAGCTGGAACGGCGGGATCGTTCCGGACAGGGTGGTCAGCAGCGCCAGCGACGACCACAGGACGATCGCCGTGCCGCCCACCGCCGTCGCCCGGCGCACCTCGGCGCGCGTTCCGGTGAGGACGTCGGCGGTCATGGGGAAAGCTCCGCGGCCAGGATTGGTAGGGTGCGCGGGTCGGGCGCCGCGCCGCCATTGCATAGCCGCGCGGCACCCGAGACACAAGGTCACAGCCGATCAGGCATTGTCTCTTACTTTCGGCTGGCGGTACCCTGATCGGTGTCCTAGTGAATGTGGGGATATTCAAGACGATGGGGATGGCCGCGCGGCGGCGCCCCCGGTCGCGCGAGGCCGAACATGGTGTGGACACGCTTCCTTGCGGCGCTGCTGGTCGCCGGCACGCTCGCCGGCCGCGCCGATGCGGCCGACCGCCTGTTCATCAACACCGGCGTCGGCGCCCCGTACGTGCAGGAGGACCGCCAGGGCTTCCTCGACCTGCTGGTGGGTGAAGTCTTCCGCCGCCTGGGCCACGAGGCGGAGATCGCCTTTTATGCCAGCGCCGAGCGCGCGCTGATGAACGCCGACAGCGGCGTCGACGACGGCGACGCGCTGCGCGTGCGCGGGCTGGAGGCCATCTACCCGAACCTGATCCGCGTGCCGGAGAAGGTGATCGACAACGATTTCGTCGCCTATTCGCTGCGCCAGGACGTCGCCACCACGGGATGGGACGCGCTGAGGCCGTTCCAACTCGGCTTCATCATCGGCTGGAAGATCTTCGAGGCGAACCTGGGCCAGGGATTCCAGACGACCTCGGTGCAGAACGCCGACCAGCTGTTCACGCTGCTCGCCGCCGACCGCGCCGACCTCGTCCTGTACGAGGAGTGGCAGGGCCGCTGGATCGCCCGCCGGCGCGGCCTTCCGGTCAAGGTTCTGAACCCGCCGCTGCTGAGCACCGAGATGTTCATGTACCTCAACCGCAAGCACGCAGCCCTGGTCGAGCCGGCGGCCGCGGCCCTTCGCGCCATGAAGGCGGACGGCACCTATGACGCCATCGCCCGGCGCACGCTGGTGCCGCTGCTGGCGGAGAACGGCGCCGGCAGCGGCGGGACGGCGCCATGACCGCCTTCCCGCACAGCGGCAAGCGTCTGGCGCGCCGATTGATCCTCGGCATCGTGTTGGGCAGCACGCTCATCACGCTGGTCATCACCACGCTGCAGCTCTATCAGGAATACCGGCGCGACATCGGCGAGATCGACAGCCGATTCGAACAGATCGAGGAAAGCTACCTCGGCAGCATCGTGCAGAACGTCTGGCTGGCCGACCGTTCGCGCCTGATGACACTGCTCGACGGCATCCGCCGGCTGCCCGACTTCGCCTTGGCCGAGGTGCAGGTGGACGGCAAGCCGTTCGCCGCCAGCGGCACCGCGCCGGAGCGCGGCGTCCTGACGCGCCAGTGGCCGCTGACCGTGCAGCATCGCGGGCAGACGCTCGACATCGGCACGCTCACCGTCACCGCCAGCCTGGAGGGGGTGTTCGCCCGCGCGATGGAGCGCATCGGCTTCATCCTCGCCGCCAACGCCGTCAAGACGTCGCTGGTGGCGCTGCTCATCTTCCTGCTGGTGGACCGGCTGGTCACCCGGCACCTCTGGCGGATGGCCGATTACACGCGGCGCATCGGCGCCGGCGACCTCGACACCCCGCTGCACCTGGACCGCCGCGACCGCGACGAGATCTACGACCTCGCGCGCTCCATCGACGACATGCGCGAGGGGCTGCGCACCTACTCCAGCCGCCTGCAGGGGCTGAACGCCGAACTGGAACGCACGCTGGGCGAGCGCACCGAGGCGCTGCGCCGCAGCCGGGCCAGCGAAGCGGCGCTGGAGGAGAGCCGCGCCCATCTGGCGCAAGCGCAGAAGATCGCCAGCCTGGGCAGCTGGGAATGGGACCCGGCGGCCGACACCGTCACCCGCACCGACGAGCTGGCGACCATCTTCGGCTTCGCCGACCCGGCGGTGGCGCTGACGCTGGCGGGCTTCCTCGACCGCGTCGACCCGCAGGACCGCGCCGCCGTGGCGGCGGCCATCGCCCGGACGTGGAACGGGGCGCCGTCGCCGGAGGGCGGCGCGGGCTTCTCGATCGAACACCGCATCGTCCGGCCCGACGGCGGCGTGCGCATCGTGCACCACCAGGGCGAACTGGTCGGCCGCGACGGCGACCTGCCGCCCCGCGTCGTCGGCATCGTGCAGGACATCACCGACCGCAAGCGCGCCGAGGAGGAGCTGGCGATGGCGGCCAGCGTGTTCTCGAACACGCAGGAGGGCATCATCGTCACCGACGCCGACGGGCGCATCCTGTCGGTCAACAAGGCCTTCACCGACATCACCGGCTATCCCGCCGACGAGGCCGTGGGCCGCACGCCGGAGATGCTGCGTTCGGGCTATCAGGACGACGCCTTCTTCGAGGAGATGTGGAAGGAACTGCACGCCGCCGGCTTCTGGCAGGGCGAGGTGTGGAACCGCCGCCGGTCCGGCGAGGCCTATCTGCAATGGGAAAGCGTCACCACCATCCGCGACGCCGACGGCCGGCCGAAGACGCACATCGTCATCTTCAGCGACATCACCGAGATGCGCCGCAAGGACGAGCGGCTGCGCTATCAGGCGTATCACGACGTGCTGACCGGGCTGGCCAACCGCACGCTGCTTCAGGACCGGCTGGAGCACGCGCTGAGCTTCGCGCGGCGCGCCGACAGCGCGGTGGCGGTGCTGTTCCTCGACCTCGACCGCTTCAAGCTGGTCAACGACAGCCTCGGCCACCAACTGGGCGACGAACTGCTCAAGTCCGTGGCGACCCGCATCACCGGCTGTCTGGCGGGCGACGAGACGGTGGCCCGCACGGGCGGCGACGAGTTCGTCATCGTGCTCACCGACTTCGCCTCCACGGCGGAGGTGGCGCACGTCGCCGACCGGGTCATGGAGGCGCTGACCGCTCCCTTCGCGCTGCGCGGCCACGACGTGCACGTCGGCGTCAGCATCGGCATCGGCATCTTCCCGCAGGACGGCGGCGACGTCGCGACGCTGATGAAGAACGCCGACACCGCCATGTTCAAGGCGAAGGACGCGGGCCGCAACACCTTCCGCTTCTTCGACACCAGCATGAACAGCCGCGCGGTGGAGCGCCTGGACCTGGAAGCGGGGCTGCGGCGGGCCTTGCAGAACGGCGAGCTGGAGCTGCACTACCAGCCGCAGATCGACCTCGCCGACGGGGGCCTGCGCGGCGTGGAGGCGCTGGTGCGCTGGCGCCACCCCGAGCGCGGCCTGATCCCGCCGGGCGACTTCATCCCACTGGCCGAGGAGACCGGCCTGATCGCGCCGCTCGGCGAGTGGGTTCTGCACGAGGCCAGCCGTCAGGCCCGCCGCTGGCGCGACGCCGGCCTGCGGATCGGGCGCATGGCCGTCAACGTGTCGGCCCGGCAGTTCGAGGACCGCGAGTTCATCAACCGCATCATCGCCACGCTGGCGACGACCGGCCTTGCGGCGAAGCACCTGGAGGTCGAACTGACCGAATCCGTTCTGATGGCGCGGCCGGAGCAGGCCATCCGCACCCTGCACGCCCTGCGCGAGGCCGGCATCGCCATCTCCGTCGACGATTTCGGCACCGGCTATTCCAGCCTCGCCTACCTGAAGAACCTGCCGATCAGCGCGCTGAAGATCGACCGCGCCTTCGTCAGCGACGTCGGCGAGGACCGGCGCGATCAGGCGATCGTCGAGACGATCATCACGCTTGGCCGCTCGCTCGACCTCGCCATCGTCGCCGAGGGGGTGGAGACGGCCCGGCAGCTCGACTTCCTGACGGCGCGCCGCTGCGACTGCGCCCAGGGCTTCTACTTCTCGCGCCCGCTGCCGGCGGCCATGCTGGAACACACCCTCGCCACCGGCGCCGCCGCCTTCCCCCCAGCGGCCGTGGCGGCAGCGGAGGCGTGACGCCGGCCGGAGAACCGCACCGTTGGGTTTTTCGCTGCGCTCAACCCAACCTACGACACGCGCTCCCGTAGGTTGGGTTGAGGCGAAGCCGAAAACCCAACGCCACCTCTTTCAAAACGACGAACCCGGCTCCTTGAGGAACTCCAACTCCTCCGGCGTGCTCTCGCGGCCGAGGATGGCGTTGCGGTGCGGGAAGCGGCCGAACCGCTCGATGACGCGCCGGTGGCGCTCGGCGTAGTCGATGGCGACCTCGGCCCCCACCCGCTCGCGGAACAGCGCGCAGGACAGGGTCTGGCTCTCGCGGTCCTCGTGGTGTTCGAAGGGCAGGTAGAGGAACATCCGCTCGTCGGGCGTGCACTCGTGGTCGAAACCCTGCTCCAGCGCGTGGCGGGCGACGGCGCGGGCCTTCCCGTCGGTGGCGAAGGCGCGCGGCGTGCCGCGGAAGACGTTGCGCGGCACCTGATCCAGCAGGATGCACAGCGCGATGCAGCCGTCCACGTCGTCCATCCAGTGGTCGAGGTCGCCGGCCGCCGCCTTCGCGTGCGTCTCCAGAAGCATGTCGCCGACCAGCCGGTCGAAGCTGTCCGACCGCTCGAACCAGTAGGTCTTGCTGCTCTCGTCGAACCAGAAGTCGATCACCTCGTCGATGAGCGTATCGGCCATGCCGTCCTCCCGAAAATCCGATTCCACAAACAGACAGGGCGCCCGAAGGCGCCCTGTCCAGTCACGTGCCCCTTGAAGCAAACGCCGGTCAGTGGATCTTCGACCACAGCTGGCGCTTCGAGGCGTACATCAGACCCGCGAAGACGAGCAGGAAGAGGATGACCTTCACGCCCATCTGCTTGCGCGCGTCGAGGTGCGGCTCGGCGACGAAGGTCAGGAAGGTCGCGACGTCGCGCGCCTGCTGTTCCACCGTCGCCTTGGTGCCGTCGGCGAATTCGACGCCGTCCGGCTGCAGGATGTTCGGCATGCCGACCTGATGGCCCGGGAAGTACTTGTTGTAGTACATGCCCGGCATCAGCTCGACCTGGGCCGGCGGCTCCTCGAAGCCGGTGAGGAAGGCGTAGATGTAGTCCTCGAAGCCCTGGCGGGCCTTGGCGACCAGCGACAGGTCGGGCGGCAGCGCGCCGTTGTTGGCGGCCCGCGCGGCGTTGTCGTTGGCAAACGGCGACGGGAAACGGTCGGCCGGGATGCCCGGACGCATGAACATCTCGCCGTTGTCGTTCGGGCCGGCCTGAACCTCGTAGCCGGCGGCCAGCGCCTTCAGCTGGTCCTCATTGAAGCCGATGCCGGCCAGCGTGCGGATCGGGACCAGCTTCATCGAGTGGCAGGCGGCGCAGACGTCCTTGTAGATCTGGAAGCCACGCTGCGCCGACGCCTTGTCGATGGTGCCGAACACGCCCGAATGCGGCCAGCTCTGCGCGGGGATCTTCACCCCCTCGGAGGCGTGGGCCGCGCCGGCGATGCCCAGAGCCAGGGCCGCCGACAGGATTGCAGTCTTCAGAGCGCGCATTAGGCCTTCTCCATCGGCTTGGCATGGGCGCCGGCGGCCACGCGGCCACCGCCCTTCAGGACGGGTTCGCTGATGCTGGCCGGAAGCGGCGACGGACGTTCCAGCTTGCCGAGGACGGGCAGCAGGATCAGGAAGTGGAAGAAGTAGTAGGCCGTGGCGATCTGGCCGATCAGGACGTACGGCTGCTCGGCCGGGCGCGAACCGATCCAGCCCAGAACCAGCGAGTCGAGCACCAGGATCCAGAAGAACTGGCGGTAGATCGGACGGAACTTGCAGCTGCGCACCCGCGAGGTGTCGAGCCAGGGCAGGACGAACAGCACGGCGATGGCGCCGAACATCGCCAGAACGCCGCCCAGCTTGTCCGGGATGGCGCGCAGGATGGCGTAGAACGGCAGGAAGTACCACTCCGGCACGATGTGCGCCGGGGTCACCAGCGGGTTGGCCGGGATGTAGTTGTCCGGGTGGCCCATGAAGTTCGGCGCGAAGAAGACGAAGCCGGCGTAGAAGATCAGGAAGACGACGATCGCGAAGCCGTCCTTCAGCGTGACGTACGGGTTGAACGGCACGGTGTCCTGCGGGCCCTTCGGCTCGATGCCCAGCGGGTTGTTGGAGCCCGACACGTGCAGCGCCGCGACGTGCAGGACGACCACCGCCAGGATGACGAACGGCAGCAGGAAGTGCAGCGCGAAGAAGCGGTTCAGCGTCGGGTTGTCGACCGAGAAGCCACCCCACAGCCACGTCACGATCGGGTCGCCCACGATCGGGAAGGCCGAGAACAGGTTGGTGATCACGGTGGCGCCCCAGAAGCTCATCTGGCCCCACGGCAGCACGTAGCCCATGAAGGCGGTCGCCATCATGAGGAGCAGGATCACCACGCCCAGCATCCACAGGATTTCACGCGGGGCCTTGTACGAACCATAGTACAGGCCGCGGAACATGTGGATGTAGACGGCGATGAAGAACATCGACGCGCCGTTGGCGTGCACGTAACGCAGCAGCCAGCCGTAGTTCACGTCGCGCATGATGCGCTCGACGCTTTCGAAGGCGATCGTCGTGTTCGCCGCGTACTGCATCGCCAGCACGAGGCCGCTGGCGATCATGATCACGAGCATGATGCCCGCGATCGCCCCGAACGCCCACAGATAGTTGACGTTCTTGGGCATCGGGTATTCGTTGTACTCGTGATTCATCATCGTGAAGATCGGCAGCCGGCTGTCGATCCAGTTCACGACGGGATTCTTGAAAGTAGAGGCGTGTCCTTGAGCCATAATGGTCTCCCGAAACCTCGAGCCGATCAGCCGAGCTTGATCTGGGTGTCGCCGGTGAAGGCGTACGGCGGAACGACGAGGTTGGCCGGAGCCGGACCCTTGCGGATGCGGCCCGCCGTGTCGTAGTGCGACCCGTGGCACGGGCAGAACCACCCGTCGTAGTCGCCGCGCGGATCGGTCGGCTTCTGGCCCAGCGGAATGCAGCCGAGGTGCGTGCACACGCCGACGAGCACCAGCCACTGCGGCTTCTGCACGCGCTTGTCGTCGGTCTCGGGATCACGCAGCTCGCCGACGTTGACCTTCTTGGCCTCTTCGATCTCCCGCGCCGTGCGATGGCGGATGAAGACCGGCTTGCCACGCCACGTCACCGTGATGGCCTGGCCTTCCTGCACCGGGGCGATGTCGACGTCGATGGAGGCGAGGGCCAGGGTGTCGGCCGCGGGATTCATGCTGTCGATGAACGGCCAGGCCGCCGAAGCGACACCGACGGCGCCCACCGCACCGGTTGCGAGATAGAGGAAGTCACGGCGAGAAGGCCCCTCGCCGCCAGGGGCCGCGTGGGCACCCGTGCCGGACGGATGCGTGGTCGTAGCCATAGGCGTGTCTCTCCTCAAAATGGATACTCGGCGCGAGGTGGCGCCGCTTGTGACATGGGGCGTGGTTTAGCACGACTTGACCAGCCTGTCCCACCTGGGGCAAGCCGGACAGACGCGACGTCCGGTACGTTTTACCCTGCCGTTGAGGGTGCGGTATACCGTCGCGGCTTGTCCTTGAAAAGTCTCAATCACCGGACATTATGTCGCGCGCGGCGTCGCAACATGAGAAACCCCTTATGGAATAAGGCTTATGCGCCTCGTGCTATTCGAACCGGACATTCCGCAGAACGCCGGAACGCTGATGCGGATGGCCGCCGCGCTGGGCGTGGCGCTCGACATCATCGAGCCGTGCGGCTTCATCCTCGATGACCGCCGGCTGCGGCGGGCTGGCATGGACTACCTGGATTTGCTGGATCTGACGCGCCACAGCTCGTGGACGGCCTTCCGGCGCGACCGCGCGCCCGGCCGAGTCGTTCTGCTCACCACCCGCGCCGCCGTGCCCTACACCGGTTTCGCCTTCCGCCCCGACGACCTCATCATGCTCGGCCGCGAAAGCGCCGGCGTGCCCGACGAGGTGCACGACGCAGCCGACGCGCGCCTGCTGATCCCGCTGAAGCCGCCCGCGCGGTCGCTCAACGTTGCGCTGGCCGCGGCGATGGTGTTGGGTGAAGCGCTGCGACAGACCGCCGCATTCCGGGAGGACCCATGAGCACCGAGGAACGCAAGGCCCGCGCGGCGGAGTGGTTCGCGACCCTGCGCGACCGCATCTGCGCCGCCTTCGAGCGGCTGGAGGACGAGTTGACCGGCACGCACGCCGACCTCCCCCCCGGCCGTTTCGAGCGCAAGGCGTGGCAGCGCCCCGACCCCTATGGAGAAAGCGGGGCCGGCGGCGAGGGCGGCGGCGGCGTCATGTCGATCATGAAGGGCCGCGTGTTCGAGAAGGTGGGCGTCAACGTCTCCACCGTGCACGGCACCTTCAGCCCGGAGTTCCGCGCCAACATCCCCGGCGCGGCGGAGGACGGCCGCTTCTGGGCGGCGGGAATCAGCCTCGTGGCGCACATGCGCTCGCCGCTGGTGCCGGCCACGCACATGAACACGCGCCACATCGTCACCACCGTCGGCTGGTTCGGCGGCGGCGCCGACCTGACGCCGACCTTCCCCGACGAACGCGACACCGCCACCTTCCACGGCACGCTGAAGGACGCCTGCGACCGCCACGGCGCCGACTATTACGCCAAGTACAAGGAATGGTGCGACCGCTACTTCTACCTGCCCCACCGCAACGAAACGCGCGGCGTGGGCGGCATCTTCTACGACAACCTGGACAGCGGCGACTGGGAAGCCGACTTCGCCTTCACCCGCGCCGTCGGCGAGGCGTTCCTGACCGCCTACCCGGAGATCGTCCGCCGCCACATGAACGAACCCTGGACGGCGGACCAGCGCGAGGCCCTGCTGGTCAAGCGCGGCCGCTACGTGGAGTTCAACCTGCTGTACGACCGGGGGACCACGTTCGGCCTGAAGACCGGCGGGAACACCGAGGCGATCCTGATGAGCCTGCCGCCGGAGGTGAAGTGGCCGTAATGGAAGCGTTCGACGTTGGGTTTTCGCTGGCGCTAAACCC
>DASWVP010000018.1:0-5500 GCA_036401175.1 Azospirillum sp. | reverse complement strand
GGCGCAGCGCTTCGGCGTGGACGTCGGCGATGAAGCCGGCGCCGATCAGCCCCACCCGTCGGGGCCGGCTGGCGGGCCCGGTCATACCTGTTCCCTTGCGATCTGCGGGTGGAACGCGCGGGCCATGTCGTCGGCCAGATAGCCGAACCGGCGGTTCAGCGGCGTGACCCGCCGTTCGATGGTCGCGAGGTCGGCGGGCGACAGCGCGGTCTTCCAGCGCTCGTCCTGGCGGATCTCCGTCGTGCTGGAAAGGCGCATGCGGTTGCCGATGACGTGCTGGCCGGCCCGGAAGTCGGACGGAACGGCGTCCGGCTCGACGCCGATGAAGCGGTGCAGCATCTGCATGACGCCGGCCGGATCGGCGCACAGATCCTCGTAGCGCAGCATGAGCCAGGAATCCGGGCCGAAATGGGCGCGTGCGCGCAGGCAATGCCGGTTGGTGCCGGTCCACAGCCGGGCGGCCTCCTCGGCCGGGATGGACCAGTTTTTCATGGCCGAGCAGGCCACCGCGCGCCCGTCGCGCACGAGGTGGATGACCTTGACCGACAGGCCGGGAGTGCGCCGCAGGTAGAGCGCGCGTTCCGGCCGCTTGGACCCGTCCAGAAAGACGCGCGCGCCGCGCAGCCGCGTGACCACCTCGATGAAGTCGCGGTTGCGGGCCCTGAGCGCGGCCAGGGTGCGCCGCGCCTCGGGCACCAGCATCAGGCCCAGGTCGCGCATCGCCTCGAACACGGCGCCGCGCCCGCGGAAGCGCAACAGGGCGTCGACCAGGGGCCTGTCGGGGGCGCGGAAGACGAGGCCGGAATCGGCGATGTGGAAATCGTGCCCCCGCTCGGCCATGGCCCGGGTGACGTCCTGCCAGAAGGTGCATTCGTGGTACGCGGCGTGGCAGGAACAGGTGAGGGCTCGCTTCCTGTCGGGAGACCGCGGGGCAATCGCCGTTTCCCCCACCGTGGCGATGTCGGGGTGCGATCCGAGAAGAAGGGCCAGCAGCGTCGATCCCGACAACCCATGCCCCATGATGTAGACGACGTCCGTCATGTCTGGACCTTGCCCTCCCTTTTCGGATTGGCATGGGCGCGGCGGCGGTCTGCCCATGGCGGATGACGCTGTCTTCGATGGAACTTGGCGGATTGTTATGCGGATTTGTATCCAGTGGCAGATGGCTATTGGGGGAGGGGGGCGTTCCATCGGGTGTCATCCCCCCGCAACGGCGCGCTTCCCCGATCGGCCCGCCCCGGCTGACGGGCGACCTCGCGTGCGACCACCCAGCGCATCAGCGCGGCGATGGCGATCAGCGCGTAGAGCGGTTCCAGATACGCGATGCTGAGGAACGCGCCCCCCACCGCGTAGGCCGCGAAGGTCACCGGCAGCAGGGAGGCGAGCTGGGCCGCCCACGCCAGATCGGCCCGCCCCCGCGCGGCGCGCCGGACCCACGCGCAGTTCCGGAACGCGACCAGTCCGATGGTCAGGAACAGCGCCAGTCCGGGGACGCCGTGCTCGCCCAGCACCTCGAAATAGATGCTGTGCGCCGCGCGAGGGCGGATGTCGGGGGTGTAGATGGCGAACACGCTGGGCAGGAACGCCTCGAACCCGGCGCCGGTCAGCGGCCGGCTGGCGACGATGTTCAGCGCGTGGCCCCACGCCTCGATCCGGCCGCGGGCCGATCCGTCCTCCTCGTACTCCTGGATCGTGTTGATGCGGTCGAACCAGCGGTCGTCGATGACGGTGAGCGCCAGCGCCACCAGCACCGCGAACACGCCCGCCGTCACCACCTTGTGCGGCGACCGCAGCCACAGGAAGCCCAGCATGACGGACAGCGTCAGGAAGCCGCCGCGCGAGAAGGTGCCGATCACCGCGACGGTGACCAGCCCCGCCGCCCCCAGCAGCCCCATCCGCACCAGATAGTTGCCGGTCTGGCCGCGCAGGAACCACAGGAGCGGCAGGCTCATCGCCATGGCGACGGCCAGCGCGTTGTTGTCCTGGATGTAGCTGCCCGGCGGTCCCATCACGATGTGCCGGCCGCCGGACAGCAGGGTGAAGAGCCCGCCCTTGACGCCGTAGAAGGCCAGCGAGCCGGCGATTACCGCGACCAGCGCCACGATCCGCCCGCGGCTGCGCATCAGCGCCAGGATCAGCGCCACGCCCAGGAACTTCTTCCAGGCCTCGTTCCACTTGATCCAGGCGGCGTCCGGGTTCACCGCCACCAGCGTGGTCAGCGTGATCCAGCCGAAGAACAGGGCGAACAGCACCGTGGTCGGCGTGAACGGCAGCGTCTTGGGCTCGCGCGACAGGATCCACGCGGTGATCGTCGTCAGGAAGACGACCTGCGCGAAGGGAAAGCCGTGGGCCATGCCGAACGTCAGCCGGTGCGGCACCATGAAGGACACCCAGGCCCAGATCAGGACGCCCAGATGCGGCGTCCACAGGACGAACGGCAGCGCCCCCAGGATCAACGCGATCAACAGCATCGAGCGCATGCGGCCCGTCCTCCCTCGTCAGCGCCGGGCCAGCTTGCGCAGCAGCAGGCGCGCCACGTCCCGCTCCACCGCCTCCGGCCGGCCGGACAGCCGCCAGGCGGCGAACAGCGTGGCGCCGTAGGCGGCGGTGCCCAGCGCGGCCTTGACCAGCAGGTCGAGCAACGGCCAGCCGGTCGGCAGCGCCGCCGCCTCGTGGATCGCCAGCGCCATGACCCCGGCGGCGAGCGCCGGACGCCACAACGCCGCCACCGCCCCTGCCGCCGGGACGTCCAGCGTCCGCACGAGGACGGCCAGATAGCCCAGCGTCACGATGGTCAGGGTGGCCGTGCGCGCGGCGGCGATGATCTCCAGGTCGCCGCCGGAAACGCCCAGCGCGACGATCGACAGGACGGCCGCCAGCAGCCCGGCGCGGACCCAGCCGAGCGCCGCCGCCAGACGGGCCGAACCGGCGACCTGAAGCACCGTGGCGATGTTGTTGGTCAGCGCCGTGCCAATGCCGCTGAGCGCGTGCCACGCGACCAGCGGAACCGCCATCGCCCATTGCGGCCCCAGCACGACGCCGACGAACTCCGCGGCCGTGGAGGCGATACCGACGCCCAGCAGCCCGGCCACCAGGGCGGCGGTCGCCACGCCCCGCAGCGCGGTGCGGCGCAGCGTCTCCCCGTCGTCCGAGAGATGGGCGTAGATCGGGAACAGGGCGAAGGCCATGGGCATGGTCAGCGCGTAAGTGGGCGCGGTCGCCATGTCCTCGGCGATCTTGTAGGTGCCCAGCGCCGCGGGCGTGCCCAGCCGGCCGATCCAGAAGGCGTCGATCTGGCGCGCCAGATAGTCGGCCATCGCCTGGACCAGCACCCAGGCCGAGAAGCCCCAGATCTCCCCCATCTTCGCCAGCGACAGGCGCGGCCGGTAGGGGTGCATCAGGAAGCTGGCGGCGACCGCCACCACCTTCTCCCCGACCATGGCGATGGCGAGCGCCCAGTAGTTTTGCAGCGCCACCGCCAGCACGACGCCGATCGCGAAGGACGCCAGCTTGCTGTAGACGAAATAGCGAAACAGGCGGTCGTACCGCAGATTGATGCGGTACTGGGCGATGCCCGTGCTGATGAAGCCGTTGAGGAACGCCCGCAGGGCAAGGACGTGGATGACCGCCGCGAGCCTGTCGTCGCTGAAGAACCGCGCGGCGTACGGGGCGGCCGCGGTGATCAGGACGGCCAGCAGCACGCCCAGCAGGATCTGCAAGGTCCAGGCGGCGTCGTAGTGGGCCGGCTTCGGGTCGCGCAGGCGCACCAGCGCCATGCCCTGGCCGCTCTCCGCCACCACCTCGATGAAGGCGACGACCAGCATCGCCAGGGCGATGATACCGAAATCCGCCGGCGACAGGATGCGCGCCAGGACCAGCGTGCTGATCAGCCCGATGGAACGCACCATCCAGCGCGACAGCGTCATCCAGGCCGAGCCGCGGACCATTTGCGCGGCGATCCGCGATTCCGTCAGGCCGGCGGCGTGCTCCAGGTTCCGGCGCCCGTCTGGCGTGAACGGCACGGCCTTGCCGGTCATGGTGAACTCCTCCGGCGACGCCGTCACAGGATCGAGAAGACGGCGTGCATCCCGTGCTCCTCGATGTTGACCTCCCAGAACGGCCGGCCGCGCGCGAGGTCGACGCCGCAGATCCGGGTCGGCATCGCCAGCGGCTCGACGCCGAGGCCCAGCAGGCTGTTGGCCTGCTCCTTGACCCAGGAGACGCTTTCCATCACCCGTGTCGGGCGCAGCCGGGTGAAGCCGACGAGCACCCGGTCGCGGTCCAGGACCTTGATGCCCCGGCACCAGCCCAGCGGCCGGTCGGCGCGGAACACGGCGCGCAGATCGACGACGCGCGTCACCCGCCCCCGCGCCGCGTCGGCCACCACGACGTGGCCGTCCACGGTGGTGAAGTAGACGGATCCCCCGAAGACGACGCCGTCGTGCGGCTGCTGGACCGCGATGTCGATGCGCCGGCGCCGATCGGTCAGGCACAGGCAGTCGCGCTGCGCCAGCCGCGTCACCCAGACGTCGCCGTCCAGCGTGAAGACGTGGTTGGGGTGGGAGAGGTGCGGCTTCGTGGTCGCCACCTTGCGGTAGTCGACCGTGCGCGAGAAGCGATCCCACGTCGGCGGGTCGACGACGCTCCACTCCCGCACCACGGACCCGTCCTCGCGGATCTCGACGACGAGGTCGAGGCCGGTGGAGACCACAAGCAGCGTGCCCCACGGCGTCGGCGTCACGTGGTGCACGTCGTTGAAGCAGGGCAGCGAGACGTAGGCCCGGCGCGCGAAGCCGGCGGTGTCCCAGGCCATCACCTCGGTCTGCGTGCAGGCGTACAGCCGGTCGCCGGCCAGCGCGCCCGCCTTGAACAGGATGGACGGCATCCAGTCGGGGCAGGCTTCCGGCGGCGACACGTATTCCGACACGGGCGTCACCCGGCCGCTGTCCGGCTCGATCGCCAGGATCAGTCCCCGGCGGAACCGGTGCCATTCCTGCTGCCGCCGCGACTGTTCGCGCTCCCCGCCGCCCAGGACGTACAGCATGGTCATGGATGTGTTCCCATCGCGCGTGGCACAGGAAGGACGCGAACCGCCGGGCACTATATTTTCAGTTGCCGGCCTCGCGGAACGGCGGCTCCGACGTAAACCCTTCGGGGCGGCCGGATTCCAACCGCCACGTTCAGGGTAATTCCTCTCCGGTGCCGCGATAGACCACGGCGTGCTCGGTGGGCGCGGGCGGCTGCACTACGCTGCATGCCATTCCGCCTTTTCCCCCCTCCGGCAATCCGGGCACTGCGATGGTCGATACGCCGAGTGCTGAGCGGACGACGCTGACGGTCCGCGAACTCGACGCCGCCCTGGCCGGGCGGTGGGACCGCTTCGTCGAGGGCTGCCCGGACGCGACCTTCTTCCACAAGGCAGGCTGGAAACCGGTGATCGAGGCCAGCTTCGGCCACCGCGCCATCTTCCTGTGCGCGGAACGCGCGGGGGAGATCGTCG
>DASWVP010000017.1:0-3542 GCA_036401175.1 Azospirillum sp. | reverse complement strand
CCATCGAGCGCCGCCGGTATCAGTCGGTATGGTCGTCGTCGGCGGGCGAACGGCCTTCCATCAGCAGGCGCAGCGCGCGCCGGCCGCGCGACAGGCGCGATTTCACGGTGCCGATGGAGATGCCCAGGATGTCGGCGGCCTCGCCATAGCTGATGCCTTCCAGGCCGATCAGCAGCACCACCTCGCGCTGTTCCGTGGGCAGCAGGCCCAGCGCGCGGCGCAGGTCGCGCAGCTCCAGGCGCACGAACTGCGCGCCGGATGCGGCCCCGATCGCCGCCTGCGCCTCGCCGTCGATGTCCACGATCGTCTGGCGGCGACGGATGCCGTTGATGTGCAGGTTGCGCAGGATGGTGAAGAGCCAGGCGCGCAGGTTGCTGCCCGGCCGCCACAGGTGCAGGCGGCTCAGCGCCCGCTCCAGGCATTCCTGCACCAGATCGTCCGCCAGCGTGGCGTCGCGCACCATGGCGCGGGCGAAGCGGCGCAGCCGTGGGATCTCCGCCTCGATCTGCGCGATCACCGTGGGGTCGGGCGGGCCGGCCGGCACGGCCGGGGCGTCGGCCGCGGCGCCTTCCGGTCCTTCGTCGCCCGCCGCCTCCTCGGCGGCGGGATCGTCGGGCAGGTCCGCCGGATCGCCGACACCGTCGTCGATCTCCAGCGCCACCGGCACGGTGTCGATATCCGTTGCGCGCAGACTGCGCGCCACATGATTGGCCATTGCTGCGTCCCAGCTCCCAATCTACGGCCATCCCTGCCGTCTTCCCAACGGCGGGACGCTCTTCCCCGGCAACAGCGCCGCGCACTGTACACGTGGTGTGTCGATGCCCAGTGCACTTGAGGTATCGCCGGATTTCCCAAAGACAATCGCGGGCTGGTCTGTACGTAATGACTGCGGAGTGCCATCACCAGTTGGGAAAAGGGGCTAGATTATCCTTCGATTTTGCATCAATGCCCACCGAGCCACCTCGAAAGAACTACCGGTTGGCGAAGGATTACCGCCTGGGTGGCGCTTGCCGTCGGTTGTCCGGGGGGCGACTGTGTGGGGAGGGAAATGCGATCGCCCAAAAGAAAAAGGACCGGACGAGGGGCATCGTCCGGTCCACAACGTTCCTGATCCACAGGCTCATCACAACCCGAGGAGATCCGGAGCCCACGTGGGTGCGCGGTCCATACCCTCGTCTACCACTGCGACCGGCCGTTCTTGCGTGCCGCTTCGGGGGCGCTTCCTTCCCTTATGCGATGTTCTTTTTCTTTGGTCTTGTCCGTCTCACCTGGACGAGACCATACCAAAGCTCCCATGCCGCGAATATTCGGACAATGGCGGTATCCACTTCGTCTGCCCTCCTACGCCATTCGACGAAATCGGGACGCAACAAGGATGAATTACCGCAAAATTGCCACTCCCGGCCGATCACTTTCCTAACAACGGGTCGAGATCATGAAGCGAAGCCTCTTTGGACTTCTTCTCGCCGGCACGGCGTTGCTTTGGCCGATCACCGGGGAGGCCGGTCCGAAGGACCGCTCGACAAGCAAGACACGCATTACGAAGGTGGAGCGCACCATCCACCTCCAGCACACCGCCGTGAAGGACCGCACGCTGCTGGCGCTGGAATCCCTGGCCACCAAGGGCAGCGCGCGCGCCCAGTTCGAGCTGGCGCAACGCTACGACGGCACCAAGGCAAGCGCCAAGGGCACGACGCACAGCCCGCGCCTTGCCCTGACGTTCTATTGCAAGGCGGCCCGCCAGGGCCACGCCCAGGCGGCGGAGCGCGCCGGGCGCATGCTGATTCGCGGCACTGGCGCCCTCGCCCCGAACGAGGAGTTGGGCAACGCCTGGCTGCGCACGGCCAAGGCGGGCGGCGGCAAGGCCCCGGACAAGTGCGAGCCGCCGCGGTACCGCTCCGCGCCCGGCACCTTCGCCGCCCCACCGGCGGAGATCAAGGCGGCGGTGCACAGGATGGCGCCCAAGTACGGGCTTGATCCCAACCTCGTGCTCGCCGTCATCGCCGTCGAATCGTCCTTCCGCACCGACGTGGTGTCGCACAAGAACGCCATGGGGCTGATGCAGCTGATCCCGGAAACGGCGGCGCGCTTCGGCGTGACCGACCCGTTCGACCCGCAGCAGAACATGCGCGGCGGCATGCTGTACCTGCGCTGGCTGCTGGCCTATTTCGAGGGGGACGTGACGCTGGCCCTGGCCGGCTACAACGCCGGGGAAGGGGCCGTGGAGCGGTATCGCGGCGTGCCGCCCTATGCCGAGACCCAGGACTACGTCGTCAAGGTGCACAGCCTGTACACGTTCCGGCGCCATCCCTTCGACCCCGGCGTCACCCGGTCGGCCGGCCTGAAGCGCACCAAGGAGGAGGTGGCGGAGCTGTCCTACACATCGGCCACCGCCGGCAAGCGCGCTCAGCCGAAGAGCGCGTCGATCGAGGACTGATCGAGGGGCGACGGCCCCTCCTCCTCCTCGTCCTTCGCCGCCGCCTTCGGAGCGGAGGCCGGGGCGGTGGCCGGAGTGGCCGCCGGTGCGGAGGGCGCGGCGCCGTTCAGCAGGCGGTCGATCTCGTCCTGGTCGACGCCGTTGTCGGTCGGGCCGTTCAGCAGGTGCGCGTCCGGCCGCGTATCGACCGGGCCGGCCACCACGTCCGTCTCCTTCACCCCGTCGAGGTTCCAGATGTCCATGATCGCCATGATGCGCTGTTCGATGTAGCGCAGCGCGTTGACCACCTTGGTGGTGCGCTGGCCGGTCAGGTCCTGGAAGGAACAGGCGGTGAAGATGCCGCTCACCTCGGTGTCCAGCGTGTCGCACAGCAGGGCCGGCGCGCCGGCCTGACGCAGCCCGGCGGTGACGTCCAGGATGCGCTCGGCCGCGTTCAGGATCTCGATCGAGGCGCGCTCGGTGGACAGCACGATGGCGTCCAGCTCGTTGGCGGCGGTGGCGATGCGGTCGGACCCGTCGTCCTTCGGCCGGATCGAGGCGATCTCGCGCCGCGCCTGGGCGATGGAGGCGCTCATGTCCTGCAGCTCGTGGCGCAGCACTTCGATGCGGTGCACGGCGGTGGCCGCCCGCTCCTGGCGCTGCCACGCGGCGTGGAGCTTCTCGACCAGCGCCTCGACCTGATCGATTCCCATGGTGCGGGCGCGCCGGGCATGCTCCCCCAGGAAGGCGCGGCCCTTGGGCGTGCGGGCGATGAACGCCTCCAGCTGACGGTAGTCGTCGTCGGGAAGCTGCACGCTGTCGGCCATCGCCATCTCCAATCGGGGACCACGGCATCGGTCCGCCTTGGCATATTTCCCGGAAATGCGGCCTAATACAACATTGCCATTCGCATCCGCAGAGAGGATACGCGCCATGCGCGATTTCCAGCGCCCGGGCCGGTCGACGGTGTACGGCGAGCACGGCATGGTGGCGACCTCGCACCCGCTGGCGACGCTGGCCGGGCTGGACGCGCTGCGGGCCGGCGGCAACGCGGTGGACGCGGCGCTGGCCGCGGCGGCCGTGCTGTGCGTGGCCGAGCCGCACATGACCGGCGTCGGCGGCGACG
>DASWVP010000016.1:0-18647 GCA_036401175.1 Azospirillum sp. | reverse complement strand
GTCTGGCTGATCATGCCGGCCGGCGCGCCGTCCGCGTCCACCACCAGAAGGTGGCGCACCTGCGCGTCACGGAACGCGATGCCGGCCTCCGACACCGTGGCATCGGCACGGATGGTCCGCACCGGACTCGCCATCACCTCGCGGATCGGCCGCTCGAAGGCGGCGGGATCGGCGAAGTCGACGGACAGCGCATCGCGCTCCGTCCAGATGCCGATAGCCTGCCCGCGCTCCACCACGATGATGGAGCCGTGCTGCGTCTGCGCCATGCGCCGCGCCGCCTCGGCCACGGGGGTTCCGGGCGGGCACGACAACAGCTCGCGCGTGGCGATCTCGCCGACGGCGCGCGCTGGGAAACCGGGCGGTGAACTCTCGACCATGAACACGTCCGCTGCCGCTGCCCTGAACCACGGCACGAGTCTAGTTCATCGGCAGGCGTACGACCCTAGGACATTCGCCCTGTGGCGTCCAGCCGCAGGTGCACGCGACGCGCGAATGAGTGCGAAACGTTGGGTTTTCGCCTGCGGCTCAACCCAACCTACCGGTCCGTCGTAGGTTGGGTTGAGCGCAGCGAAAACCCAACGGCCACGCTACGCGCGCCGCGGAACCTCCATGCCGCCGCTGAAGCGGTCGAGCAGGTTGCGCAGCCGCGCCTGCGCCGCGCCATCGAGGAGGAAGCGGACATGCGTGCCCTTGGCGCTGACGCCCACCACCTCGGCCGCGAAGGCGCCGGGGGCGCGCTCCACTTCCAGGGTCAGCCGCTCGCCCTTGGCCGCGTCGATCTGCACGGCCAGCAAGGCGCCGCCCATGCCAATGTCCACAAGGCGGCCGGTGTGACGCTGGCCGCGTCCGTCGACGATGGTGCCGACGTTGGCGGGGACGCGCGGGTGTTCGCGCCGGTTGCCGGCGGCCGAGCCGCGCAGCGTCTCCACCAGACGGCTGCGCAGCCGCTCGACCTCCTCGGCCACCTGGCTGGCGTCGTCGAGCACCTGGGCGGACATGCTGCCGGCCTCGCGCGAGGTGGCGGAGACGACGCCGATGCTGGTCAGCACCTCGGTGGTGCCGGAGGCCGCGGCCTGCGCGCGCTCGGCGATTTCACCGGTGGCCTGCTTCTGCTCGACCACCGCGCCGGTGACGGACTGAGCAATGGTGTGGATCTGGCCGATGGTGTTGCCGATGGCGCCGATGGCCGCCACCGCCTCGTCCACCGCCGACTGGATGGCGCCGATCTGGCCGGTGATGTCCTCGGTCGCCTTGCCGGTCTGGGTGGCGAGGCTCTTCACCTCGGAGGCGACGACGGCGAATCCCTTGCCGGCCTCGCCCGCGCGCGCCGCCTCGATCGTCGCGTTCAGCGCCAGCAGGTTGGTTTGCGACGCGATGTCCTGGATCAGCCGCACCACCTCGCTGATGCGGGCCGAGGAATCGGCCAGCGCCTGCACGATGGCGCCGGTGCGCCCGGCCTCCGACACGGCTTCGGCGGCGATGCTGCTGGACTGCTGCACCTGCTCCTCGATGGCGCGGATGGCGTCGGACAGGTGGTCGGCCTCGGCGGCGACGCTGCGCACGCTGGTGGTCGCCCCCTCCGCCGCCGTCGCCACCGCGTCGGACCGCGTGCGCACGTCGTCGGCCTGCCCGTGCATGCGGCCGGCGCTTTCCCGCATATGGCGGGCGCGGGTGATGATCTCAGTGACCGACTCCGACACCGCACGCTCCAGCCCGTCCGACATCTCCAGCAGCTTCTGCTTGCGCTCCTGGTCGGCCTTGCGCATCAGCGAATCGGCCTCGGATGCCTGCCGCCGCGCCTCCGTCATGTTGGCCTTCAGCACGCGCAGCATGCAGGCGAGCTGGCCGACCGGGCCGCGGCAGTCCGCGGCCGGCACCTCGACCTGCGTGTCACCCAGCGCGATGCGCGCGAGCAGGCGGGCCAGCGCGTGCAGCCGCGTCTGCTGGCGCAGTACAAAGACGGCGAACAGCGCCAGCGCCACGGCGTTCAGCGCCAGCCCGGCCATCGCCCACCCGGCCATCGCCCACCCGGTCAGCCCCAGCACCAGCCCCGCCACCCCGGCCCCCGTGGCGGCGACGGCAAGCGCCGCGCCGGCCAGCGGGCTGCGCGACGGGCGCACGGCCGTCGCCGGCTCGTCCCGCACGTTATGGATGCCCTGGCCGTTGAAGAAGCTCTTGTACTGCATATCCTCGCCGAGGATGTGCTTGACCAGCCAATCGCGCAGGAAATCGAACACCTCGTCCGAGATGACGTCGGAGCCTTCCTGCTCGAACTTCCGCTGCAAGCGGATGGCGGTGTCCTTCAGCTTTTCATGGATGTCGTGGTGGCGGTGGAGGACGGGGTAGTCCCACTTGCGGAACAGCGCCTCTTCCTCGGCGAAGTGACTGGCGGTGTAGTTGACGAGCTCGCTCAGGATACGGCCCATCACGTCGGCGCCCTGCCGCGCCTCGTTGGCGTCCCACAGCTGGTTGAGGAGGTCCATCAGCCGTTTGTGCGCGTCGTCGAACTCGCGAATCCCAACGGAAAATTTGTCGTCCCAGCTGATGAGCGACATGGACACCCCACCCTCGATACAGTTGCCGACCCGGACAAATCGTGCCAAAGCCCTTCGGCGCCTAATCATTCGGTTGCGAATAGTTCAGGTCGGCCGCAGACGTCGGGCAATGCTAGCAAAATGGTACTACCATCATCTCGCGGGAAATTGCATTGATTGTCGGCAAGCTGTGACAAAATGCGTCAGTTGCCGATTATCTGTTCAACGGCGCAATGCGGTCATCCAGCCCAGATGCCCGGCCGCGTAGGCCAGCAGCACCAAGGCGGCGATCAGCAGCAGGTAGGCGGTCAGCACCACCCGCCAGCCGCGCCCGGCGTGCTTCAGTTCCAGATAATGCAGCAGGATTTCGCGCCCCTTGAACAGCGCGGCCAGCAGCACGCCGGCGGCGCCGGCCACCCCCAGCGGCTCCCGCGACGCCGCCCCGCCGACCACCAGAGTCGTGACCGACAGCGCCAGCAGGAACAACCATGCCAGCGTCAGGCGGTTGATGCTCTTCGCCACGGCGGGTCCCCCTTCAGCGGATCAAATAGACGATGGGAAAGAGGATCACCCAGATCAGGTCGACCATGTGCCAGAAGGCGGCCCCCGTCTCCAGGTTCTCCACGCTGTTCTTCCACGCCACGACCAGCAGCAGGCCGATGCCGAACACCACGTGCAGGGCATGGAAGCCGGTCAGCATGAAGTACAGGCCGAAGAAGGCGTCGGTGTCGATGGTGTAGCCGGCGCTCAGCGTCGCCGAATACTCCGCCATCTTGATGACCAGGAAGACGCAGCCCACCGCCGCCGCCATCCAGAACAGCCGGCGCGCCCGGCCGCCCTGCCCCTTGCGTCCGGCCTCCACGCCCAGCGCGGCGACATAGCCGCTGGTCACCAGCACCAGCGTGTTGAGCCCGCCCAAGAGGCGGTCGAGGTGCGCCTGGCCCGCGTCGAAGGTCGCCGGGTCGAGCGCGCGGGCCACCGCGAACCCCACGAACGCGGCGCCGAACACCGCCAGTTCGCTGAGGATGAGGATCCACATCATCAGGTTCCCCGGCAACCCGGAGAAGCCGTCCTCGCGCGTGCCGTGCACCGCCTCGCCGCTCATCAGTGGCTCGTCCCCTCGGACAGGGTGATCTTGTTGTAGACGTTGTACTTGCCCACCGGCTTCTTCATGGGCAGGCGCTTGACCTCCTCGAAGGTGCGCGCGTCGTAGATCACCAGGGCGCCGTCCTGCTCCCACACGCTGACCAGGGCGAAGCGGCCGTCGCGGGTGAACTCGACGTGCGCGGCGGTCTTGCCGGGCTGCGGCGTGATGGTGCGCACGATCTCCAGCGTGTCCTTGTCGAGGATCGCCATGGTGTCCTTCTTCGGCCCCAGCATGGCGTCGGCCCACGCGGTGCGGACGTTCTCGTGGCTGCGCAGGAAGAAGCCGGGCCCCAGGCTGTCGATGCGCTTCAGCGTCTTCCAGTCGCCCATGTCGATGACGCTGATGGTGGCGCCCTTGAGGTGCTGCGTCGCCATCACCCGCCGCCCATTCCGCATCCACGAGATGCCGGAGCCCAGGTGCGGCATGCCCGGCAATTCCAGGCTGGCCTCCTTGCGCCGCGCGTCCAGGTTGACGACCTGGCCCGTGACGCCGTCGCGCGCGGCGCCGATGACGCCGCTGTAGTCCGGGTTGAAGAAGAAGTCGTCCAGCGGCTCCGCCAGTTCCGTGCGGCGCAGCGCGAACAGGCCCTTCTGCGCCGGCACGCCTTCCTCCTGCCCCTTCTCGTAGCTGTGCACGAGGCCGGTGTAGACCGGCGGCGCGTCGTCGTTGGTGGCGATCTCCCAGATCTCCGCGATGTCCTTCAGCGCGACGACGAAGCTGTTGCGCATGGGGGCCGCGTAGACGGCGCTGACCCGCGACGGCCGCCCGTCCGCCCCCGCCACCGGCATGACCTTGATCAGGCTCAGGTCGCGGGCGTCCAGCAGCACCAGCGTGCGCGGCAGCGTGTTGCCCACCGCCACGAACCGCCCGTCGCCCGACACCGCGATGTTGCGGGTGTTGATGCCCGCCCGCACCTCCGCCACCATTTGCAGGCTGTACAGGTCGTAGACGGAGATCCAGCCGTCGCGCGAGGCGAAATAGGCGAACCGCCCGTCGGGGGAGTACTTCACCCCGCCGTGCAGGGCGAAGCGGCTGGGGAATCGCGCCAGCGGCTCGAACCGGTCGCCGTCGAGGATGGTGACGTGGTGGTCGCCCGCCTCCACCACGGTGAACAGGTTCAGCGGATCGGCGTCGAACACCGGTCCGGCCGGCAGTTCGGCCAGCGTCCTGTGTACCATGTGGCTGGCGGCGATGTCGGCCGCCTCCCACTTCGGGTCCACCTGCGGCGCCTTCAGGACGAAGCCGGCGAGGTCCTTGATCTGCGCCTCCGACAGGGTGGCGGCGAAGGCCGGCATCTGCGTGGCCGGCCGCCCCTCGGCGATCACCCGCTGGGCCTCCGCCGGCTTCAGCCGGCCGAGGTTGTCGGGCAGCAGCGCCGGCCCGATGGCGCCCAGCCGGTCGCCGCCATGGCAGGCCGCGCAATGCTCGGCATAGGTCGCGGCCGCGCCCTCCAGGGCCAGCGCCGCACCGGGAAGCAGCGCCACCAGCGCCGCGGCGAACAAGGCGTTACGCATGGCACAGCTCCGCGGGCGAATGCCCGATCTCGTCGTCGGTCAGGTAGCAGCCGGGGTCCTCGGCCCAGGGGTCGCCGGTCGTCTGGAAGGCGCGCACGCGCGTGTTGCCGTTGCAGATCTCCAGATAGCGGCACGCCGCGCACCGCCCCGACACCGGCCGCGGCCGCTGCTTCAGCGCCGCCAGCAGCGGGTTCGACAGATCGCCCCAGATCTCCCCGAAGGGCCGGGCGCGCACGTTGCCCAGCGTGTCGTGGCCCCACATGGTGTCGGGGTGGACGTCGCCCTGCGTGTCGATGTTGGCGATGTTGACGCCCGACGCGTTGCCGCCCCAGCGCCGCAGCATCGCCTCCAGCGCCCCCGCCTTGTCCGGCAGGTTGGCGCGCACCCAGTGCAGCATGAAAAGGCCGTCGGCGTCGTTGTTGCCGGTGACGATCTCGCGCTCCCGCCCCGACCGCGCGTCGTCCAGCGCCGTCCCGCACAGCAACTCCATCGCGTCGCGCGTGGTGGCGTGCAGCGCATCGCGCGCCCGGTTGGTGTTGCCGCGCCCGGCGTAGTTGAGGTGCGACAGGTAGAACTTGTCGATCCCCTCGGTCACCATGAGGTCGAGAAGCGCCGGCAGGTCGGCCGCGTTCTCCTCGGTCAGGGTCAGGCGGATGCCGACCTTGATGCCCTCCGCCCGGCACAAGCGGATGCCGGCCAGCGACTGGTCGAAGGCGCCCGCGCGGCGGCGGAACATATCGTGCCGCTCCCGCAGCCCGTCGAGGCTAATGCCGACGTAGTCGTAGCCCACCGCCGCGATGTCGGCGATGCGCTGTTCGTCGATCAGCGTGCCGTTGGACGACAGCCCGACGTAGAAGCCCATCGCCTTGGCACGCCGGGATATCGCGAAGATGTCACGGCGCATCAGCGGCTCGCCGCCCGACAGGATCAGCACCGGCACGCGAAACGCCTTCAGGTCGTCCAGCACGCCGAACGCCTCGGCGGTGGTCAGCTCGCCGGGGAAATCATGGTCGGCAGAGAAGGAATAGCAGTGCAGGCAGCTCAGGTTGCAGCGCCGCACGAGGTTCCAGATCACCACGGGTCCCATGGCGGGGCCTGCAGCCGGCCCGGCCGCCGGATGCGGCGCCGCCGCCCGCCGCGATGCGGCGCCCGGCGCCACCAGCGCCCGCATGTACTGGCTCAGTCGGAACATGGTTCGGCTCCCTCTTGCCCCGCCCGTTGTCGCACGGGCGAAGCGGGGGCCTCTTGACCGAAGTCAGGTGGTGGAGAGCGGCAGCACCCGTAGGTTGGTGCCAACCGCAAGCGCGGCCCAACATTCCTTGCCATGGAAAGAGGTGTTGGGCGGCGCTGCGCTTGGCACCAACCTACGACGATTCGTCCCGCTTCACCCCCGCCGCCGCACCGCTTCGCAGGCCAGCAGCACGCGCTCGGGCGTGGCGGGGGTGTCGAGGTGCACGGGGTGGCGGTGGCCGCCCAGCGCCGCGACCGCGTCCTTCAGCGCCAGCCAGCCCGACAGCGCCAGCATCAGCGGCGGCTCGCCCACCGCCTTGGAGCGGTGGATGGTCTCCTCCCGGTTCGGGCGGGCGTCGAACAGGCGCACGCGGAAGTCGGCCGGCAGGTCGCGGCTGGTCGGGATCTTGTAGGTGCTGGGCGCGTGCGTGCGCAGGCGGCCCTCGGCGTCCCACCACAGCTCCTCGGCGGTCAGCCAGCCCAGGCCCTGCACGAAGGCGCCCTCCACCTGCCCCAGGTCGATCGCCGGGTTGATGGAGCCGGAGCAGTCGTGCAGCACATCGCAGCGCGGAAAGCGGTACTCGCCGGTCAGCGTGTCGACCAGCGCCTCGGTCACCGCCACGCCGTAGGCGAAATAGAAGAACGGCCGGCCCTGCTGCGTCACCGGGTCCCAATGGATCTTCGGCGTCCTGTAGTGCCCGGTGGCCGACAGCGGCACGCGGTTGAGATAGGCCAGCTTCGCCACCTCGGCGAAGCTCAGCGCGTGGTTGCCGGCGAAGACGGCGTTGTCGCGGAACGCCACCTGCTCGCGCGGCACCGTGCAATGCTCCGCCATGAAATCCGTCAGCCGGTCCTTGATGGCGCGGGCGGCGTTCAGCGCCGCCATGCCGTTCAGGTCGGTGCCGGTGGAGGCAGCCGACGGCGGGGCGTTCGGCACCTTGTCGGTGACGCTGGCGGTGACGCGCAGGCGGGCGGCGTCGATCTGGAACTCCTCGGCCACGATCTGCGCGATCTTGGTGTGGATGCCCTGCCCCATCTCGGTGCCGCCGTGGTTCACCTGGACCGAGCCGTCGATGTAGACGTGCACCAGCGCCGCCGCCTGGTTGAGGTGCAGCGCGGTAAAGGAAATGCCGAACTTCACCGGCGTAAAGGCCAGCCCCTTCTTGAGGATGCCGTTGGCGGCGTTGAACGCCTCGACCTCCCGCCGGCGCTCGCGGTAGGCGCTGCTGATTTCCAGTTCGTCGAACAGTTCCGGCAGGATGTCGGCGTCCTCCACCCGCATGCCGTAGTGGGTGACGTCGCGGTCGGGGGCGGCGTAGAGGTTGGCGCGGCGCACGTCCAGCGCGTCGCGGCCCAGGTGCCGGGCCACCTCGTCCACCACATGTTCGATGGCGGCCATGCCCTGCGGCCCGCCGAAGCCGCGGAAGGCCGTGTTGGACACCGTGTTGGTGCGGCAGCGGTGGCCGGTGATGGTGGCGTTGGGCAGGAAGTACGCGTTGTCGGCGTGGAACATGGCGCGGTCCACCACGCCGTTCGACAGGTCCAGCGACATGCCGCAGCGCGCCGCCAGCTCCATCTCCAGCCCCAGGATCCGCCCCTCCCCGTCGAAGCCGACATCGTAGCGCACGAAGAAGTCGTGGCGCTTGCCGGTCATCAGCATGTCGTCGTCACGGTCCATGCGGAACTTGACCGGGCGGCGGGTGTGATGGGCCAGCAGGGCGGCGATGGCAGCCACGTGCGCGGCCTGGCTTTCCTTGCCGCCGAAGGCGCCGCCCATGCGCCGGCACTCCACCGTCACGGCGTTCATCGGCAGGCCCAGCACCTTGGCGACCTGATGCTGCACCTCCGACGGGTGCTGGGTGGAGGAATGGACGCGCAGTTCCCCGGCCTCGCCGGGAATGACATAGGCGACGTGGGTTTCCAGGTAGAAATGATCCTGACCGCCGACGCGCAGGCTCCCCTTCAACCGGTGCGGCGCCCCGGCCAGCGCCGCCGCGCTGTCGCCACGCCGCATGGTCTGGCTGGGGGATACGAACAGTCCCTCCTCCAACGCCTGCTCCGGCGTCAGCACGGCGGGCAGCGGTTCGTAGAACAGCTCCACCCGGCGGGCGGCGGCGCGGGCGGCGGCCGGCGTCTCGGCGGCCACGGCGACCACCGGCTGCCCGGCGTACTCCACCAGATCGGGGGCCAGCAGCGGATCGCCCGGCTGGATGGCGCCGATGTCCAACTCGCCCGGCACGTCGTCGGACGTCACCACCGCGTGCACGCCCGGCATGGCGCGGGCCGGCGCCAGATCCATGCCGAGGATGCGCGCGTGCGCCTTGTCGGACAGGCGTACGGCGGCGTGCAGCGTGCCCGGCAGCTCGGGCAGATCGTCGACGTACGGGGCCGATCCGGTGACGTGGCGCACCGCGCTGTCGTGCGCCTGGGCCGTGCGTACGCCGCCGTGCACCGGGCGTACGCCTTGCTTGCCGCCGTCAGCCATGCGCCGTCTCCAGGGCGTACGCGTCCTCGCCCGTGCTGTGCAGGAAGAAGCGCAGAAGCAGGTTGCGCGCCACCAGCGCGCGGTAGCGCGCCGACGCGCGGAAATCGCCGATCGGCTGGAAGTCGCGTTCCAGCGCCGCCGCCGCCGCGGTCACCGTGCCGATGGTCCACGGCTCGCCCAGCAGCGCGTTCTCCAGCCCCCCGGCGCGCGCCGGAACGGCCGCCATGCCGCCGTAGCCGGCCCGGAAATCCGTGACGGTGCCGCCATCCAGCGTCAGCAGGAAGGCCGCGCAGACGGCGGAGATGTCCTGGTCGCGCCGTTTCGACACCTTCCAGGTCGCGAAGACCTGCCCCGGCGCCGGCAGCGGAATGCGAATGCGCTCGACGAACTCGCCGACCTTCAACTCGGTCTGGCGGTAGCCGTGGTAGAAGGCGTTCAGCGGCACCTCGCGCCGCTGCCCGGCGCGGTTCAGCACCAGCACCGCGCCCAGCGCCAGCAACGCCGGCATGCTGTCGCCGATGGGCGAACCGTTGGCAATGTTGCCGCCCAGCGTGCCGAGGTTGCGCACCTGCGCGGCGCCGATGCGCCGCACCAGCGCCGCGAAGGACGGCAGGCGCCGTTCCAGCACCGGCAGCAGGTCGGCGTAGGTGACGGCGGCGCCCACGTCCAGATGGCCGTCCCCCTCCACCACGGTGCGCATTTCCTCCACGGCGCCCAGATGGATGATCGCCGGCAGCGCCTTGTGCTGTTTGGTGACCCACAGCCCGACGTCGGTGCCGCCGGACACCAATGTCGCCTCCGGATGGCGGGCCAGGGCGGCCACCAGCTCGTCCAGCGTGCGTGGCGCCTGGAATGCCTGCCCGCCCGCCGACAGGGCCAGCGGCGCCTCGCGCCGGATCGAGGTCAGCAGGGCGACGATGCCGGCCTCGGCGCGGGTGAAGCGGTCGGCCACGCCCTCGGCGCGCAGCCGCCGCGCAGCGTCCAGGATCGGCCGGTAGCCGGTGCAGCGGCACAGGTTGCCGGCCACCCCGTCGTGGATGGCACCGTCGTCGAGGTCGGCGCCGGAGTGGACCAGCGCGAACAGCGCCATCACGAACCCCGGCGTGCAGAACCCGCACTGCGAGCCGTGCTCCTCCACCAGGGCGCGCTGCACCGGGTGCAGTCCGCCGTCCTCGTCCGCCGTGTCGGCGGCGATGTCCTCCACGGTCAGCAGCAGTTTGCCGTCGATCATCGGCAGGAACAGGATGCAGGCGTTCACCGCGCGGTAGCGCACGCGCGGCGTGCCGTCCGCCGCCGTTTCCAGTTCGCCCAGCACCACGGTGCAGGCGCCGCAGTCGCCCTCGGCGCAGCCTTCCTTGCTGCCCGGCCGCCCGTTGGCGCGCAGCCATTGCAGGACCGTGGTCGTCGGCTCCACCGCCCTGGCCTCGACCACCCGCCCGCCGAGAACGAACCGCACCGAGCCAGACATGCCCCCTCCCACCCCATTTGTCACAGTGTGGGAGGGCAACACGCCCAGGGCAAGGGTCCAGACGTCGGAGGCGGCGCTCCGCCTAGCCCAGGATCTCGGCAATGGCCTCCTTGTCGTGCACCTCCTGCTCGAACCGGGTGAGTTCGGGGCCGACGGCGTCGCGGATCGACACCATGCCGATGGGCTGGCCCTTCGCCACCACCGGGATGTGGCGGAAGCCGCCGTCGTGCATCAGGTGCAGCGCGTGCATGACCGGGCGCTCGGGGCCGACGGTCGCCGGGTCGGCGGTCATCACCTGCCCCACCACCGTTCGGTCGGGGTCCAGCCCGGCGGCCAGCACGCGGAACAGCGCGTCGCGTTCCGTGAAGATGCCCGTCAGCCGGCCGTCCTCCACCACCATCAGCGCACCAATCCGGTATTCCCGCATCATGTGCGCCGCCGTGCGCACCGAGGCGGAGGGCGCCACGGTATGTACACGTTGATTGCGGATGATCTCTCGTATCTGACGGTTCATCATGTGAATTCCTCCCCCGTTTTTGCAGTTCTTGCTTGGGTAAATCATGGGATGCTCCGGATTGCATGGCAACTCCGCAATCCGTCCATGCAGCCACCCCTTTCGGCGGCGTGGCCCACCCCAAAAGAGGTAGATCGCGGATTTCCGTACTGGTCCGGACCGTTTGCGTGCCCAATATTCCCTTCGGGCAACAGGCCGGCCGGCGGGGATGAAGGGCATCACGGCAGCGCTGGGCTACGTGGTCAGCATCGCGCTGTCCGCCTGGGCTCTCCACGGCGCGTTCACGTCGCTGCTGACGCTGCGGGCCGATCCCGGCTCCAGCGTCGAGGCGGGGCTGTGCGCGCTGGTCGCCGCGGCGCTGTCCTGGCCGCGCCGGCCGCTGCACGAGCTGCCGTTGCGCCAGCGGCACGCCGCCACCATCGGCAGCCGCACCGCCGGCCTGTTCTACCTGCTGTTCACCGCGACCACCGTCATCGAACGCGCGCCGGAGTACATGCAGTTCGTCGACGGCGTCGCCGAGACGCTGCTGTACGTCGTCTTCAGCCTGCCGCTGATGATCATGTTCTCGACTGGGGCTATGATCTACGGCACCGCCGCCGCCGGCTTCTTCGTGTCGATCCTGCTGGCGACGCTGTGGGCGCGGGTCGCCCGGCGCCTGATGCCCATCACGTGTTCGCCAGCTCCGCCAGAGCCTCGGCCAGAACCCGCGTCCCCGTGGCGAGGTCGGCGGGGGTTGCGCTCTCGTCCGGGTGGTGGCTGACGCCGCGCGCGCAGGGCACGAACAGCATGCCGGCCGGCGCCAGCTTGGCGACGAACGCCGCGTCGTGCCCGGCCCCCGACGGCAGCTCGCGGTAAGGCACGCCCTGCCGCCCGGCGGCGGCGCGCAGCCGGTCGAGCACGCGGGCGTCGAACAGGAGCGGCGGCGCCGTGAAGCTCTCCGTCACCCGCACCTCGCACGCCCCGGCGTGCTGGCGGCACAGCGGCTCCACCGCGTCGCCCAGGCGCGTCAGCGGCCCCTGTTCGGGATGGCGCAGGTCGATGGTGAAGAACACGCGCGACGGCACGGTGTTGGGCGATCCCGGCTCCACGTCGAACCGGCCGATGGTGAAGCGCGCGACGTCCTCGGCGTCCTCCATCACGTCGCGCAGCGCGCCGACCATGGCATGGGCGGCCATGAAGGCGTCGCGGCGGCGCGCCCGCGGCGTGGTGCCGGCGTGCGCCGCCTCGCCCAGCACCTCGACGGCGAACCAGCGGTAACCCTGGATGCCGGTGACGACGCCCAGGTGCAACCCGGCCTCCTCCAGCACCGGCCCCTGTTCGATGTGCGCCTCGATGTAGGCGTGCACCGGCAGCCCGGCGTCGCGCACGGCCATGTCCGGCTCGCTCGCCAGCACGGCGGCCAGCGCCTCGCGCGCCGCGGTACCGGCGCGGTCCACCGCGCCCAGCGCCTTGTCCAGCGGCAGCGCCCCGGCGAACACCTGCGAGCCCATGCAGCCGGGCTGGAAGCGCGAGCCCTCCTCGTTGGTCCAGGCCACCAGCTCGACCGGCCGGCGGGTTTCGATGCCGGCGTCGTTCATCGCCTGCAACGCCTCCAGCCCGGCCATGACGCCGTAGGCGCCGTCGAACTTGCCGCCCATCGGCTGGGTGTCGAGGTGGGAGCCGGTCAGCACCGGCGCCGCCCCGGCGTCGCGGCCGGCGCGACGGACGAACAGGTTGCCGATGGGGTCGGTGGCGACGGCGAAGCCCTGCTCGCGCGCCCAGGACGCCAGCAGGCTGCGCGCCGCCGCGTCGTCCATGGACAGCGCCGGGCGGTCCACCCCGCCGTCCGGGCGGGCGCCGATCGCCGCCATATCCATCAGCCGTCGCCACAGCCGGTCCTCGCGGACCGCCGCCGCAACCGTCCCTGCCGATGCCGCGTTGCCCATGCGTCCCTCCCCATCCCGATCCGGCAAGGTTAGCGGGTCACGCCTCCTCGGGGAAGCAGCCGCTGCGCGCCGCCACGACGGCGACCTGCGTGCGGTTGCGCACGCCCAGCTTCTGCATGATGGCGCGCACGTGCACCTTCACCGTGCCTTCCAGAACGCCCAGTTCGCGGGCGATCTCCTTGTTGGAATGCCCGGCCAGCAGCAGTTGGAAGACGTCGCGCTGGCGATCGGTCAGCCGGTCGAGGATCTGCCCGTTCTGGCGCTGCGGCTCGCTGGCGACGTTGCCGGCCAGCACGGCGCGCGGCAGCGGCAGGAACGTCTCGCCGGTGAGCGCCAGCTTGATGGCGTGTTCCAGCACCTCGGTGGAGCTGGTCTTGAGGATATAGCCCCTGGCCCCCATGCGCACGCTGTCGATGATGTCGGCCACCTCGTCCGAACCGGAGATCACCAGCAGCGGCCGGTCGCCGAGCGCCTCGACCATGCGGCGCACGCCGTCGCGCCCGTTCCGTTCGCCCATGTTGAGGTCGAAGAGGACCAGCGTGAGATCGTCGCTGCGCTCCACGATGTCGAGCGCCTCGCCCAGCGATCCGGCCTCCATCACCTCCGCATCGGGATGGATCTCCCCGACCGACAGCGCGAAGCCATGGCGAACCAGCGGGTGGTCGTCGACCACGAGGAACTTCTGCGTCTTGCTCCGCACAGCCGGTTCGTTGCGTCCCGAACGCACTTGCACTTCCATCGTATCGTCACCTTTGTCGCGGCGCCGTGTTCCCGACGAGCGGACTGGATACCACGTCCAGACAGCGCCTCTTCCCGATGTCGCCTAGAATTAGCCGATGCAAATCGAGCTTACAGCAACAACTCACCTTGGCACAGACATTCAACATACCACTAAATCGCCGCCCGCAACCATCGCACCTTGATATAGAGGCACGACAACCGTATAAAGCACAAGCACAACAAACGCAAAGCCCGCATATTCCCGACATTGCTTGACGCTTTTTATCTATTTTGGCGTCTCTTGCCGGGAAAGTGCGCAACGATATTTTCACGCGAGGGTAGCAGTGCGGAGGAACTACAATGTCTAACTGGAACGTTATGCTTGTCGACCACGACAGGCTGTTTTCCGCGGCGCTCGGGACTCTGATCAGCAACGGTCCCTTCCACATCTGTCAGCACGCGGCGAACGCGCAGGACGCGCACGCCGCCCTTGAACAGGGCGCCGACCCTGACCTCATCGTCATAGCCCTCCAGGAGGGCTCGGCCGAGGAGCTGGCAAGCCTCAAGCGGCTGCGCGCCACGTCGGGGGCCCGCATCGCGGTGCTGGCCGACGCCATGGCCGACCGTTCGCTGGCAATGGCGCTCAGGGCCGGCGCCGACGCCTACCTCAACAAGGCGATGTCCAGCGAATCCCTGCTGCGGTCGCTGCACCTCGTCATGCTGGGCGAGGTGGTGTACCCCACGCACGTCGCCAGCCTGCTGATCGCCACCGTCAACGAACGCCCGCAGCAGCCCCGCATCGCCCCGACCCCCAGCAACGAGTTGTCCAAGCGCGAGGTGCAGATCCTGCGCTGCCTGCTGGCCGGCCAGTCGAACAAGGCCATCGCCCGCAACCTGCACATCACCGAATCCACGGTGAAGATGCATTTCAAGAACGTGATGCGGAAGATCAACGCCCAGAACCGCACCCAGGCGGCGGTGTGGGCCATCCAGAACGGCCTGTCGCCGCTGCTGAACGCCTGATTCCCCGCCCGGCCTCCCCCGCCCGATGGCGGGGGAGCCTTCCCACCCGAACGGGCGTTCCGCCCCCGCGCCGCCTCCGCTACGCTTCGGCGTGCATGAGGGAGGGCGGATGGTGCTGCGCGCGCTGATCTTCGACGTCGACGGAACCCTGGCGGAAACCGAGGAGGCGCACCGCGACGCCTTCAACCGCACCTTTGCCGAATTCGGCCTGCCCTGGTCATGGGACCGCACGCTGTACCGCGCGCTGCTGCGCGTGTCCGGGGGCAAGGAACGCATCCGCGCGTTCGTCGCCCAACACGACCCCGCCCGCGACACCCCCGGCCTGGGCGACCTCGTCGCCGCCCTGCACCGCCGCAAGACGGAGCTGTACACCGCCGCCGTCGCCGCCGGCGGCGTGCCGCTGCGCCCCGGCGTGGAGCGCCTGATCGGCGAGGCGCGCGCGGCCGGCCTGACGCTGGCCGTCGCCACGACGACGACGCGCGCCAACGTGCTGGCGCTGATGGACGGCGCCACCGGCGGCGCCGGGCACGGCTGGTTCGCCACTCTGGCCTGCGCCGAGGACGCGCCCGCCAAGAAGCCGGACCCGCAGGTCTACCGCCTGACGCTGGAGCGCCTGGGCTTCGCCGCCGCCGACTGTCTGGCGCTGGAGGACTCCACGAACGGCGTGCGCGCCGCCCGCGCCGCCGGCATCCCGGTGGTGGTCAGCGAAAGCGTCTACACCGACGGCGACGACTTCACCGGCGCCTGCGCCGTGTTCCCCGACTTTGGCACCGTCACGCTCGACGACCTGCGCCGTCTGCACGGCGGGCAGCCGGAGTAGCGCCGGAACCCCCGCTCGCGCCTCCTCGTTACCCCGGCATCGCCGCCGCACGGGAACACCGAGGAGGCCGCCGTGATCCCCATCCGATGTGTTGCCGCCTGCGCGGTCGCCGCGGCGCTGCTCCAGCCGTGCGCGTCGCTGTCCGCCCTGCCGGCGCGGGCTGCCGGCCTCGGTGCCGACACGGGGGCTCCGGAGAGCTGGGACTACCGCGCCGCCTACGCCGGCTGGCGCGCGTCCGGCCTGCTCGACGCGGTGGTGTTCGGCGCCAACGGCGAGGAGCTGGGCGAGGTCAAGGACCTGCTGGTCGGTGCCGACGGCCGGCTGCGGGCGCTGGCGATCGAGGTGAGCGGCATGCTGGACATCGGTCCGGCGCAGTTCATGGTGCCCTGGCGCGACGCCGGACCGGGTCCGGAGCCCGACACCGTCGCCCTGCCGATCACCGCGGAGGAGGCGATGGCGCTCGCCCGTGCCGCCGGGCCGGACGCCGGCGGGCCGGGTGCGTGGCGGGTGCTGGCGCTGCTCGGCCGGCCGGTGCACGTGGCTGGCGCGCGCCACTACGGCACGGTGGACGATCTCGTCTTCGACGGGTCCGGCGCCCTGGTCGCCGCCGTGGTCGCGCCGAACGGCGGCCGGGGCGGCCCCTATGCCTATCCGTGGCGCGACCTCACCCTGGCCCCGGCGCAGAGCGCGCTGACGCTGCCCGCCACCCCGGCGCAAATGCGGGCGCTGGGTCCCTTCGACTACGGCCGCATGCCCGACGGCGCGCTGGCCCGGCGGTAGGCGCCCTACCCCTGCCGGCCCGGCGTGACCTTGGGCTTGGGCGGGGCGGTCAGCGGCTTGTACTGGTCCTCCAGCGCCTTCTTGCGGGCGCGGAGCGCGCTGCGGTCCTGCTCCAGGCTCTTCATTTGCGCCTGGCGCTGCTGTTCGGTGCTGAGGTCGGTCGGGCGCGGCGGCACGGTGGCGAGGTTGGGATAGTCGGTCTTCTCGCCGCTCATCGGGCGGATGGGGCTGGGGGCGCCGGGAGGTGGGTTGTCGCCGGTGAAGGCGCCGACCAGCCCGGTGTCGAGCGTGCGCTCGCTGCACCCGGCCAGAAGCAGCGCGCCGAGCATCGCCGCCACCGAAATCGCCCCGCACCGACCCTTCACCATCGCCCGAACCCCGTCGTTGTCCGCCATATGCCTAAAAATTGGGCCGGAACGGTCCATCAAACGTTCACACAAGGAGTGTAGGAGTGTCGCAGCCCGTGCAAAGCGGCCATTCCCACACACGTAGCCATTTCAAATTCCGGCAGGCTTTGTATAAACCTGACTGCGCCCCACCTAGAAGCACAAACCGACACCAAAGGACGGAACCCATGGCCGAACAACAGGCCCCTGACGTGAAGCTGCCCGATCCGGTCGAGCTGTCGCGCGCGATGACCCGCATCGCCGAGCAGAGCCAACGCCTCGTCACCGATTTCCTGTCGCGTCAGGCCGCCGACGGCGCCACGCCGACGAATCCGGACCCCATGGGCGTCGGGCACGCTTTCCTCGAAATGACCGCCCGCATGATGGCCGACCCGGCCAAGCTCATGAAGGCGCAGATGAACCTGTGGCAGGATTACCTGACCCTGTGGCAGCGCACCACCCAGCGCCTGCTGGGCCAGGATTCCGATCCGGTCATCAGCCCGGCCAAGGACGACCGCCGGTTCAAGGACTCCGCCTGGGACGAGAACACGCTGTTCGACTTCATCAAGCAGTCCTACCTGCTGTCGGCCCGGTGGATGCAGTCCACCGTGAACGAGGTCGACGGGCTGGACGACCACACCTCGCGCAAGGTCGATTTCTACACCCGCCAGTTCGTCGACGCGATGGCGCCCTCCAACTTCGTCATGACGAACCCGGAGGTGCTGCGCACCACCATCGAGAGCGGTGGCGAGAACCTCGTCAAGGGCCTGGAGCACCTGCTGAAGGACCTGGAGCGCGGCAAGGGCGAGCTGCGCATCTCCATGACCGACTACGACGCCTTCCAGGTCGGCAAGAACATCGCGGTGACGCCGGGCAAGGTGGTCTTCCAGACCGACCTCATGCAGCTCATCCAGTACACGCCGACGACCAAGGACGTCGCCAAGCGGCCGCTGATGATCGTGCCGCCGTGGATCAACAAGTACTACATCCTCGACCTGCGCGAGAAGAACAGCTTCGTCAAGTGGGCGGTCGACCAGGGACACACCGTGTTCGTCCTGTCGTGGGTCAACCCCGACGAGCGTCTGGCGCAGAAGAGCTTCGAAGACTACATGATCGAAGGCGTGCTGGCGGCGCTGGGTGCCATCGAGAAGCAGACCGGCGAGAAGGACGTCAACGCCATCGGCTACTGCCTGGGCGGCACGCTGCTGGGCGCGACGCTGTCGTACATGACCGCCAAGGGTGACGACCGCATCAAGTCGGCCACCTACTTCACCACCATGCTGGACTTCGCCGAGGCCGGCGAGCTTTCCGTCTTCATCGACGAGGAGCAGCTGAACTACATCGAAGGCCAGATGAACGAGAAGGGCTATCTCGACGGCGCGAAGATGGCCACGACGTTCAACATGATGCGGGCCAACGACCTGATCTGGTCGTTCGTGGTGAACAACTACCTGCTGGGCAAGGACCCGTTCCCGTTCGACCTGCTGTACTGGAACAGCGATTCGACCCGCATGCCGGCGGCGATGCACAGCTTCTACCTGCGCAACATGTACCAGCGCAACCTGCTGCGCGAGCCGGGCGGCATCACCCTGGCCGGCGTGCCGGTCGACCTGCGCACGGTGAAGGTGCCGACCTTCTTCCTTTCCACCCGCGAGGACCACATCGCGCCGTGGAAGAGCACCTACCAGGGCACGCAGCTGTTCTCCGGCCCGATCAAGTTCGTGCTGTCGGCCTCGGGCCACATCGCGGGCGTGGTCAACCCGCCGGCCGCCGAGAAGTACTGCTACTGGACCAACGCCAAGCTGCCGAAGAACGCCGACGACTGGTTCAAGGGCAGCGAGCAGACCCCCGGCTCCTGGTGGCCGGAGTGGCAGCGCTGGGTCGGCGACTTCGCCAACGGCACGGTGCCGGCGCGCGACCCGGCCAAGGGCAAGCTGAAGCCGCTCGACGAGGCGCCGGGCGCCTACGTCAAGGAACGCATCGTCTGATCGGCGTCGGGTTTTCCGCTGCGCCTCAACCCAACCTACAGGTTCCGCGTAGGTTGGGTTGAGCGCAGCGAAAACCCAACGCTTGCACCACCGTCAGAAAAAAGGCCCCGGGG
>DASWVP010000015.1:0-15116 GCA_036401175.1 Azospirillum sp. | reverse complement strand
GACCTCGGCGACCGGCTGGTCACTGTGGATGTCGGGCCGCTGCCGGACGGCGCGGTGCGCGCCGCGCTGGCGGGCGGCGTGCGCGAGGCGGAACGCCTGTGCGCCGCCGGGCTGATCCACGGGGCGGTGCTGGCGCTGGCCGGCCGCTTCGCGGTGGTCGGGCCGGTGGCGGTAATCGGTGAACAAGGACCGGGGATCACCCGGCCGGGACAGGGAAGGGCAGTCGCATGAGTGAAGATCAGACAGCCGGCGGCATGATCGAGATACGCCGGGTTCACCTGAGCGTGGAGGAGATCTTTCACGAAGGCGGCCCACTGGCCGCCGTGCCGTTGCGGCGTGGCGCCGTGTGCGCCGTGCTGCGCAACCCCTTCGCCGGACGCTACGTCGAGGACATCGTGCCGATGATGGAGGCGCTGAACCCCGTCGGGGTCGAGATGGCGCAACGGCTTCTGGCGGCGCTGGGCGGCGATCCCAAGTGCATCGAGGGCTATGGGAAGGGCGCCATCGTCGGCGCCGCCGGCGAGCTGGAGCACGGCGCCCTGTGGCACGTGCCCGGCGGCTACGCCATGCGCGAGGTGCTGGGCGGCACCAAGGCCATCGTGCCATCGACCAAGAAGGTCGGCGGACCGGGCACCCGGCTGGACGTGCCGGTGACGCACGTCGACGCCTCCTACGTGCGCAGCCATTTCGACGCCATGGAGGTCGGTGTCCCCGGCTGCCCCAAGGCGGACGAGCTGGTCTTCGTGCTGGTGATGACCACCGGCCCGCGCGTGCACGCCCGCGTCGGCGGGCTGAAGGCATCCGAGATCAAGGGGGAGGACGGGCTGCGATGAGCGCCGACATCCGCAAGATCGTCACCGTGCTGGACGAGGTCCGCCGCGAGATGGGCCGCCCGATCGACCCGCCGACCCGCCGCGCCGTGGCGATGGCGGTCATCCGCAACCCCCTCGCCGGCCGCTATGTCGAGGATCTGGCCGAGCTGGTCGCCATCAGCGAGGAGCTGGGCGGGCTGCTGACCCGGCGCTGCCTGGACGCGCTGGGCATCGACGGCGGCCGCGCCGAAAGCTACGGCAAGGCCGCCATCGTCGGCGAGGCGGGCGAGCTGGAGCACGCCGCCGCGCTGCTGCACCCGAAGCTGGGCACGCCGATTCGCGCCGCCATCGGCAAGGGGGCGGCCCTGCTGCCCTCGGCCAAGAAGATGGGCGGGCCGGGCACGCCCATCGACGTGCCGCTGGGCCACAAGGACGCGGCCTATGTCCGCAGCCATTTCGACGCCATCGAGGTGCGCGTGCCCGACGCCCCGCGCGCCGACGAGATCGTCGTCGCCGTCGCGGTGACCGACAGCGGCCGGCCGCTGCCCCGCGTCGGCGGCCTGACCACGGACCAGATCAAAGGGGAAGACGGGCTGCGCTGAATCGTGGTTTCCTCGAAACCATCCACGAACGAGACGAGGGGGGCTGGAATGAGGACGTTGGCGGGAGTGTTGGGGGCCGTCGCGCTGCTGGCGGCGATGCAGGCCGCGCAGGCGGCGGACCCGATCCGTATCGGCGAGATCAACAGCTACACCGGCCTGCCGGCGTTCACCGTGCCGTACAAAAACGGCTGGGAACTGGCGGTCGAGGAGATCAACGCCAAGGGCGGCCTGCTGGGCGGGCGCAAGCTGGAGGTCGTCTCGCGCGACGACGCCGGCAAGCCCGAGGACGCGGTGCGCATCGCCAGCGACCTCGTGACCAACGAAAAGGTGGCGGTGCTGGCCGGCACCTTCTTCTCGCACATCGGGCTGGCGACCGCCGACTTCGCGGCGCGCAACAAGGTGCTGTTCGTCGCCGCCGAACCGCTGACCGACGCCATCGTCTGGGACAAGGGCAACCGCTACACCTTCCGCCTGCGCCCCGGCACCTACCAGCAGGCCGCCATGCTGGTGGAGGAGGCGGCCAAGCTGCCGGCCAAGCGTTGGGCCACCGTGGCGCCCAACTACGAATACGGCCAGTCGGCGGTGGCCGCCTTCAAGATGCTGCTGAAGGCCAAGCGGCCGGACGTGGAATTCGTGACCGAGCAGTGGCCCGCCCAGGGCAAGCTGGAAGCCGGCCCGACGGTGCAGGCGCTGGCGGCCTCCAACCCCGAGGCGATCTTCAACGTCACCTTCGGCCCCGACCTCGCCAAGTTCGTGCGTGAGGGCACGACGCGCGGGCTGTTCGACGACCGCAGCGTCGTCAGCCTGCTGACCGGCGAGCCGGAATACCTCGACCCGCTCAAGGGCGAGGCGCCGGAAGGCTGGATCGTCACCGGCTATCCGTGGGACCAGGTGAAGACGCCCGACAACACCGCCTTCGTCGAAGCCTACCGCAAGCGCTTCAACGACACGCCGCGCCTGGGTTCGGTGGTCGGCTACACGACCTTCAAGGCGATCGCCGCGGCCATCGAGAAGGCCGGCTCCACCGACACCGAAAAGCTGGTCGAGGCGATGCGCGGCATCACGACGCCCAGCCCCTTCGGCGAGGTCACCTTCCGCGCCCTCGACCACCAGTCCACCATGGGCGGCTACGTCGGCAAGCTGGCGGTGAAGGGTGGCCGGGGCCTCATGGTCGACTGGCGCTACGCGGACGGCGCCGCCTACCTGCCGACCGACGACTACGTCCGCAGCCGCCGCCCCAAGGAGTGACGCCGAACCCCCGCCCGCCCGCACGGCGGGCGGGGAGCCCCACAGGGAGCACTCCGGTATGGGTTTCTATCTTATCCAGGCGCTGAGCGGCCTTGCGCAGGCGTCGTCGCTGTTTCTCGTGGCCTCGGGGCTGTCGATCATCTTCGGCGTGACGCGGATCGTGAATTTCGCGCACGGCACCTTCTACATGCTGGGCGCCTACATCGCCTACACCCTGGCCGACCGGCTGGGCGGGCCGCTGGGATTCTGGGGTGGGATCGCCGTGGCGGCGCTGCTGGTGGGGCTGCTGGGCGTCGTCATGGAGGTGGCGCTGCTGCGCCGCCTGTACCGCTCGCCGGAGCTGTTCCAGCTTCTCGCCACCTTCGGCGTGGTGCTGGTCGCCCAGGACGTCGTGCTGGCGCTGTGGGGACCGGAGGATCTGCTGGGGCCGCGCGCGCCGGGGCTGGAGGGCCGCGTCCGCATCCTGGGGCACGCCTTTCCGCAGTACGACCTGTTCCTGATCGTTCTCGGCCCGGTGGTGCTGGGCCTGCTGTGGCTGCTGTTCCACCGCACGCGCTGGGGCATCATGGTGCGCGCCGCCACGCAGGACCGCGAGATGGCCGGCGCGCTGGGCGTCAACGAGGCGTGGCTGTTCACCAGCGTGCTGTTCCTGGGCTCGCTGCTGGCCGGGCTGGGCGGGGCGCTGCAGGTGCCGCGCGAGGCGGTGAACCTGCACATGGACGTGTCCATGGTGGTCGAGGCGTTCGTCGTCGTCGTGGTCGGCGGCATGGGCAGCGTGGCCGGCGCCTTTCTGGCCGCCCTTCTGATCGGCGAGCTGCAGGCGTTCGGCATCCTGATCTTCCCGCAGATCACGCTGGTCCTGGTCTTCCTGGTCATGGCGCTGGTGCTGGTGGTGCGGCCCTACGGCCTGCTCGGCCGGCCGGCGCCGGAGCCGCGCGGCGGCGCGCACGTCCCCGACCAGCCCTTGCGCGCCACGCCGCGCCCGGTGGCGCTGCTGGGCGCCGCGGCGCTCGCCGTGCTGGCGGCGATGCCGGTGCTGGCCGGCGATTACGCCCTGGTCGTCCTCAACGAGGTGCTCGTCCTCATCCTGTTCGCCACCAGCCTGCACTTCATCATGGGGCAGGGGGGCATGGTGTCGTTCGGGCACGCCGTCTATTTCGGCCTCGGGGCCTACGCGGCGGCGCTGACGGTCAAGCATTTCGGCACCGGGATGGAGGTCGGGCTGCTCGCCGCGCCTGTGCTCGCCGCGCTGGGGGCGCTGGTGTACGGCTGGTTCTGCGTGCGCCTGTCGGGGGTGTACCTCGCCATGCTGACGCTGGCCTTCGCGCAGATCACGTGGTCCGTCGCCTTCCAGTGGCAGGCGGTGACCGGCGGCGACAACGGCATCCTCGGCGTCTGGCCGTCCGCCTGGGCGTCGCGGACCTGGGTCTACTACTACATCACGCTGGCGGCGTGCACGGCCGCGGTCCTGGTCCTGCGCCGGGTGGTCTTCGCGCCGTTCGGCTACGGGCTGCGCGCCAGCCGCGATTCCGTGCTGCGGGCGCACGCCATCGGCATCGACACGCGCGGCCACCAGTGGCTGGCGTTCATCGTGGCGGGCGGCTTCGCCGGGCTGGCCGGCGGCCTCTACGCCTTCGCCAAGGGCAGCGTCTTCCCCACCTACCTGGGCATCTCGGCGTCGGTGGACGGGCTGGTCATGGTGCTGCTGGGCGGCGTGCAGACGCTGGCCGGTCCCATCGTGGGCGCCGCCCTGTTCCACGGCCTGGAAACGGAAATCGTGCGGCACACCGACCACTGGCGCATCATCCTGGGCGGCATCATCATCGTGCTGGTCCTGGCGTTTCCGCGCGGCGTCGTCGGCGCGCTGGCCGACCGCTTCGGCGGACGCGACGCGGCGGACGGCGGCGAACCGCTGCTTGGGGGCGTGCGATGAGCGGCCTGCAGGTGCACGGTCTGGCCAAGTCGTTCGGCGGCGTGCAGGCCGTGCGGGACGTGGCGTTCTCGCTGGACGGCGGCGAGCTGCTGGCGCTCATCGGCCCGAACGGCGCCGGCAAGACGACGACCTTCAACATGCTGAACGGGCAGCTCCGCCCCGACGAGGGCAGCGTGACGCTGGGCGGCGTCGACCTCGTCGGCAAGTCGCCGCGCCAGATCTGGCGCCTGGGCGTCGGCCGGACGTTCCAGATCACCGCCACCTTCCTGTCGATGACGGTGGTGGAGAACGTGCAGATGGTGCTGCTGTCGCACCACCGCCGGCTGCTCGAATGGTGGTGGCCAGCGGCGCGGCTGTACCGGGACGAGGCGATGGCGCTGCTGGAACGGGTCGGCATGGCCGAACAGGCGAACCGCCCGGCCAGCGTGCTGGCCTACGGCGACCTGAAGCGGCTGGAGCTGGCGATGGCGCTGGCCAGCGAGCCGAAGCTGCTGCTGATGGACGAACCGACCGCCGGCATGGCCCCGCGCGAGCGCATCGAACTGATGAGCCTGACCGCAGAGCTGGTGCGCGAGCGCCACATCGCCGTCCTGTTCACCGAGCACGACATGGACGTGGTGTTCGCCCACGCCCACCGCATCATCGTCATGAACCGTGGCGCCATCCTGGCCGGCGGCACGCCCGACGCCGTGCGCAACGACCCGGTCGTGCAGCAGGTCTACCTGGGCAGCGGCGCCATGTTCGCCGACGACGAGGAGGCCGCCTGATGCCCGCCGATCTCCTGTCGGTGCGCGGCCTGCACAGCTATTACGGTCGCGCGCACATCCTCGCCGGCATCGACCTGTCCGTCGGCCGGGGCGAGGTGGTGGCGCTGGTCGGCCGCAACGGCGCCGGCAAATCGACGACGCTGCGCTCCATCATGGGGCTGGTGGAGGCGCGTCGTGGCGCCATCGCCTTCGACGGGCACGACATCTCCACGCGCCGGCCGTACGAGATCGCCCGGCTCGGCCTCGGCTACGTGCCCGAGGACCGGCGCATCTTCACCGACCTGACCGTGCGCGAGAACCTGGAGGTCGGCCGCCGGACGCCGCGCGACGGCGCGGCGGCGCGAACGCCGGCATGGACGCCGGAGCGCGTCTACACCCTGTTCCCCAACCTCGCCGAGGCGCGCGACCGCGCCGGCGGGCAGTTGAGCGGCGGCGAGCAGCAGATGCTCACCATCGCCCGCACGCTGATGGGCAACCCCGCCATGATCCTGCTGGACGAGCCTTCCGAAGGCATCGCGCCGCGCATCGTCGAGATGATGGCGACGACGATCCTGGAGTTGAAGAAGGACGGGCTGACGGTGATGCTCAGCGAACAGAACCTGCACTTCGCCGCCGTCGTCTCGGACCGCGCCTTCGTCATCGAGAAGGGCCGCATCCGCTACGAAGGGCGCATGGCCGACCTGAAGTCGAACGAGGAGGTCCGGCGCGCGTACCTGACCATGTGATACGGCATAAAACACCACAGCGGGAGGATGCGATGGCGGTGGAACAGGGCGGCGGGGCCGCCGGGGGAAAGACAGTCGTCCGCAACGTCGGGCTGATGCTGTCGGGCGACCTGGACCGGCCGGTGCTCGATGCCGACGCAGTGGTGGCGATGGACGGCCGGATCGTCGCCGTCGGGCGCCTGCAAGACCTCGACACGGAGGGCGCGGCGACGGTGATCGACGCCAGGGGAACCTGTCTGGCGCCGGGCCTGATCGACAGCCACGTGCACCCGGTGTTCGGCGACTGGACGCCCCGGCAGAGCCAGCTCAACTGGATCGACAGCTTCCTGCACGGCGGCGTCACCACCATGGTGTCGGCGGGCGAGGTGCATCTGCCCGGACGGCCAAAGGACGTGGTCGGGCTGAAGGCGCTGGCCATCACGGCGCAGCGCAGCTTCGACGCCTTCCGCCCCGGCGGCGTCAAGGTGCTGGCCGGCGCGCCGGTGCTTGAGAAGGGCATGGAGGAGGAGGATTTCAGGGAGCTGGCGGCGGCCGGCGTGACGCTGCTGGGGGAGGTCGGTCTGGGCAGCGTCAAGGCCGGCGACGAGGCCCGGCGGATGGTCGCCTGGGCGCGCAAGTACGGGATCCAGAGCACCATCCACACCGGCGGGCCGTCGATCCCCGGTTCGGGCCTGATCGACAAGGACGTGGTGCTGGAAGCCGACGCCGACATCATCGGCCACATCAACGGCGGCCACACGTCGCTGCCCGAAGCGCACGTCTGCGAGCTGTGCGAGCGTTCTTCGCGCGCCATCGAGCTGGTGCACAACGGCAACGAGCGCATCGCCATCGCCGCGTTGCGGGCGGCCCGCGACCTCAAGCAGCTGCACCGCGTGATCCTCGGCACCGACAGCCCGGCCGGCTCGGGCGTGCAGCCGCTGGGCATCCTGCGCATGGTGGCGCTGCTGTCCGGCATCGGCGGGCTGCCGGCCGAACAGGCGATCTGTCTGGCGACCGGCAACACCGCGCGTCAGCGCAACCTCGCGGGCGGCCTGATCGAGGTCGGGCGTTCCGCCGATTTCGTGTTCCTCGACCGCCCGCAGCACTCCGCCGGCCGAACGGTGACCGAGGCCATCGAACTGGGGGACATCCCCGGCGTCGGCATGGTCGTCATCGACGGCCTCGTCCGCTGCGGCCGCAGCCGCAACACCCCGCCCGCCGACCGCGTGCCGGAGGTCGTCGCCTGACCGCGGCCGGTCGGGACCGGTATCAGTTTTTCACCGGCAGGGCGGACCCACCAGGGATGAAACTGGGGTATAGCCCCTCTCCCTTGGCGGGAGAGGGGGATTACCGGCGGCAGCCGGGACGTGAGTCTTTTCTGCCCTGCCGGGCGTAACCACCCTCTCCCCAACCCCTCCCCCGTCAAGGGGGAGGGGCTAGATAGGCCCGCTGCATCCAGTTTCTTGTCAGTCGGCGTGTCGGCGGTCGAAGTCCCAGACGTCCTCGAAGCCCATCAGGCGGCTGAACGCGTCGAAGTCGTAGAGTTGGTCGGCGACGGGCTGCGACGTTCCAGCGTCCTTCAGCGCGCCGTACACCCGCTCGACCGCGGCACCGGCGGCGAGGAACGCCGTGCCGGGGTAAATGGCGATGGAAAAGCCGAACTGGCGCAATTGCTCGGCGCTCAGCAGCGGGGTGCGGCCTTTCTCGACCATGTTGGCGATCAGCGGCACGTCGAAGGTACTGCCGATGCGCTCCATCTCCGCCTCGCTCTCCGGCGATTCGATGAACAGGATGTCGGCCCCGGCCTTCGCGTACGCCTCGCCGCGCCGCAGCGCCTCGTCCAGGCCCAGCGAGGTGCGCGCGTCGGTGCGGGCGATGATCAGGAAGTCGGCGCTGTCGCGCGCCTCCACCGCGACCTTGACCTTGCGGACCATATCCTCCATCGGGATCACGCGGCGGCCGGGCGTGTGGCCGCACTTCTTGGGGAACTCCTGGTCCTCGATCTGGATCGCCGCCGCCCCGGCCGCCTCGTAGCCGCGCACCGTGTGCTGGACGTTGAGCAACCCGCCATAGCCGGTGTCGCCGTCGCAGATCAGCGGCGTCTTCGCCATGCCCGCCATGGCCGTCACCCGGTTCAGCATGTCGGTGTAGGTGGCGAGCCCGGCATCGGGCAGGCCCAGGCTGGAGGCGACGACCCCGTAGCCGGTCATGTACAGGGCCTGGAAGCCCATGCGGTCGGCGATGCGCAGCGAGATCATGTCGTAGACGCCGGGCGCCACGATCAGCTCGCCGCGCGCCAGACGCTGTTTGAGGGGACGCTGCTTCAGGGTTTCGGACATGGTGCGATCCTCTTCGGTTTCACGCCGCCCGCCGGTGGAGCCGGTGGTCGAGCGTCAGCAGGGCGGCGTTGATGGCGACGGCGGCGACGGCGAGCAGCAGCGTGACGGCCATCATGGTCGGCACGTCGTGCAGGCCGATCGCGTTCATGATCAGGAATCCCAGGCCCCGCTGGGATGCGAACATCTCGCCGATCATCACGCCCAGCAGCGTCAGCGAGAAGCCGACCCGCAGGCCGGAGACGATCTCCGGCAGCGCCGCCGGCAGCACGATGCTGCGGATGCGGTCCGCCGTCGTCATGCGCATGACGCGGGACACCCGGAAATAGACGGGGTTGATGTTGCGCACCGCGCCCATGGTGAAGATCACCACCGGAACGATGCCGTGGATGGCGCCGAACGCCACCTTGGCCGACAGGCCCAGCCCGAAGATCAGCAGGATCACCGGGTACAGCGTGATCTTGGGCAGCGAATAGAGCGACACCAGGATCGGCTCGGCCACCGCGCCCGACAGCCGGTGCAGGCCCAGCAGCAGACCGATGCCGAGCCCGCCCAGCACGGCGATGGCCAGCGCATAGGCCAGCGCCGTGAAGGTCTCCGCGACGTGCGGCCAGAAGTCGCCGGAGGCCAGCATCTCGCCCGCCCGCACGGCGGTGTCCGCGGGCGACGACAGGGCGACGTCGCCGCCGACGACGTGCAGCGCCTGCCACGCCACCACCAGCGCGGCGATCAGCGCCAGGACTTCCAGCGTGCGCCTCATGACGGCCTCCCCCGGCGCTGCATCTGGTTCTGCTCCCACACGTAGAAGGCCATGTTGATGGTGGTCACCAGGATGATGATGAACAGCATCAACGCGTACATCCGCGCGTTGTCGAAGTTGTTGTAGGCATAGGCGATGGAGTAGCCCAGACCGGCGGTGGACAGGATGAACTCCGCCGCGATGACGCCGATGAAGGCGTAGGCGACCGCCAGCTTGACGCCGGTGAACAGATAGGGCGCAGCCGACGGCAGCTTGACCCGCAGCGCGGTGTTCAGCGGCCCCATGTGCATGAGGCGCGCCGTCTTCAGCAGCACGGGCGGGATGCGGTCCAGCCCGTTCAGCGTGTTGATCACCATCGCCACCACGGCGAACAGGAAGCCGATGACGATGATCGGCACGTCGTTCATGCCGAACAGCGCGATCAGCACCGGGTAGAAGACGAAGAACGGGATGGCGTAGTAGGTGGCGAGCAGCGGGTCGGCGGCGCGGCGCAACGGCGGCACCGCGTGCAGCCCGACGCCGATGGCGAAGCCGCCGACCACCGCCGTCACGAAGGCGATCGCCACGTTGGTCAGCGTCGACGCGATGTCGGCGTTCATCTCGCCGGACCGCAGCATCTCGACCAGCGCCACCACCATGGCGCTGGGCGCGATGACGGTCTGCGCGTCGATGACGCCGGTGCGGCACAGAACCTCCAGCAGGAGGATCGCACCGGCCACGACGCCCAGCCGGATCCAGCCGATACGGGTCATGCCGCGTCCTCCCGCTTCTTGAAGGGACGGGGATCGGCCGACCGCACCGCCGCTTCCGGGGCGACCGCCGTGGGTGCGGGCTCCGGCGCCGGGGACTTGCCCATGGCCTTCAGCGATTCCGTGCGCAGCAGGCTCCACAGATGGCCGGTGATGTGGCCGAAGGGATCGGATGCGGCGACCCGCGAATCCCGGTCGCGCGGCCAGTGCGTCTCGACCACCTCGATCAGCCGGCCGGGCCGCGACGACATCACGCCGATGCGGTCGGACAGCATCGCCGCCTCGTCCAGCGCGTGGGTGATGAACAGCACCGTGGCCCCGGTCTCCCGCCACAGGCGCAGCAGCTCGTCGCCCATCAGCAGCCGGGTCTGCTGGTCGAGCGCGCCGAACGGCTCGTCCATCAGGATAAGGCGCGGCTTCATCACCAGCGTGCGAGCGATGCACACGCGCTGGCGCATGCCGCCGGACAGCTGCGCCGGGTAGGCGTGGGCGAAGGACTCCAGCCCCATGAACGACAGCGCGTAGGAGACGCGCTCCGTGATCTCCTGTTCCGCCATGCCGGCCCGGCGCAGGCCGAAGGCCACGTTGTCCCGCACGGTCAGCCAGGGAAAGCTGGAATCCTCCTGGAAGACGACGCCGACGCCGTCGGGCACGTCGCCGTGCACCGGCTTGCCCTCGAAGGTGACCGTGCCGCCGGTGGGCGCGCCCAGGCCCGACAGCACGTCCATCAGCGTGGACTTGCCGCAGCCGGACGGCCCCACCACCGAGAAGAATTCGCCCTGGCGCAGCGCCAGATCCACCGGCCCCAGCGCGTGCACCTCCGCTTGGCGTCCCCGGGCCGGAAAGATCCGGGTGATGCCCTTCAGTTCCGCATGAACGTCCGCCATGGCCGTTCTCTCCATCGTTGCGTCAGGACGTCGTGTTCATTGCTTCGCGGCCGGCTGTTCGGCGACCGACGGCTCGCTGCCGAGGAAGCGCTCGTCCAGCAGCGTGTCCCAGGCCACCTCGCCCTTGATCTCGCCGACCTTCCGCAGCCCCTCGGCCATGTTCTCCAGCCCCTCGCGGTCGAACGCGCCGGTGCTCCAGTAGTCGAGTTCCTGCAGGTTCTTCATGCTCTCCTCGGCGATGGCCGGTTCCATGTTGTAAGCCTTGGCGACGATGGCGGCGGCCTCGGCCGGGTTGGCGTGGATGAACTCCACCCCCTTGCGGCGCGCGGAGATGAGGGCACGCAGTTTGTCGGGGTTCTTCTCGGCGAATTCCGTCGTCGTGACGCCCACGGTCTGGGTCATCGGCGGCACCAGATCCTTCACCCAGAACACCGCCCGGTACTTGTCCTTCTCCTTGGCCCACACCGGGTCCATGATGGGGACGGCCTGCACGCCGCCCTGCTGGAGCGCGGTCAGGCCGGAGCCGATGCCGCCGACCGACACCCGCTGCACCTTGTTCTCGGGGATGCCCGACTTCTCCAGGGCCATCTGCGACAGGATGTCGGTGATCGACTTCGGGCTGGTGAAGCCCAGCTTCTTGCCCTGCAGGTCGGCGATGGTCTTGACCGGCGAATCCTTGGTGGTGACCCACAGGATCTCGCCCACCGTCTGCACGCCGGCGTTGACGATGCGCACGTCGATGCCCTGCTGCGCCGCGGCGATGGCGGCGGACAGCGCGACCTCGCCATAGGGCAGGCCGCCGGCCATCACGTTGCGCATGGTGGTGCCGCCGCCCTTCGAGGTGAGGATGCCGTCGATATCGACGCCGGCCTCCTTGAAATAGCCCTTCTCCATCGCGACGGCGTAGGGCGCGCCGTACATCAGCACGCCCCAGTGCGTGACGGAGATCTGCTCGGCGGCAGCGGAGCCGACGGCGGGGATGGCGAGCGCCGAGGCGAGCGCGGCGGCGCGCGCCAGACGGGTGGCGTGACGGGTGATCGGCATGGGCATTCCCTCCAATGCGGCGGCCGTTCGCCCGGCCGCCTTCTGGTTCTCAACAGCGCACGAACGCTTAGAGTGCGAAGGATCACACGGCGTAGACCCATGGGCGCCGTGTCCGGTCATCCTCCTGGTAGGCGGCGATGTCCGCCTCGTGCCGCAGCGTGAGCCCGACGGCGTCGAGGCCGAGCAGCAGCGCCTCGCGCGCCGATGGAGCCATGGTGAAGCGGAACGCGCGGCCGTCGTTCGCCTCGACCCGCTGGTCGACGAGATCGACGGTGGTCGGCAGGTCGGGCGCCCGCTCGGCCCGTTCGGCGAGGTGGCGGACCTCTTCCTCGCGCAGCACCACGGGGGCCACGCCGTTCCGCGTGCAGTTCTCCTGGAAGATGCTGGCGAAGCTGGGGGCGATGACGCAGCGGATGCCGAAATCCTTCAGCGCCCACACCGCGTGTTCGCGCGACGAGCCGCAGCCGAAGTTCTCTCCGGCGACGAGGATGCTGGCGTGCCGGTACGGCGCCCGGTTCAGCACGAAATCGGGGACTTCCCGCCGGTCGCGGTCATAGCGCCAGCCGGAGAACAGGCCCCGGCCCATCCCCTCGCGCGTGGTGGTGATCAGGTAGGCGACGGGGATGATGGCGTCGGTGTCGATGTTGGGCCGCATCAGCGGGGCGGCGATGCCGGTGAGGACGGTGAACTTTTCCATGGCTCAGCCCCCCTCCAGGCGCCGGACGTCGGTGATCCGGCCGGTGACGGCGGCGGCGGCGGCGGTCGCCGGGCTGGCGAGGTGGGTGCGCGCGCCCGGCCCCTGGCGCCCCTCGAAGTTGCGGTTGGAAGTGGCGACGCAGCGCTCGCCCGGCCCCACCTTGTCGGCGTTGAAGCCGGCGCACATGGAACAGCCCGGCTCCCGCCACTCGAAACCGGCGTCCTTGAAGACGCGATCGAGCCCTTCGGCCTCCGCCTGTTCCTTGACGATGCCGGAACCGGGGACGACCAGCGCCCGCACGCCCTCGGCCACCCGGCGCCCGCGGACGATGCCGGCGGCGGCGCGCAGGTCGCCGATGCGGCCGTTGGTGCAGGAACCGATGAAGACCGTGTTCACCGCCAGGCCGTTCAGCGTCGCGCCCGGCTCCAGCCCCATGTAGCCCAGCGCGCGCTCCATCGCGCGGCGGCGGGCGTCGTCGCCAGTGGATGCGGGATCGGGCACGCGCCCGTCCACCGCGATCACGTCCTGCGGGCTGGTGCCCCAGGTCACCTGCGGCGCCAGATCGCCCACGTCGACGCTCAGTTCCACGTCGAAGCGGGCGTCGGCGTCGGTGGGCAACGTGCGCCAGTGGGCGACCGCCCGATCCCACATCTCGCCCTTCGGCGCGTAGGGCTTGCCGGCGAGGTACTCGAACGTGGTGTCGTCGGGCGCGATCATGCCGTACCGCGCGCCCAGCTCGACCGCCATGTTGCACAGCGTCATGCGCCCTTCCATGTCCAGCGCCTCGACCGCCGGGCCGGCGTATTCCAGCGCGCAGTCGGTGGCGCCGGCGGTGCCGATGCGGCCGGCCAGGAACAGCACCATGTCCTTGGCGGTGGTGCCGGGCGGCAGCACGCCGTCGAAGCGGACGCGCATGGTGCGCGGCTTGCGGCGGACGGCGGTCTGGGTGGCGAAGATGTGCTCCACCTCGCTGGTGCCGATGCCCCAGGCCATGACCCCCAGCGCGCCGACGGTGCAGGTGTGGCTGTCGCCGCACGCCAGCGTCGTTCCCGGCAGCGCGATGCCCAGCTGCGGCGCCACGACGTGGACGATGCCCTGCCGGCGGTCGCCCAGGTCGAACAGCGTGATGCCGTGCCGGCCGGTGTTGCGGCGCAGCGCCTGGATCATCTCGATGCCGCCGGGCACGGTCAGGTCCGTGCGGCCGGGATCGGTCGAGACCATGTGGTCGGGGGTGGCGAAGGTCAGTTCGGGGTTGCGGACACGCCGTCCCGCCGCTTCCAGCGCGGCGAAGGCCTGCGGGCTGGTCACCTCGTGGGTGACGTGGCGGTCGACGTGGATCAGCGTCATGCCGTCGGGCAGTTCCTCGACGACGTGCGCGCGCCACACCTTTTCGAACAGGGTCGCCGGTGCGCCCGGCGGATGCTGGGTCAACGTTCCCTCCCTCAAGGGCTGTTTCTTCGTGCCTCTCGGCGCGCTGTGCGGCCGGGTGCCTTGACGGCTTGCGTGTTCGGGTTATCATGGGCCGCAACTGTATACAATGAAACCCCGGAGACGGTGATTCGATGGCCAAATCACTGCAAAGAAGGGCTAGGCTAACCCCTCCGCCGCGGGAAACGGCTTATCAGGCGCTGCGCGCGGGCATCATCGGCGGGCGTTATCCGGCTGGCAGCCCGCTGCGGGAAATCACGCTGGCCGCCGAGATCGGCGTCAGCCGCACGCCCATCCGCGAAGCGTTGCGGCGCCTGGACGCCGAGGGGCTGGTCGATCTGGTGCCCAACTACGGCGCCACGGTCTGCGCCTGGACGCCACGGGATTTCGAGGAGATCTTCGAGCTGCGGGCACTCCTGGAGAGCCACGCCGCCGCGCGCGCCGCGACCCGCATCACCGCCGCCGGGATCGAGGCGCTGGCAGAACTGTGCGACGGCATGGACGCCGCCGCGCAGGGCGGCCGGCCCGACCGTCTCGACCGCATCGCCGACCTCAACGACCGGTTCCACAAGGGCCTGCTGAGCGCCGCCGAAAGCCGCCGGCTGGCCGACCTGCTCGCGTCCCTGGTGGAGATGCCGCTGGTTCTGCGCACCTACCACCGCTACAGCGAGGACGAGCTGCGGCGCAGCCTGGGCCACCACCGCGAGATTGTCGCCGCCCTGCGCGCCGGCGACGGCGTCTGGGCCGCCTCCGTCATGCGGGCGCACGTGCTGGCGGCGCAGGCCGCCCTGCGCCGCGGCGCGCGGCCAGCGGACTGACACTCAATATTGTATACAGCGCGAAGGTCGTGGGCGTCGGCAAGCGTGCTCCGGGGGCGGGAATTCCGCCCCCGGAGCACGCCTGTGGCGTCAGCCCGCCAGAACGGCGCGTTCCCGGACCGGCGCCGTTCCGGGGCGGGCGGCCATCGCCACGGCCCGCGCCGTGAGCGTGCGGTTGGCCGGGCTGCCGGGCTTCAGGTCGTCGCGCTCCGCCGTCAGCGCGCGGGCGAGCGGCGCGTCGCCGCCGCGGATCGCCGCCTCGACCAGCGTCAGGTCGAGGATGTCGCGTTGCGCGTGGCTGCCGCCGAACAGGTGCGCCCGCGTGCGCACC
>DASWVP010000014.1:0-2473 GCA_036401175.1 Azospirillum sp. | reverse complement strand
GCCGGCAATGCTTCGTCATAGCGGCCGTGGTGCTTCTCCTGGCGAGCGTCCTGCACGGCGTCTGGCATCTGGTGGCGACGCCCGCCGACGCGCCCGCGGCGATGCTGTCGCCGTTGCTGGAGGTTGGCATCCCGCTGGCGGCCGGCGGCTTGCTGATCCTGCTGCTGATGCGCGAGGCGGCGGAGGCGTCGCGGCTGCGCGGCGCGGCGCAGGCGGCCGAGCACCGCGCCGCCGACGCCTACCGCCATCTGGCGGAGGCGATCGAGGCCATCAACGAAGGCTTCGCGCTGTACGACGCGGATGACCGGCTCGTCGTCTGCAACACCCGCTATCGCGAGTTGTACGCGCTGTCCGGCCCGATCACCCCCGGCGTTGCGTTCGAGGACGTGCTCCGCCGCGGCGCCGCGTCCGGCCAGTACGCCGACTGCGACCCCGCCGACATCGACGGCTGGGCGGCGGCGCGGCTGCGCCAGCACCGCGCGCCGGCCGGCCCGTTCGAGCAGCGGCTGTCCGACGGGCGCTGGCTGAAGGTCAACGAGCGGCGGACGAGCGACGGCGGCTATGTCGGCATCCGCACGGACATCACAGAGATCAAGGGGCGCGAGGAGGAGCTGGCGTACAAGTCGTCGCTGCTGGAGGCGATCTTCGCCACCCTGCGCCAGGGCGTGGCGGTGTGGCGGGACTTCCGGCTGCTGACGTGCAACCCGCGCCTCGTGACGCTGTTCGACCTGCCCGACGGGCTGCTGCGGCCCGGCGTGCCGCTGGAGGACTTCCTGGTCTTCCTGGCCGAACGCGGCGACTTCGGGCCGGGCGATCCGGTGGCGCTGGCCGCCCGCGTGCGCGATTCGGTGGACGTCGACGGCGGCCGGGCAACGGAGCTTCCCCTGCCCGACGGCCGGGTCCTGCAGCTGACGCCGTTGCGCATGGACGAGCGCACGGTGCTGATCGCCTACGACGACATCACCGCCTTCCGCCGCGTCGAGGCCGAGCTGCGGGCCAGCGAGGAGCGCCTGCGCACGCTCTCCGACGCCGCCACCGACGCCATCCTGGTGCACGACGGCGGCCGCATCGTCGACGTCAACCGCGCCGCCGTCGCCCTGACCGGCCACACGCACGACGCGCTGATCGGCCGCCCGATCATCGACCTCGTGGCGCCGGAGGACCGCGACAAGGGGCGCCGGCGCCTCGCCGCGCGCGCCGAGGAGCGGTTCGAGATCACCTGCATCCGTCCGGACGGCAGCCGCTACATCGTCGAAGGGCAGACCCGTTACGTCGACGACCGCGGCCGGCCGCTGGCGCTGGTGTCGGTGCACGACATCACCGGGCACCGCCGGGCCGAGGCGCAGCTCCGCCTCGCCAAGGAACAGGCGGAACTGGCCAGCCGCGCCAAGTCCGAGTTCCTGCGCATGATCAGCCACGAGATCCGCACGCCCCTGAACGGCGTGCTGGGCATGGTCGGCCTGCTGCTCGACGGCGACATGAGCGAGCCGCGGCGCACCTACGCCCAGACGGCGCGCGAGTCGGGCGAGGCGCTGCTGACCATCCTCAACGACATCCTTGACCTGTCGAAGATGGAGGCCGGCAAGCTGGCGCTGGAGGCGAACAGCTTCAACCTCGTCGACGTGGTGGAGAGCGTGGTGGACCTGCTGGCCGCCCGCGCCACCGCCAAGGGGATCGGGCTGGCCGCCTGCGTGCCGGCCGATCTGCCGGCCATGCTGCGCGGCGACGCCGGGCGGCTGCGGCAGGTGCTGCTGAACCTCGCCGGCAACGCCGTCAAGTTCACCGACGCCGGCGGCGTCGCCGTCACCGTGTCGCTGGCCGAGCGCGATGGCGAGGACGGCCGGGTCTGGCTGTATTTCGAGGTGACGGACACCGGCGTCGGCGTCCCGCCCGACGCGCACGCCACCCTGTTCGACGAGTTCACGCAGGCCGACCCCAACCTGTCGCGCCGGCACGGCGGCACCGGGCTGGGCCTCGCCATCTCGCGCCGTCTGGTCGAGGCGATGGACGGCTCCATTGGCTTCGACAGCACGCCGGGCCGGGGCAGCCATTTCTGGTTCACCGTGCCGCTGGAGCCCCTTCCGGCGCCGCCGCAACCCGCCACCCACACCGCCGCGCACACCGGGGCGCTGGCCGGCCGGCGCATCCTGCTGTTCGAGGGCAACGCCGTCAGCCGCGCGGCGCTGGCCGCGCAGATCCGCTCGTGGGGGGCCGAGGTGGTGGAGGCGGGGAACATTGCCGAAACGCTCGCCGCGACGGCGGACGGGCGCTATGACGCGGCGATGCTCGACGGCGTGGCGCCCGGCACGGACATGGCGCGGCTGACGGCCCTGGTCGAGGCGCTGCGCGCCGCCGGGATCGGGCGCGTCGTGCTGCTGACCGTCATCGGCCACGTCATGGACTGGGCCCGGCTGGGCATCGCCGCGGCGGTGGTCAAGCCGCCGCACCAGACCCGGCTGCTGGCGGCGCTGGA
>DASWVP010000013.1:0-26520 GCA_036401175.1 Azospirillum sp. | reverse complement strand
GGCGGCGGCGGTGTAGGCGCCGCGCGCCTCGGTCAGCGCGGGAACGTCGGGGTTCGACGCGCAGGCGGCCAGCGCCGCCAACGTCCCGAGGGCGATCAGGCCGGTCCTCACCATGTCGTCCCCCGCTGCTGGATGATGGTGGTCGAGCTGGTGCCGCTGGTTGCCGGCGGGGCAGAGGGCGGGGCGGGGGGCGGTTCGAGGACGCGGGTGTCCCAACTGGTCGGGCCGGGGGTGAGCGGCACGCCGGCGCGCCCGTCGGTGGCGGTGCCGGAGTAACCGGGCGCCGTGTACGGCACGCCCGTGCTGCCGCTCAGCACCTGCTGGTCGCGGCGGACGGCGGCGGCGGCCTGCTGGGCGGCGGCGTTCTGCGCGTGCACGGCGGCGAGGTCGGCGTCCATCTGCGCCTGCTCGGCCAGACGGCGCGCCTCGGTGCGGTCGTCGCGGCGCATGGCGTCGTCGGCGGCGGCCAGTTTGTTGCGCGCCATTTGCAGCTCGCCGGGTGCGAACTGCGGCGCCCCGGCGCGCTCCGCGTTCAGGATGGCCTGGCTGGCGGCGCCGAGTTGGGCGGTGGGCGGCGGCACGTCGCTGGCGCACGCGACGAGGCCGAGCGACAGAAGGGCGGCGGTTCCGCCCCCAACGCGACGCGCACGGCTGCGGGTCATGGCTTGGGCCTTCCTTCGGATGGTCGAGGGATGCCGCAAGAACGGACGTGGTCCGCGAAGGTTCCTTCGCCGGTGCCCGGCCACGGTCATCAAAGTTTGATGCGCACGCACGCAAAACGGTCAAGTCGAGACCATACATTCCACCCCGTGCAGGACGATGGGGTGCGCCATGATGATGTTCGGGATTGTTCCGGAATGCCTCGATGGGATCGCCGAGCGCATGGTGTGCATGGCCGAGCGGCGGACCGACGACCGCGCCGCGCTGCGGCTGCTGCGCCGGGCCTCGCAGGTGAACACGCTGGCCGACCGCCTGCGGCACCGGCAATGGGCAGGGCGCTGGGCGCCGGCCGCGTCCTCCGCCCTGGTGCCGGCCGAACAGGGGGCCGCCGGGTAGGGAAGCACCCGGCGGCGGATGCTCCGGTGCGAAAGGCAAGGCCGCGTCAAATGAAATCAGAGGTTAATTCGGTTAAAAGAGTATTTATTGACAGATGACGCCGCAGGTTGTTACCTCTTTATAACGGGTGACGAAAGACTTCTCTGTCTTTTGTTAAAATACACGATAGTTCGGAAGGCGCCCATGTGGCCGCACATTTTCCGAAAACTTGATGTTTCGCCGATCCGCGGGGGCCCGCCATGACCCCGCGGGAGATGGAGCGCTGGCTGAGCCCCGACTGGCGGGCCAAGCTGGAAGCGTGGTGGGAGGGGTACGACCTCGGCAACCTGCAACGGCAGGCGCGCACGCTGCGCTCCATCCGCGACCACCGCCCGGGCATGCGGCCGCGCGACACCGCCGCCGCGTTCGCCGCCGCCGCCCCGGCGCCGGCCGCCGTTCCCGCCAACGCCCCGGCGGACGAGTACACCGAGGCGCGCGGCCTGGAATGCCTGCAACTCGACCGCAGCGGCTGGCCGCTGTGGTCGGTGGAACGGGTGCAGGGCGCCGAGATGATCTGGGGGGACGAGTTCGTCGGCCCCGGCGACGGCGAATGGATGGTCGACGTGGTGCGTCCCTTCGGACTCGGTCCGTCCAACAGCGTGCTCGACCTGGCCGCCGGGCTGGGCGGGGCGACGCGCGCCGTGGCGTCCGCCTTCGACACCTGGGTGACCGGGCTCGACCCTTCGCCGGTGCTGGCCAATCTGGCGATGGCGCGCTCGAAGCTGCTCGGGCTGGACCGCAAGGCGCCGGTCCTGAACTACGACCCGGAGCGCTTCCAGCCGTCCGGAACCTACGACCTCGTGCTTGCCGACCGCATCGCCCACCGCGTGCGCGACAAGGAATCGTTCGTCGACAACCTGTGCGCCTGCGTCAAGCCCAAGGGCGGCGTGCTGATGATGGACTACGCCTTCGACGACGCCCCCGCCTCGCCCGACGCCGTAGCCCACTGGCGCCGGACGGAACCGCAGGAGGTCTATCCCTGGACCGTCCAGCGCATGAAGGAGGAACTGACCCAGCGCAACATGGACGTCCGCATCGCCGAGGACCTGACGGCGGTTCTGCGCCGCCAGATCGTGGCGCGCGTGCGCCGTCTGGCCGCCGCTCTGCAGACGACGCCCAACCCCGCCCCGGCCCTGCTGGCGGCGCTGTCGCGCGAGCTGTCGCTGTGGTGGGCCCGCCTGCGCGTGCTGGGCCAGGGCCTGGGCTTCTACCGCTTCGTCGCCTACAAGCCGGCGTGAGGGCTCGTGCCCGCTGTGGACGGATCGTAGGTTGGGTTGAAACCCAACGCCCCCGCAGCGACGGCGCGTTGGGTTTTCGCTGGTGCTCAACCCAACCTACGAAGGTCCGAACCGGTGACAACCCGCCCGCGTGCGGAGCGCCACCCTACACCACCGCTTCTTCCGCTTCCTCCGCCGGCAGGCGCGCCGGCACGAGCAGCACGAAGTGCGCGCCGCCGCCGCTGTCGGACGCCAGATCAATGCGGCCCTTCAGGCTCTTTTCCACGATGTTGAAGGCGATGTGCAGGCCCAGCCCGGTGTTGCCGTGGGCGCGGCGGGTGGTGAAGAACGGCTCGAACGCCCGCCGGTGCAGCGACGGCGGCAGGCCGCGGCCGCTGTCGCAGTAGTCGATGCGCAGCCGGTCGCGGTCCTGCAACGCCGCGGTGATGGTCATGCGGCCGTGCTGCCCCGGCTCGAACGCGTGGTCGAGGGAGTTCATCACCAGGATGGTCAGCACCTGGCTGAGCGCGCCGGGGTAGCTGTCCACCTCGATTCCCGGCGGACAGTCCAGCGCGATGGCGTGGCCGGCCTTTTCGCAGGCGGGCTTCACGCTGATCACCGTCTGCTCGATGGTCTCGCGCAGGTCGAAGACGCGCCGCCGTTCGCTCGACTGGTCGGCGGCCACCTGCTTGAACGCCTGCACCAGAGCGGCGGCGCGGTTCATGTTACCCTGGATCAGTTGGGCGATCTCGCGGGCGCGGCCCAGGAACTCCTCGAAATCCGCGCGCCGCAGCGCACCCTGCGCCAGCAGCGCCGCCATGCCGTCCAACTCGTCCGACAGCAGGCTGGCGCTGGTCAGCGTGATGCCCAGCGGCGTGTTCACCTCGTGCGCGACGCCGGCCACGACGCCGGCCAGCGCCGCCATCTTCTCGCTCTGGATCAGCTGTTCCTGCGTTTCGCGCAGGTCGGCCAGCGCCCGTTCGGCCGCCTCGCGCGCCTGACGCTGCGCCTCCTCGCTGCGCGACAGCTCCTCGCTGCTCTCGGCCAGGGCGGCGGTGTTGTCGCGGAACACGGCCAGCGCCTCGGCGATGGCGTGGAATTCGGCGTGGTGGGAGGGCGGGATCGGCGCCGTCAGGTCGCCGTCGGCGATGCGCCGGGTGGCCGCCGCCAGCCGGGCCAGCGGCCGCACGATGGTGCGGCTCACCACCAGCCAGACGAACGTCAGCGGCCCCAGGAAGGTGACGACGGCGACCGCCAGCAGCCAGCGCCGGCCGGTGTCGATCTGCGCGCCAACGGCTTGGCGGGTGCGTTCGTTCTCCGCCTCCACCGCGTTGACGAGGCCCGAGACGGCGATGCCCAGCCGGGTGACGATCTCGCGGCCCTGCGCGGCGGTGGCGGCGATGGCGGCGCGCACGCCCAGCGCCGCCTCGCGCCCCGGAAACACGCCGTCCGGCCCGGTGGCCAGCGCGTCGATGGCGGCCAGCAGGCGCTGCGCCTCCAGATACTCGCGCGAGCCGCGCTGGAGCTGCGTCATGGCGGCACCGAAGCGGCCGTGGGCGCTCTCGTAATCGGCGCGCGCCGCCAGCAGCGTCGCCGGCAGGTCGATCTGCCCGGCCTCGGTCAGGCGCAGCAGCATGCGGGTTCCCGCCGTTTCCAGCGGACGCGGCGGCGCCTCGCCCTCCGCCACGTCGGGCGACGCCAGGGCGGTGCGCGCCAGCAGCGTGTCCAGCGCCGCCTGCATGCGCGACAGTTCGCTCAGGTTGCGGCGCGCGCGGGCGTCCAGGCGGATGCGCTCCTCGACCTGCTGGTTCTGCGTCAGCAGGTTGTTTTCCAGGTCCTGCACCAGCCGCTCGATGGGGCCGGTGTGCTCGGCAGTCAGGCGCAGCCGGCGCAGCGCCGCGATCACCGCCTGCAGGCTGTGCGCGTGCTGGGCCAGCGCCACCGTGGCGTTCTGCCGCTGGATCTGGTTGTGCGCCGCCTCCAGCTCGCCGCCGCCGGCGGCGTAGCGGTTGCTGCTCTCGGCCAGCCGGATGGCCTGGGCCAGCGCCGGCGACTGCTCGTCGGCGACGGCGACCAGCAGCGCCTCGATTCGCGCGTAGATCAGCCAGCTCGACGCGCCCGCCACGATGGTCATGCCGGCGACCACGCAGGCCGCGGCGATCACCGTGAAGCGGACGCTGTGCTTGCACTCGGCCATGTCCCCGATACCCGTGTCCGGCGCCCGCCACCCGATAAGGGGATAGGGGCGAGGCGCATATCATCGTATCATCCGGCGCGAAAGGGTCACCCACAAACTCGCGGCGGGGGAAGCATGGCACGGCTGCGGATGGTCATGATGGCGGTGGCGTCGCTGTTGCTCGCCACGGTCGCCCCGGCCCGGCCGGGCGTGGCGGCGGAGCTGCGCCTGCTGACCTGGGCCGACTACGTCGCGCCCGAGGTGATCGCCCGCTTCGAGAAGGAGGCGGGGGTCACGGTGGTGCTGGACACCATCGACAACTACGCCGATCTGCGCGCCCGCTTCCTCGCCGATCCCGGCCGCTACGACCTCGTCAATCCGGCCGACTACCACGTGGCGGATCTGGCCGCGCTGGGGCTGCTGGACCGTATCGAGGCGTCGCGCCTGCCCGGCTACGCCAACATCCTCGACGGCTGGCGCTCGCCGCCCTACGACCCGCGCAACGAGTGGAGCGTGCCGTTCCACTGGGGCACCACCTCCTTCGTGGTCGACACCGGCGTCTACCGCGGCGACATCGACAGCACCCGGCTGCTGTTCGACCCGCCGCCCGAGCTGAAGGGCAAGGTGGGCTTCATGATCGGCGCCGAGGAAACGCTGCGCATGCTGCTCATCCACCTGGGCCTGCCGCCGTGCACGTCGGACCGCGCCGTCCTGGAACAGGCCATGGCTCACCTGCGCCCGACGCTGCACAAGGACCGCATCTACACCAGCACCACCATCGTCGAGGCGCTGACCTCCGGCCGGGTCGCAGTCGGCGTCGCCTGGAACGGCGATGCGCTGAAGGCGCGGGAGGTCAAGCCCGGCTTGCGCTTCGCCTTCCCGCGCGAGGGCGTCACCGTTTGGTCGGACGTGCTGGTGGTGCCCAAGGGGGCGGCCAACCGCGAGGCGGCGCTGGCCTTCATCGACTTCCTGCTGCGGCCGGCGAACGCCGCGCTGCAGTCCAATTACACCCGCTACGCCAACGCCGTGCGCGGGTCCGACGCCCACATGGACCCGGCGCTGCTCGACGCGCCGGAGGTGGTGGTGCCCTCCGGCGCCCGCATCCAGTTCTTCCGCTCCTGCGGCCGGGAGCAGATGGACATGTACTCCGAAATCTGGGACCGCACGCTTCAGGAACTGGTGAAGTGACCGCCTGACGCACCCCCGCGGACTCGTCTCCCGCCGCGCCGTGCCTACATTACGGCTTGGCCCCCGATGACGACGCCCGGAGCAGCGCCGGGGCCCAACGACGGCTCCGACGCAGCCATAAGGAGGCGCTCCCGTGACCACGTTCACCGGTCAGGACACGTTGAAGGCCCGCCGCACGCTCACCGTGGGCGGCACCGGCTACGACTACTACAGCCTGAAGGCGGCGGAGGAGGCGGGGCTCGGCGACCTGTCGCGCCTGCCCTATTCCCTGAAGGTGCTGCTGGAGAACCTGCTGCGCTTCGAGGACGGGCGCTCGGTCACCGTCGACGACGTGAAGGCGCTGGGGCAGTGGCTGCGCGACAGGCGTTCGGATCGCGAGATCGCCTACCGCCCGGCGCGTGTGCTGATGCAGGACTTCACCGGCGTGCCGGCCGTCTGCGACCTCGCCGCGATGCGCGAGTCGATGGCCGACCTGGGCGGTGATCCGCGCCGGATCAACCCGCTGGTGCCCGTCGATCTGGTCATCGACCATTCCGTGATGGTCGACCACTTCGGCACGCCGGATGCCTTCCGCCAGAACGTCGCGCTTGAGTTCGAACGCAACGGCGAGCGCTACGCCTTCCTGCGCTGGGGCCAGAAGGCGTTCGACAATTTCCGCGTCGTGCCGCCAGGCACCGGCATCTGCCATCAGGTGAACGTCGAATACCTGGCGCAGGTCGTGTGGACGGACAAAGACCCGTCCGGCAAGATGGTCGCCTATCCCGACACGCTGGTCGGCACCGACAGCCACACCACCATGGTCAACGGCCTGGGCGTGCTGGGCTGGGGCGTCGGCGGCATCGAGGCGGAGGCGGCCATGCTGGGCCAGCCCATCTCCATGGTGATCCCCGAGGTTGTCGGCTTCAAGCTGACCGGCCGCCTGCGCGAAGGCTCGACCGCCACCGACCTCGTGCTGACGGTCACGCAGATGCTGCGCGCCAAGGGCGTGGTCGGCAAGTTCGTGGAGTTCTACGGGCCCGGCCTCGATTGCCTGACGCTGGCCGACCGCGCCACCATCGGCAACATGGCGCCCGAGTACGGCGCCACCTGCGGCATCTTCCCGGTCGACGCGGAAACCATCAACTTCCTGCGCTTCACCGGCCGCGACACCGAGCGCGTCGCCCTGGTGGAGGCGTACGCCAAGGCGCAGGGCATGTGGCGCGACGCCGCCACGCCCGATCCGGTGTTCACCGACACCCTCGAACTCGACCTCGCCACGGTCGAGCCGTCGCTGGCCGGGCCGAAGCGCCCGCAGGACCGCGTGCCGCTGTCATCCGCCGCCGCCGCCTTCGCCCGCGACATGGGCGACGCCTACAAGTGCGAGGACCCCAAGCTTCGCGTGCCGGTGCAGGGCGCCGGTTACGACCTCACGCACGGCGCCGTGGTCATCGCCGCCATCACGTCCTGCACCAACACCTCCAACCCGGCGGTGCTGGTCGCCGCCGGCCTCGTCGCCCGCAAGGCGGTGGAGAAGGGGCTGACCACCAAGCCCTGGGTCAAGACCTCGCTGGCCCCCGGCTCTCAGGTGGTGACCGATTACCTGAACAAGGCCGGCCTGCAGACCTACCTGGACCAGTTGGGCTTCAACCTCGCCGGCTACGGCTGCACGACCTGCATCGGCAACTCCGGCCCGCTGCCCGACCCGATCGCCGCGGCGGTGGAGGAGGGCAACCTCGTGGTCGCCGCCGTGCTGTCCGGCAACCGCAACTTCGAGGGCCGCGTCAACCCGCACACCCGCGCCAACTACCTCGCCAGCCCGCCGCTGTGCGTCGCCTACGCGCTGGCCGGCAACATGAACGTGGACCTCGCCAAGGATCCGATCGGCACCGGCAGGGACGGCCAGCCCGTGTACCTGAAGGACGTCTGGCCGACCAGCCGCGAGGTGGACGAGGCCATCGCCGCCTCGCTCTCGCCGGACATGTACCGGTCCCGCTACGCCGACGTGTTCGAGGGCCCGCCCGAATGGCGCTCCATCGCCACGGCGGAGGGGCAGACCTATACGTGGCAGGCCGCCTCGACCTACGTCAAGCTGCCGCCCTTCTTCCAGGGCATGCCGCGCACGCCGGGCGGGGTGTCGGACGTGCGCGGCGCGCGCGTGCTGGCGGTGCTGGGCGATTCCATCACCACCGACCACATCTCGCCCGCCGGCTCCATCAAGAAGACCAGCCCGGCCGGCGAGTACCTGATCAGCCATCAGGTGCGCCCGCAGGACTTCAACTCGTACGGCGCCCGGCGCGGCAACCACGAGGTGATGATGCGCGGTACCTTCGCCAACATCCGCATCAAGAACGAGCTGGTCCCCGGCGTGGAGGGCGGCGAGACGAAGCACATGCCGTCGGGCGAGCGCCTGCCGATCTACACGGCGGCCATGCGCTATGCCCAGGATGGCGTGCCGCTGCTGGTGATCGCCGGCAAGGAGTACGGCACGGGCTCAAGCCGCGACTGGGCGGCCAAGGGCACCAAACTGCTGGGTATCAAGGCGGTGATCGCCGAGAGCTTCGAGCGCATCCACCGTTCGAACCTCGTGGGCATGGGCATCCTGCCGTTGCAGTTCAAGGACGGCCTGACCCGCCTCGCCCTGAAGCTGGACGGTTCGGAGACGTTCGACGTGACGGGGATCGAGCAGGACCTGCGCCCGCGCAAGGACGTGACGCTGACCATCACCCGCGCCGACGGCCGCACGGAGACCCACCCGCTGCTGCTGCGCATCGACACGTTGGACGAGGTGGAATACTACCGCAACGGCGGCGTTCTGAACTTCGTGCTGCGGAACCTGGCGCAGGCGGCGTAGGGGACCCCGGCAAGGTCGCTCCCATTCCGGGGCGACCTTGCGCCTGGGGGCGCGTCAGGGCGATCGCACCGGTATGCGTCGGCGATGCGGCCGTTTTGTGTTCAACCACAGCCCTGCACAGCGGGCGCGTTCAGCAGGGTCCCGCTACGCATCCCCGACGATGGCGACGATCCGCCCGCTGCCGCCGCAGGTCGGGCACGGCGCGGCGTCCACGCGCCCGCCACCGCCGCACCGCGGGCACACCTGCTCGCCCGTCTGCCGCGCTTCCGGCCGGTCCTCGTCACCGGGATGGCGCTGTCCGCCACCCGCCGGAACCTCGACCCCGCCCTTCGCCGCCATGATGCCCTTCACACCCACTGCCTGCGCCGGTGGAACAGCCGGGAGCCGCATTGATCGCACGGCCGTGCAAACGAGAACGGGCGGAGCCTCGCGGCCCCGCCCGTTCTCGTTTTATGCGACCCAAGTCTCAGGTTATGGGGCACACCACAACCACACCAGACATCACACGTCCAGGTTGGACACCTTCAGTGCATTTTCCTGGATGAACTCGCGTCGGGGTTCGACGATGTCGCCCATCAGGGTGGAGAAGACCTCCTCGGCCTGATCGGCGTGGTTGACCCTCACCTGCAACAGCGAACGCTTGGTCGGGTCCAGCGTGGTTTCCCACAGCTGATCGGGGTTCATCTCGCCCAGGCCCTTGTAGCGCTGGATCGTCACACCGCGGCGGCCCAGTTCCATCACCGTATCGAACAGCGACACCGGGCCACGCAGCGGGCGCAGTTCCTTCTGCTTCTCGAAGGCGCGGCCGGGTTCCTGGAAGGTGTGCTTGAGGTCGGCCGCGATGGCGTCCAGCTTGCGCGCCTCCACGCTCTTCAGCAGGTCGGCGTCCAGCGTGTGGCGGTGCGTCACGCCGCGGCGCGTGCGGATCAGCACATAGCCGCCGTCCGGCAGGGCCTCGCCGCGCCAGCCGCCTTCGGCGTCCAGGGCGTTCAGGCGCGCGGCCACGGTTGCCGCCGCCGCCGCCGCCTGATCGGCTTCGTTCGCCAGCGCCAGCGACAGGGCGCCGGCCACCGCCGCCTGCTCCACCACCAGCATGTTGCCGGCCTTGCGGGCCAGCGCGTCCAGGTGCTGGCGTGCCGAGCGGGCCTGCTCCACCGCCTCCTTCAGCGCGCCGCCGCTCAGCAGCGTGCCATCGGCGAGCGAGACCGACAGGTCGCCCAGCGCCGCCTCGATCAGGTATTCCTCGAGCGCCCGGTCGTCCTTCAGGTAGCGTTCCTTGGCGTTGCCGCGCTTGATCCGGTACAGCGGCGGCTGCGCGATGTACAGATAGCCCTTCTCGATCAGGTCCGGCATCTGCCGGAAGAAGAAGGTCAGCAGCAGCGTGCGGATGTGGGAACCGTCCACGTCCGCGTCGGTCATGATGATGATCTTGTGATAGCGCGTCTTGGCGACGTTGAATTCGTCGCGGCCGATGCCGGTGCCCAGCGCGGCGATCAGCGTGCCGATCTCGGCCGAGGAGAGCATCTTGTCGAAGCGCGCGCGCTCCACGTTCAGGATCTTGCCGCGCAGCGGCAGGATCGCCTGGAATTGGCGCGAGCGGCCCTGCTTGGCCGAGCCGCCGGCCGAGTCGCCCTCGACGATGAACAGCTCCGACAGCGCCGGGTCGCGCTCCTGGCAGTCCGCCAGCTTGCCGGGCAGCGAGGCCATGTCGAGCGCGCCCTTGCGCCGCGTCAGCTCGCGCGCCTTGCGCGCCGCCTCGCGTGCCGCCGCCGCCTCGACCACCTTCTGTACGACGCGCTTGGCGTCGGCCGGATGCTCCTCGAAGTACTGGGCGAGGAACTCGCCGACCACCGATTCGACGACCGGCCGCACCTCGGAGGAGACCAGCTTGTCCTTGGTCTGGCTGGAGAACTTCGGGTCCGGCACCTTCACCGACAGCACGCAGGTCAAGCCTTCGCGCGCGTCGTCGCCGGACAGCGTGACCTTCTCCTTCTTGGCGATGCCGGATTCGTTGGCGTAGTTGTTGATGGCGCGCGTCAGCGCCCCGCGGAAGCCGGCGAGGTGCGTGCCGCCGTCCTTCTGCGGGATGTTGTTGGTGAAGCAGAGCGTCGTCTCGTGGTAGCTGTCGTTCCACTGGAGCGCGCATTCCACCGTGACGGCGCCGCCGTGCTCGGTCGGGCGCTCGGCCTTCATGGTGATGGCCGGCTTGTGCAGCGGCGCCTTCGAACGGTCGAGCCACTGCACGAAGGCCTCCAGGCCGCCTTCATAGTGCAGCTCGTGCACCTTGGGCTCGACGCCGCGGGCGTCGGTCAGCACGAGGCGGACGCCGGAATTGAGGAAGGCCAGCTCGCGCAGGCGGTGTTCCAGCGTGGCGAAGTCGAATTCGGTGTTGGTGAAGGTTTCCTTGGACGGCAGGAAGGTCACCTCCGTGCCGGACAGCGGCTTGCCGTTCACCATCGGCGCCGCGCCCACGTCGGCCAGCCGCTCGTCGCCGACGCCGTGGCGGAAGCGCATGAACCATTCCCGCCCGGCGCGCCAGATGCGCAGCTCCAGCACCTCCGACAGCGCGTTCACCACCGAGACGCCGACGCCGTGCAGGCCGCCCGACACCTTGTAGGAGTTCTGGTTGAACTTGCCGCCGGCGTGCAACTGGGTCATCACGACCTCGGCCGCCGAAATGCCCTCTTCCGAGTGGATGTCGGTGGGGATGCCGCGGCCGTTGTCGCGCACCGTCACGGAGCCGTCGGCGTTCAGCGTCACCAGCACGGCGTCGCAATAGCCGGCCAACGCCTCGTCGATGGCGTTGTCCACGACCTCGTAGACCATGTGGTGCAGGCCCGAGCCGTCATCGGTGTCGCCGATGTACATGCCCGGACGTTTGCGGACGGCGTCCAGACCACGCAGAACGGTGATCGCGTCGGCGCCGTATTCCTCCTGCGGGAGGACGGGTTTCAAAGCTTCCTGTGCCATGGCTCGATTATAACAGAGGTCGTTCCAAATATGGTGCATCGCGGCGCCTTCGGCCGCATTTTTTTGTGTGTCTCTACCCCGGCGCCACCCGCGCGTCCTCGACGCGGAAGCGGCAGGCGTCGTCGCCCAGGGGAGCGAAGACGGCGGCGTCGGTGCCGGTCATCCACGCCTGCGCGCCCAGCGCCAGCAACTCGCCGAACAGCGCGCTCCGGCGCTCGGCGTCCAGGTGCGCGGCCACCTCGTCCAGCAGCAGCAGCGGGGCGGCGCCGCGTTCGGCCGCCAGCAGGCGGGCGTTCGCCAGGATGATGGCGATCAGCAGCGCCTTCTGCTCGCCGGTCGAGCACAGGCCGGCCGGCATGCCCTTGTCCTGATGGCGCACCGCCAGATCGCTCTTGTGCGGGCCCACCGCCGCGCCGCCGGCTTCCGAGTCGTGCCGGCGCGAGGCGCGGAGCTGGTCGCGCAGCGCGTCCTCCGCCGCCAGGGCCGGGCCGTTGCCCAGCCAGTCCTCCACCGTGCCCTCGACCGCCAGTTCGGCGCCGGGGAAGGGGCCGACCGAACGGGCGCAGGCGGCGCGCAGGCGCTGCACCACGTCCAGCCGCGCCGCCGCCACCGCCATGCCGGTGGTCGCCATCTGGTCTTCCAGGCTGGACAGCCAGCCGTCGTCGCCGCGGCCGTCGCGCAGCAGGCGGGCGCGTTCGCGCATCGCGTGCTCGTAACGGCTGAGTCGGCCGGCGTGCGCCGGATCGAAGCCGAAGACGAGGCGGTCGAGGAAGCGGCGCCGGCCGCTGGAGCCTTCCAGGAACAGCCGGTCCATCTGCGGCGTCAGCCACACCAGGGAGACGTGTTCGGCCAGCGCCGTCTGCCCCTTGGCCGGATGGCCGTCGATGCGCACGACGCGGCGGTCGGTGTCGTGCAGGCCCGCCTCGCGGCCGGTGCCGATCTCCACCGGGCCGACCGGCGTCTCCACCGCCGCCGCCACCGCCCAGCCGGATCCCGGCGGCGAGCCGATGCGCTCCACCTCGGCCAGCCGGGCGCCGCGCAGGCCGCGGCCGGGGGCGAGGAAGCTCACCGCCTCCAGCAGGTTGGTCTTGCCGGCGCCGTTCGGGCCGATCAGCACAACCGGCCGGTTGTCCGGCTCCAGCCGCGCCAGTTCGTAGCCGCGGAAACGCGTCAGCGTCAGCCGCGTGACCGCCAGGGCATCCGGGAGCCGGGGGTCTGTCCGCCGGGGGTCTGTCCGTCGTGCGTCGAGCAACTGTCCGTTCCGTTGGAGCCGCAGGGCATGCCCTTCGTCCGTAGGTTGGGTTGAGCATCAGCGAAAACCCAACGTTCCGACGCTGCGCCCGCGTTGGGCTTTCGGCGTGCGCCTCAACCCAACCTACGGACGTTCGACTCCGTTGCCGGTCAAACGCGCATGGGCATCAGCACGTACAGCGCGGTGGGGTCGGCAACGTCGCGGATGATGGTGGGCGACGCCGCGTCCGCCATCGTGAAGCGGGCGCCCTCGCCCTCGATCTGCTGAGTGATGTCAAGGAGATAGCGAGAGTTGAAGCCGATTTCCAGGGGGCCGTCCTGGTAATTGACCTCCAGCTCCTCGGTGGCGCTGCCGGCTTCCGGGCTGGTGGCGGACAGCGTCAGCGTGCCGCGCACCACCGCCAGCTTCACCGCCCGGCTCTTCTCGGTGGAGATGGTGGCGACGCGGTCGACGGCGCTGGCGAACAGGCGGGCGTCCACCTCCATCACCTTGTCGTTGCCGACGGGGATGACGCGCTCGTAGTCGGGGAAGGTGCCGTCGATCAGCTTCGACGTCATGACGATCGAATCGAAGGCGAAACGGACCTTGTTCTCCGACAGCGAGATTTCGATGCGGTCGGCCGCCTCGTCGATCAGCTTGCGCACCTCCATCACGGTCTTGCGCGGCACGATGACGCCGGGGATGCCCTCGGCCCCGTCCGGCAGCGGCATCTCGACACGCGCCAGCCGGTGGCCGTCGGTGGCGACGGCGCGCAGCACCGGGAGGTCGCCGGTGGCCGCCGCCTGACGCGCGGCATGCACGTAGATGCCGTTCAGGTAATAGCGCGTCTCCTCGGTGGAGATGGCGAAGCGCGTGCGGTCGATCAGCGCGCGCAGGTCGGCCGCCGCCAGCGCGAAGCGGTGCTTGAGGTCGCCGCCGGACAGCTGCGGGAAATCCTCCACCGGCAGGCACGACAGCTTGAACTGCGACCGGCCCGAACGCAGCGTGAGTTGCCCGCCGTCGCCCGCCACGTCCAGCTCCACCTGGCTGCCGTCCGGCAGCTTGCGGACGATGTCGTACAGCGTGTGCGCCGGCGCCGTCGTGCCGCCCGGCCGGGTGATCGTGGCCGGCACCGCCTCGACGATCTCCAGGTCCATGTCGGTGGCGGCCAGCGACAGCTCGCCGTCCTTCGCCCGAAGCAGCACGTTGGAAAGGATCGGGATGGTGTTGCGGCGCTCCACCACGCTCTGCACGTGACCGAGGGACCGGAGCAGGGCGGCGCGTTCGATGGTGATGTTCATGCGGGTCGTCTGTCTTGCGCTGGCATGTTGGTCGGAAGACGGCGATGCGCCGGTGGCGGGTGGCCGGCCGCTCCGGGCGGGACCGGGCGCGCATGATAGCACAACTGCGGTTGTGCCGAACCAAATTCGTCGCCCGTCCCGACGGTGGCGGGGCGGATGGTGGGGTGGTCGCCACGGCGTCAATCCAGGCGCGATTCGTACAGCCGCACGAGGCTGACGAGGTCGGCGCATTGCCAGTGGCGCGAGCGGGTCAGCTCGCTGCGCACGGCGGTGGCGTAGGTGTCGATGATGAAGCGCGCCTCGGGCGATATCTCCCCGCCGGCTTCCAGGTGGTGGCGCACGACGCGCTGCAGGCCCTGGCTGACCGGGCCGATCCACGGCGCGACGTCCTCGCCGATGGCGTTGAGGATGGCGTTCACGCGCACCACGTGGCCCATGCGCGCGGTCAGGTCGTCGCCGTCGTCGACCTTGATCGCCTGCACGAAGGCGGCCCCGGCCCCGGCGATGACACGGCCGCGCGCGTTGCGCAACTCAAGGCTGGCGTAGCCCGCCGCCTCCAGCGTCGCCCCCCAGCGCCAGACGCGGTCGAGCAGCCACAGCACGTCGTCGTGGTCGGGCACCGGGGCGTGGCGGGCCTGCGCCGCCGCCTGCGCGCGCTCCAGCGCCACCGGCAGCATGATGCCGGTCAGCGCCTGCGCCGCCTCGCCCAGCAGGGCGCGCACGCGCGGGCCGATGGTGCGGCTGGCCGTCAGACCGGTGGCCGAGAGCGCGCCCAGTGCCCGTTCGAACCGCGTCAGCGCGTCGTCCAGCGTGTCGCGCACCGGCCGCGACAACGGCAGCGCGTGCGCGTCGCGCGGCGCCGAGTCGCCGAACAGGCCGCGCACCAGTTCCCCCAGCGTCGCGCAGCAGCCGGAGAAATGGCCGAGCAGCGCCTGCTGCAGTGGCTGCGGCTCGCCGAAGGACGGGCCGCCGTACTCGCGGGCATAGCGCTGCACCACGTCGTAGCGGCGCTTGACGTTCAGCGCGTACAGCGGCGCCAGCCACGCCAGCGGGTCTTCCAGGTCGCGGGTGGGGAAGGCGGCGCGCACCCGGCGCACGAAGCCGACGATGATCGCCGCCTGCCCGTCCACCTCGGTGTGCCGGGCCTCGCCGACGGCAGGGATGTCGTTCAGATCCTGGCGCATGCGCTCGATCAGCGGCAGCAGCGCGTCATTGTGCTCCAGCACCGTGTGCAGGAAGCGCAGCATGCCGTGGTCGATCGGCGCCTTGTGGGACAGGTGCGGCGTGCGCTGGCGGGCGTCGCGCAGCGCCTCGCGGTTGGCGACGGCCAGGAACTCCTCCAGCCGCTTGCGCTGGCGCAGCGCCTCGCCCAGCCAGGCGGCGGCGGCGGCCCGCATCGACTCGCGCATCGCCATCGCCTCCGGCGAGGCCAGCACGCGGTCGATGATGTCGTCCTGCGCCATGGCGTCCAGGCGGTCCTGCACCTCCATGGCCAGCAGCGGGAAGGCGTGCAGGCTCAGCGCCTGCCAGATGCCGCCCATGTCGACCCGCTGCAGCAGCCCCGGCACCGTTTCGTGCGTGCGGTAGAGGACGGGGTCGTCGACCAGCAGCGGTTCGAACAGACCGGTGAACAGGCGGCGGGCCTTGAACGGGCGCAGCCGGTTGAAATGCTCGACCAGGGCGTCGCGCAGGTGCTGCGCGCGGTCCTTGTTCTGCGCCTGGACGCTGTCGATCTCGTCGATGACGGCGCGGATGGCGTGACGCGGCACACGGCTGACCAACTCGTCGACCTGCCGGTGCAGGTCCGGTCCGCTGCGTCCCTTCCGGTCCTCTGGCCTGGTCGTGGTCGCCTCCCGCCGCACGCGGTGGCCGGGTAAGCCCGGCCTTGTGATTATCACTTACGATCATCATGACTCGAAAGGCGGCCGGCTGGCAAGGCTTGGGTTGTGCTGCATATCTTCATATGCACGCTATGGGCGTTGGCCTTGCCAGCGTCGCGCCGACCGTGACATTCTGGCCCGATCACAAGTGTGCCTGTGGGGGTGGTTTCCGTGAGCATGGCCGATCTGGAGTGGAACGAAGCCTACGGCATCGGCATTCCCGACCTGGACGCCGACCTGCGGCGGCTGCACGACCTGTACTGCGCGATCCGCGCCTCGCTGGAAGGCGGCGGGGTGAGCACCGACCTGCGCGCCGTCTGCGGCGAGCTGATCGACACCGCCCGCGGCCACTTCACGCGGGAGGAGCGGCTGATGGAGGCGTACGACTACCCCGACCGCGCCGCGCACGCCAAGCTGCACCAGTCCTTCCTGGAGCAGGTGGAGGACGTCTGGACCTTCGTGCGCGACGACGGCGTGCGGGACGACTACATGGCCCGCTTCCTGGTGCTGGGCTTCATCGGCAAGTGGCTGAAGATGCACATCATGGTCGTCGACCAGAAGTTCGGCGAGTTCCTGGTCCTGCGCGGCTACACCGGGGGGCGGGCGTGAGGGTGAGGGTGGCTGCGCCTGGCCCGACCTACGCCGCCGTCGCCTTCTCCGCCTCCAGCTGCGCGGTCAGGCCCTCGCGGTAGGTGGGGTAGCGCAGCGTGACGCCCAGATCCCGCTTCATGCGGTCGTTCTTCACGCGCTTGTTGTCGGCCCAGAAGCTCTTGGCCATCGCCGACAGCTCGGCCTGTTCGAAGGGGACGAGCGGCGGCGGGGTCACGCCCAGCAGCTCGCAGGCGAACTCCGTCACCGCGCGCGGTTCGCACGGTTCGTCGTCGCAGACGTTGTAGACGCTGCCGGGGCTGGGCCGCGCCATGGAGGCGCGCAGCGCCTGCACGATGTCGTCGACGTGCACGCGGCTGAAGACGTGGCCGGGCCTGTCGATGCGCCGGGCGCTGCCGTCGCGCACGGCGTCCAGCGCGCTACGGCCGGGGCCGTAGATGCCGGGCAGGCGGAACACGTGCACCGGCACGCCGTACTGGCGGTGCAGGTGCAGCCAGCCGCGCTCCGCCTCGACGCGGCGCTTCTGGCGCTCGCCGCTGGGCTTCAGCCACGCCGCCTCGCTCACCCACTCGCCGCCGCGGTCGCCGTAGACGCCGGTGGTGGACAGGTAGCCCACCCAGTCCAGCGTGCGCAGGTCGAAGAGGTCGCGCTCGTGCCGGGACAGCACCGGGTCGCCCCGGTTGTCCGGCGGCACGGTGGACAGCAGGTGCGTGGCGCCGGCCAGGGCGCCGGGGTCCAGCGGGTGGTCGCGGTCGAAGACGAAGGCTTCGATGCCGCGCGCGGCCAGTTCGGCGCGCCTCTCCTCGCTCTGGCAGGTACCGGCGACCCGCCAGCCTTCGGCCAGCAGCTCGGCCGCCAGCCGGCCGCCGGTGTAGCCCAGGCCGAAGACGAACAGGCGGGGGGTGGACATGGTGCGGGGCCTTTCACTTGCGTATGCGCGCGCGTTGGCCGAGTGTAGGGCCGCCATGACCGGACGCAACGTTTTCCCTTCGCTCGCCCTCCTGCTGTCCCTGCCGTGGGGGGCGGGCGCGGCTGTCGCCGCTGTTGATCACAACGCCGAGATGCGGGCCTGCTCGACGCTTGCCGAGACGCGGCCGGACGCCGCGCTGGACAGCGCGCAGGTCTGGCGGGAGCGCGGCGGCGGCGATATGGCGCAGCTCTGCACGGCGCTGGCGCTGTTCCACAAGGGCGATTTCAAGACGGCCGGCGCGCGCTTCGAGGAGCTGGCGCCGCGCCTGGGCCGCGACGATGCCAAGGTGGCGGCGTCGCTGTTCGGGCGCGCCGGCTGGGCATGGCTGCGCGCCGGCGACCAGGGGCGGGCGGAAAAGGCCTATGGCGAGGCGCTGAAGCGCCAGCCCGACGACGTCGACCTGCGCATCGACCGGGCCTTCGCGCGCGCCGAGGCGGAACGCTACTGGGACGCGCTGGCCGACCTCGACGTCGCCATCGCCCGCGCGCCGGACCGGCCGGAGGCTTTCCTCTACCGCGCCGCCGCCCGCAAGGCGCTCAGCCAGCACCGCGAGGCGCTGAACGACGTGGCGCGGGCGCTGGAGCTGAAGCCGAACGACGCGGAAACGGTGCTGCTGCGCGGCAACATCAAGGCGGTGTCCGGCGACCTCAAGGGCGCGCGCGACGACTGGCGGCTGGTGCGGCGCCTCGCCCCCGAAGGGCGCACCGCCAAGGCGGCCGGCGACAACCTCGCCCGCCTGGACAAGGCGGAAGCCGCCGGCCCACAGAAGGCGTTGCCTAAGGCGCCGCCCGAACCGAAGAAGCCCTGACCTATTCCAGGTGGTCGAGCAAGGGCTCGTCGCCGGTCCGGACGCGCCAGCGGTCGAAGGAGACCACGTCGCGCAGCGGCAGGCGCGACCGCCAGCCGGCGCTCTCCAGCTCCGGCTTGTCCAGGAAGGCGCGCACGAAGCCCAGGCACAGGTAACCGATCAGCTCGACCTCCGCCGGGATGCCCAGCGCGTCGCGGACCTCGTCTGGCCGCAGGATGCTGACCCAGCCGAGGCCCACCCCCTCGGCCCGCGCCGCAAGCCACAGGTTCTGCACGGCGCAGACGGCGCTGTACAGGTCCATGTCCGGCATGTGCGTGCGCCCCAGCACCACCGGGCCGGCGCGCTGGCGGTCGCAGGTCACGGCGATGCCGACGGGGGCGTCCAGGATGCCTTCCAGCTTCAGCGCGCGGTAGGTCGCCTGCCGCTCTCCCTCGAACATCGAGGCCGCCTCGGCGTTGGCGGTGCGGAAGGCGTCGTGCACGCGGCGCTTCACATCCGGGGCGGTGACGACGACGAAGTCCCAGGGCTGCATGAAGCCGACGGACGGCGCGTGGTGCGCGGCGCGCAGGATGCGGGCCAGCACGGCGTCGGGCACGGGATCGGGCAGAAACTGGCCGCGCACGTCGCGGCGGCTGAAGATGCAGCGGTAGACCGCGTCGCGCTCGGCTTGCGTGAACGCCGGATCGGCCTGAACATCGTGCTTTTCCATGCCCAGCGTAGTGCCATGGATCGGCTGGGAAAGCCAGCGCCGCCGCGTCATACTACCCCGAAGCCAAGAAGGCGAAACCAGGAGGGAGAGACCGCATGCCCGACGTCACCGAACGCCCGCTGACCGACCGCGCGCGCCTCAAGGCGTGGACCACGGAAAAGCTGCGCTACTGCGACACCGACCGCCAGGGCCACGTCAACAACGCCGTGTTCTCGGAAATGTGCGAGGCCGGCCGCGTCGCTTTCCTCTTCGAACCCGGCGCGCCGTCCGCCCCGCCGGGCTGCGCCTTCGTCATCGCGCGGCTGGAACTGGACTTCCTGGGCGAGATGAACTGGCCGGGAACGGTGGACGTCGGCACGGCGGTGCTGTCGGTCGGCCGCAGCTCGTTCCGGCTGGGGCAGGGGATCTTCAGCAACGGCGCCTGCGCCGGCACGGCCGAGACGGTGATCGTCCTGATGGACGAGGAGACGCGCCGCTCCGCCCCGCTGCCCGATGATCTGCGCGCCCGCCTGGAGTCGCTCCGCCTGGGCTGACGCGTCTTCCGTGGCGAGAGAAAGTTTCGGCTCCGATCGGTGTTTTTAAGTAATTCAGGCCGTGCGGCCCATCGTCACGCCCCGATGTATACCATGGGGACAGCAACCTTTTCGTGGAAGCAACATGTATCCGCCGTCGATGTTGGCGGGAGCGTCGGGAAGGAGCGGAGGCGACAGAACTATCGCCTGCGTCTTTTCTGAAATTTCCGCGACAGCAGCAACGCATGGGGGTTAATGCATGGCACAGGAGAATGCCCAGCGGCGAACGGGCGACGACGCCGACCCGGCCCGCCGCCCCGGTGAACGCCCCAGTGAGCGCCCCGGCGAACGCATGGCCGATCTGGCCGAGCAGACCGGCAACGCCGCCGCCGACACCGCACGGCGCGCCTTCGGCGAGATGCAGTCCACCGAACGCGCGGCGCGCAACGTGGCGGAGTCGAGCCTCGGCACCGCCAACCAGATGGCCCGCGACATGGTCGAGCGGGTGGGCAACGTCTTCACCATCAACACGCCGGAAGCCCAGGAGACGATCCGGCGCACGACCCAGAACATGAACGCCGTCATCGAGGCCAACACCGCCCTGTCGGAAGCCAGCCAGGCCATCTGGCGCGAATGGCTCGACTTCGCCCAGGAAGCGGCGCGCCAGCAGGCCGACGGCATGCAGCGCGTGGTGGCCGCCCGCACGCCGCACGATCTGGTCGACGCGCAGATGGCCCTTCTGAAGCGGGAGGTCGAGACCTTCCTGAACACCGCGTCCCGCGTCTCCGACCTGTCGTCCAAGGCGGTGCGGCAGGCCACGACGCGGGTGCGCGAATCGTCCGATGAGGACGAGGAGCAGAACCGGACACGGCAGCGCCGCCGGGCGTAGCCTTCATGGTCCCTCCCCCGGCCCCGCCGGGGGAGGGAAGCCCGCGCAAGCGGGCAGGGTGGGGGCAACGGCCTTCGTGGCAGACTGCGAGCCGCTGATCATTGGTGACAACTTGCCCCCACCCTCCCAGCCTTCGGCTGGGTCCCCCCTCCCCCGCCGGAGGCGGGGGAGGGGTTGAGGATGCCTCTCAGAAATCCAGATCGGCGTAGTGTTTGGGCGGCGGGCAGCCGGGGACGCTGTCCTGCAGCAGGGGGCGGAAGCTGGGCCGCGACTTGATGCGGGCGTACCAGTCCTTGGCTTCCGGGTTGTTGTCCCAGGGCACGTCGCCGACGTAGTCGACGCAGGAAATCTCCACCGCCGCCGCGATGTCGGCCAGCGAGAACCACGGGCCGGCCAGCCACGGCCGCCGTTCCGCCAGGAAGGCGACGTAGTCCAGGTGGTAATGGATGTTGGCGAGCCCGGCGCGGATCGCCGGCGCGAAGGGCTGGCCCTGGCCGGACAGCCGCTTCATCAGCTTTTCGCCGACCAGATTCTCGGTCACCTCGCGCTCGAACTTGCGCGTGAACCACGAGACGATGCGCCGCACCTCGGCGCGCCCGGCCACCTCGGGCGGGATCAGCGGCGTGTCGGGGTAGGCTTCCTCCAGGTATTCCAGGATCGCCCAGCCGTCGGCGATCACCGTGCCATCGTTCTCCACAAGCACGGGCACCTCCCCGGCCGGGGTCAGGGCCAGGAAATCGGTGCGCCGTTCCCACGGCTTTTCGACGACCGCCTCGAAGGGCAGGCCCTTTTCGGTCAGGGCGACGCGCGCCAGACGCGAGAGGGGGGAAAGGGGATGGTGATACAGGGTCCGCATGCCGGCCGCGACTGTAGCCCAAGCACGTCCGCGAAAACAATCGGTCCATCGGCCAGCCCGCGGCGGTAGACCGGAATAGGTACGGGACCCTGCCGAAATGAAGAGGCCGAACTCATACCGGCGGCGCTTGATCGCTTCCATCGAGCGCCGCCGGTAAAACCCGACAGATCAATGCCATAGCATTGATCGAAAGGGTGATACGGACGACGCCTTCAGGCGCCGTCCGTATCAGCGGCAGGTCGGGTGGGGCATGCGGTAGACCACGTGCGGGGTGTCCGCGGCTTCGGCGCCGTCCACCGGCACCCAGCCGTTGTGTTCGTAGAAGGCGCGCGCCGCCGCGTTGCGGGCCGAGCAGGTCAGCTCCGCCGGGCCGTTCAGGCTGGCCAGCGCCTCGCGCAGCAGCGCCGTGCCGATGCCGCGGCTCTGCCAGTCCGGATCGATGAACAGGGTGTGCACGAAGCGCTGCGGCCGGTCGATGGAGACGAAGCCGACCACGGTGCCGTCCACCTCGGCCACCAGCACCGTCTCGTCCTCGACGCAGTCGTAGTAGTCGTCCAGGCCGAATCGTTCGGCCGGCTGCCAGGGGAAGGCGCGGCGGCGGCCGTCCAGGAAGATGCGCGCGCACCGGGGGGCGTCGCCCGCCGTCGCGTGGCGCGTGACGATCCGCAACCCGTTCACGAACGCCATGGCCCCGCCCCCTGACCGTCCCCGCCGAAAGCCGTCCTGGTAAACCGTTTCGGCTCAACATTATCGCGCCGGCCGCCGGCCGGCTATGACCGGAGGGCAACACCCGGAAACGAAACGGCGGCCCGGTGGTGTACCGGGCCGCCGTTCCGTCACCGCACGTTGCGGGCGGCTTACTCCGCCGGGATCGCCGTCGGCAGGGTGACGGGCACCTCCAGCCGGCTCAGCATCTCCTTCGGCACGACCTGCCAGAAGCGGCCGCGGGCGCGCTCCCAATCGTTCAGCAGTTCGGCGGCGAAGCGGCTCTGCGTCTCCTCGATGTGCTCCTCGATGAGGCGCTTGGCCAGATCGTCGTAGTGGGCCACCTCGATGCGCTGGAAGACGACGCTTTCGTCGTTGACGTAGAGCGGGAAGGTCCCCGCCTCGTCGTAGACGAAGGCCATGCCGCCGGTCATGCCCGCGGCGAAGTTGTCGCCGACCGCGCCCAGGATCACCGCCGTGCCGCCCGTCATGTACTCGCAGCCGTTGGAGCCGCAGCCCTCGACCACCACGCTGGCGCCGGAGTTGCGCACCGCGAACCGCTCACCGGCCTGACCGGCGGCGAACAGCTTGCCCGCCGTGGCGCCGTACAGCACCGTGTTGCCGATGATCGTGTTCTTGTTGGTTTCCAGCGGCGACGAAGTGCTCGGCCGCACCACGATGGTGCCGCCCGACAGGCCCTTGCCGACATAGTCGTTGGCGTCGCCGAAGACCTCCAGCTTGATGCCCTGCACGGCGAAGGCGCCCAGCGACTGGCCGGCGGTGCCGCGCAGGCGGACGGTGACGTGGCCGGGCTGCAGCCCCGCCATGCCGAACTTCCGCGTCACCATCGACGACAGCCGCGTGCCGATGGCCCGGTGCGTGTTGCGGATGGTGTAGGCGAGCTGCATCTTCTCGCCCTCCTCGAACAGCGGGCGGGCATCGGCGACGATGCGGGCGTCCAGCGTGTCCGGCACCTCGTTGCGGCCCTGCATGGTGCAGTAGCGCGCGTTCTCGCCCGGATCGACCTGCGCCAGCAGCGGGTTGAGGTCGAGGTCGTCGAGATGCTCGGCGCCGCGGCTGACCTGATGCAGCAGATCGGTGCGGCCGATCACGTCGTTCAGCGACTTGAAGCCGAGCTGCGCCAGGATCTCGCGCACCTCTTCCGCCAGGAACGAGAAGAGGTTGACCACCTTCTCCGGCGTGCCAGTGAACTTCTCGCGCAGCTTGGGATCCTGCACGCAGACGCCGACCGGGCAGGTGTTGGAGTGGCACTGGCGCACCATGATGCAGCCCATGGCGATCAGGCTGGCGGTGCCGATGCCGAACTCCTCCGCGCCCAGCATGGCGGCGATGACGATGTCGCGGCCGGTCTTCAGGCCGCCGTCGGTGCGCAGCCGCACGCGGTGGCGCAGACGGTTCAGCGTCAGCACCTGATGCACTTCCGACAGGCCCATTTCCCACGGGCCGCCGGCGAACTTGATCGAGGTCTGCGGGCTGGCGCCCGTGCCGCCGGAGTTGCCGGAGATCAGGATGATGTCGGCGTTGGCCTTGGCGACACCGGCGGCGATGGTGCCGATGCCCGACCGCGCCACCAGCTTCACGCACACCTTGGCGTCGGGGTTGATCTGCTTCAGGTCGTAGATGAGCTGCGCCAGATCCTCGATCGAGTAGATGTCGTGGTGCGGCGGCGGGCTGATCAGCGTCACGCCCGGCGTGGCGTGGCGCAGCTTGGCGATCATCTCCGTCACCTTGAAGCCGGGGAGCTGGCCGCCCTCGCCGGGCTTGGCGCCCTGGGCCACCTTGATCTCCAGCTCACGGCACTGGTTCAGGTACTCCGCCGTCACGCCGAAGCGGCCGGAGGCCACCTGCTTGATGGCCGAGTTCCAGTTGTCGCCGTTCTTGTCCGGGCGGAAGCGCGCCGGGTCCTCGCCGCCCTCGCCCGAGTCGGACTTGGCGCCGATGCGGTTCATGGCGACGTTCAGTGTGCCGTGCGCCTCGGGGCTCAGCGCGCCCAGCGACATGCCCGGCGTGACGAAGCGCTTGCGGATCGCCGTGATGCTCTCGACCTCGTCGATCGGCACCGCCTTGTTCAGCGAGCGGAACTCCAGCAGGTCGCGCAGCTGCATCGGCGGGCGCTTGTGCACCTGCTCGGAATACTTCTTGAAGGTGCCGTAGCTGTCGTCCGACACCGCCTGCTGGAGGAGGTGCATGATGCCGCCCTCCCAGCCGTGCCGGTCGCCCGACTTGCGGAACTTGTAGAAGCCGCCGACGGGCAGGGTGACGATGTCCTCGTCGAAGGCGACGGCGTGCTGCTCCAGCACCTTCTTCTGGATGCCGTTCAGGCCGATGCCGGAGATGCGGCTGACCATCGCCGGGAAATGCTCGGCGATCAGCGCGCGCGACAGGCCCACCGCCTCGAAGTTGCAGCCGCCGCGATAGCTGCTGATGATCGAGATGCCCATCTTGGACATGATCTTCAGCAGCCCTTCGTCGACCGCCTTCTTGTAGCGCGACAGGCAGGTTTCCAGCGGCAGCGTGCCGAACAGGCCGCGGCGCTGGCGGTCGGCGATCGCCTCCTGCGTCAGATAGGCGTTGACCGTCGTGGCGCCGACGCCGATCAGCACGGCGAAGTAGTGCGTGTCCAGGCACTCCGCCGAACGCACGTTCAGCGAGGTGAAGGTGCGCAGGTTGTTGCGCACGAGGTGGGTGTGCACCGCGCCCGTCGCCAGGATCATCGGGATGGCGGCGCGCTTGGCGCTCATCCGCTCGTCGGTGAGGATCACGTGGTTGGCGCCGCCACGCACCGCGTCCTCGGCCTCCTGGCGGATGCGCTTCAGCGCGTCCTTCAGGGCATCCGGGCCGCCGTCCGCGGCGAAGGTGGCGTCGATCTCGGCGACCGCCCCGGCGATGTAGGCGCGCATGGCGCGCAGCTCGGCCGTGGTGAGCACCGGCGATTCGAGCTGGAGCAGGCGCGTCTGGCTCTCGTCCTCGTCCAGGATGTTGCCCAGGTTGCCCAGGCGCGTCTTCAGGCTCATCACCCGGCGTTCGCGCAGGCTGTCGATGGGCGGGTTGGTGACCTGGCTGAAGTTCTGGCGGAAGAAGTGGTGCAGGCCGCGGTACTTCTCCGACAGCACGGCGATGGGGCTGTCGTCGCCCATCGAGCCGACGGCCTCCTTGGCGTCCTCCACCATCGGGTGGAGGATCAGCTCCATGTCTTCCATGGTGATGCCGAAGGCCATCTGGCGGCGGCGCAGCTCGGCCTTGTCCAACTCGGCCGGCTCACCCTGCTGCGAGGCGCTCTTGACCAGCTCGTCCAGGTGCGTGGTGTTCTTCACCCAGTTGCCCCACGGCTTCTGGGAGGCGAGCAGGTCCTTGACGGCGGTGTCGCTGTACAGCTTGCCGGTGCCGAGGTCGACGGCGATCATCTGCCCGGGGCCCAGGCGGCCCTTTTCCACAACCTGCGTCTCGTCGATCTTCACCATGCCCGTCTCGGAACCGGCGATGATCAGCCCGTCCGTCGTGATGGTGTAGCGCATCGGGCGCAGGCCGTTGCGGTCCATGCCGCCGACCACCCATCGGCCGTCGTACATCGCCAGCGCGGCCGGGCCGTCCCACGGCTCCATGACCGAGTTGCAGTAGGCGATCAGCGACTTGTGCGTCTCCGGCGTGGTGGCGGAACTGGTCAGCGCCTGCGGCACCAGCATCATCTTCACCATCGGCGCCGGGCGGCCGGCGCGCACCATCACCTCGAACACGGCGTCCAGCGCGCCCGAATCGGACAGGCCGACGCCGATGACCGGCTTCAGGTCGCCCATGGTGGTGCCGAACGCCGGATGCTCCATCCGCGTCTCGTGCGCCTTCATCCAGTTGACGTTGCCCTTCAGCGTGTTGATCTCGCCGTTGTGGGCCAGCGTGCGGAACGGCTGGGCCAGCGGCCACGTCGGGAACGTGTTGGTCGAATAGCGCTGGTGGTAGATGGCGAAGTTCGACTCGAACCGCTCGTCCAGCAGGTCGGGGTAGAAGGTGGTGAGCTGTTCCGCCAGGAACATGCCCTTGTAGATGAGCGAGCGGGACGACAGCGTGCAGATGTAGAAGTCGTTGATCTGCTCGGCCCGCACCGCTTTCTCGATGCGGCGGCGGATGACGTACAGGTCCAGCTCGAACTGCTCGTCCGACACGCCCTTGGCGTTGCCGACGATGATCTGCTCGATCTCCGGCCGGGTGGCGTTGGCCTTCTCGCCGATGATGTCGACGTTGATCGGCACCTGACGCCAGCCGTAGATGTAATAGCCGAGGTTCAGGATCTCGGTCTCGACGATGCAGCGGCAGGTTTCCTGCGCTTCGAGCGAGACGCGCGGCAGGAAGACCTGACCGACGGCGAGGTTGTTCTCCGGCGGCGTGTGGCCGATGACGCGGACGTGGTCCTTGAAGAACTTCTGCGGCACCTGCACGTGGATGCCGGCGCCGTCGCCGGTTTTGCCGTCGGCGTCGACGGCGCCGCGGTGCCACACGGCCTTCAGTGCCTCAATGCCTTTCTCGACGACCGAACGGCGGGGCTTGCCGTCAATGGCGGC
>DASWVP010000012.1:0-31615 GCA_036401175.1 Azospirillum sp. | reverse complement strand
GTCGGCGCCGGTCTGCTTTGCTACGGCGATGATGGCGCCGATGTCCAGGTAGGCTTCGATGGGCCCCTTGCCCTCGCCGATCTGGTAGCTCTCGTCGGCCTTGAAGCGGTGCAGCGCCAGGCGGTCCTCGCGCGAGTACACGGCCACGGTGGCGATGCCCAGTTCGGTCGCGGCGCGCAGCACGCGAATGGCGATCTCGCCCCGGTTGGCGACAAGGAGTTTCTTGAACATCGATACGCTCTCCGAAGCGGGCTTGGCGGCCCGTGCAAAGGGTGGTGTCTGGGATGTGGACGCAGCTTCCCGTTCCACGGCCAGGGCGGTTTCCCATAGGATGTGATGGTCGCGGTGTCAGCGGTCGGAAATGATCGTGATGATGTCGATATCCTCGGAAAGGAAGCCGGGCGCTTGGCGCCCGGCTTAAGTGCCGCGTCCTTTCAGAGAGGAAGGCAGAACGCGGGGGAACTCTGGAATACCTCAATTCACAGGTGCGTCTCGTCGAAGTCCATCACCGTTGCGGCTCCGTCGACCACCGCGGCGCGGAAGCCCTCGACTTGGCCCAGCAGGTGCCCGGCGTAGAAGCGCGCGGTCACCGGCTTGGCGGCGAGGAAACCGTCGTCCGCCGCGCCCTCGGCGAGCTTGCGCAACGCCGCCCGGGCGCCGATGCCCAAGTAGTGGCCGCCGGCCACCAGACCGAGAGCGTGCAGCAACGGCACCGCCGACGCGGCGACCAGTCCCGGCTCGGACGCGTGGGCAAGGACCCACGCCGCCATCTCGCCGACGCGGCGGGCGGCCACGGCCAGTTCTCGGCCGAGGACCTGAAGGTTGGCATCCGCGGACGCCGCCATGGCGTCGGCGTTCTTGGTCACCTCGGCAAGGTAGGCGGTCAGCCCCTCGCCCTTGTCGTGCAGCAGCTTGCGGTTCACCAAGTCGTTGCCCTGGATCGCCGTGGTGCCCTCGTAGATCGTGGTGATCCGGGCGTCGCGCAGGTGCTGCGCCGCGCCGGTCTCCTCGATGTAGCCCATGCCGCCGTGCACCTGCACGCCCAGCGAGGCGATCTCCTGCCCCATCTCGGTGCACCAGCCCTTGGCGATCGGGGTCAGCAGCTCCTCCAGCGTCGCCGCGGCCTTGCGGGCGGCCGGGTCGGCGGCGCGGCGGCGGACGTCGTGCGCGGCAGCCGCGGTGTAGAGGATGCCGCGCATCGCCTCGATGCGGGCCTTCATGCTCATCAGCGTGCGGCGCACGTCGGGGTGGTTGACGATCGGCGTGCGCCCGCCGCCCGTCCAGCCGGCCGGCGTGCCCTGCACGCGCTCGCGGGCGTAGGACAGCGCCTGCTGGTAGGCGCGCGCGGCGATGGCGAGCCCCTGGAGGCCGACCGACTGCCGGGCGTGGTTCATCATGACGAACATGTAGGCCAGCCCGTTGTGCGGCTCGCCGACCAGCCAGCCGCGCGCCCCGCCCTGGTCGCCGAACGACAGCACGGCGGTCGGGCTGGCGTGGATGCCCAGCTTGTGCTCCAGCGACACGCAGGCCACGTCGTTGCGCGCGCCCGGCGAGCCGCCGGCGTTGACCAGGAATTTCGGCACGACGAACAGCGAGATGCCCTTCACCCCGGCCGGCGCGTCCGGCAGGCGGGCCAGCACCAGATGGATGATGTTGGGCGTCAGGTCGTGGTCGCCGTAGGTGATGAAGATCTTCTGGCCGAAGACCTTGTAGCTGCCGTCTCCCACCGGCTCCGCCTTCGAGCGGATGGCGGCGAGGTCGGAGCCGGCCTGCGGCTCGGTCAGGTTCATGGTGCCGGTCCACTCGCCCGACACCATGCGCGGCAGGTAGGTCCGCTTGACCTCGTCCGAGGCGAACTGCTGGAGCGCGTTGACCGCGCCTTGCGTCAGCATCGGGTTAAGCGCGAAGGCCATGTTGGCGGCGTGCCACATCTCCTGCACCGCCGTGTTCAGCACGTTGGGCAGGCCCATGCCGCCCCACTGCGCGTCGAACGGCAGGCCGTTCCAGCCGCCTTCCACCAGGGTGTTCCAAGCATCCGACCAGCCCTCCGGCGTGGCGACGGCGCCATCGGTCCAGCGCGAGCCCCGGGTGTCGCCGACGCGGTTCAGCGGGGCGAGCAGGCCGCCGGCGATCTTGCCGGCCTCCTCCAGGATGGAATCGCGCAGTTCCTCGGTCGCCTCCTCGAAGCCGGGCAGGGCGGCCACGGCGGCGATGCCGGCGACCTCGTCCAGCGTGAAGCGGATGTCGCGCAGCGGGGCGACGTAGGCGTTCATCTCGGTGGTCTCTCCCATGGATCGTCGTTAGAGCGCCTGCTCCAGTTCCGGCAGCGCCTTGAAGAGGTCGGCGACGAGGCCGTAGTCGGCGACCTGGAAGATCGGCGCTTCCTCGTCCTTGTTGATGACGACGATGACCTTCGAGTCCTTCATGCCGGCAAGGTGTTGGATGGCACCGGAGATACCCACGGCGATGTACAGCTCGGGCGCCACGATCTTGCCGGTCTGGCCGACCTGCAGGTCGTTGGGGGCGAAGCCGGCATCCACCGCCGCCCGGCTGGCGCCCACCGCCGCGCCCAGCCGGTCGGCAACCCGCTCGAGCAGCACGAAGTTGTCGCCTGAGCCCATGCCGCGCCCCCCGACACCACGACGCGCGCCGCCGTCAGTTCCGGCCGCTTCGACGTCGTAAGCTCCTGGCCGATGAGTCTCGAGGTGCCGGGGGCCGCCGGCGTGCCGATGGTCTCGACCGGCGCCGCGCCACCCCCTGTTACCGCCGCCGCGAAGGCTGTGGTGCGCACGGTGATGACCTTGACGGGGTCCGCCGACTGCACCGTGGCGATGGCGTTGCCGGCGTAGATCGGCCGGGTGAAGGTGTCGGCGCTCTCCACCGACAGGATGTCGGAGATCTGCGCGACGTCGAGCAGCGCCGCGACGCGGGGCAGCACGTTCTTGCCGGCCGAGGTGGCCGGGGCGAGGACGTGGCTGTAGCCGCCCTTCACCGTGGCGGCGACCAGCGGGGCCAGCGCCTCCGGCAGCCGGTGCTCCAGATCGGCCGAGTCGGCCAGCAGCACCTTGCTCACGCCGTCGACCTTCGCCGCGGAATCGGCCACAGCCCGCGCACCGTGGCCGGCGACCAGGACATGCACGTCGGAACCGAGTTTGCCGGCGATGGCCTGGGCGGCGGTCACCGCGTTCAGCGTGGCGAGCAGCAGGCGGGCGTTATCATGCTCCGCGATGACGAGAATGGGCATAACGCGATCTCTCTCGGTCGGTCAGCTGACCAGGGTTAGGGTGTCGAGGCGCGCTTCCTGTTCGAGGACAGGGCGGAACGTCTTGGACTTGATCGCACGGACGATTTCCGCACGGCTGAAACGCGCTGCGGGGAATTCCGCCAGAAAGCGTTGCAGCAGATCCCGCGCCGGTCCGCGCAAGTCCACGGGCAAATCGGTGAACTCGCTCAGGTCGGCCGAATGCCGATGGAACCGAAGGGGCGGCAAGGTCGTGTGGTGCATGGAAGGCTCCCTCGTTTCCGCCGGCCGCCGATGGCGCTCAGAGCACCCGCGCTTCGGTCCTGAGCGTGTCGATGAGGGCGGCCACGTCGGTCACCTTGACGCCGGCCTTGCGCTTCGGCGGCTCGGCCACCTGCAGCGTGGTCAGGCGCGGCGCCACGTCGACGTCGAGGTTTTCCGGCGTGACGGTGTCGAGCGGCTTCTTCTTCGCCTTCATGATGTTGGGCAGCGAGGCGTAGCGCGGCTCGTTCAGGCGCAGGTCGGCGGTGACCACGGCGGGCAGCTTCAGCTCCACCGTCTCCAGCCCGCCGTCGATCTCGCGCGTCACCGTCAGCACGCCGTCGCCCGGAGCGACCTTGGAGGCGAAGGTGCCCTGCGGCCAGCCCAGCAGCGCGGCCAGCATCTGGCCGGTCTGGTTGCAGTCGTCGTCGATGGCCTGCTTGCCGAGCAGCACCAGCTGCGGCAGCTCCTTCTCGACCAAAGCCTTCAGCGCCTTGGCGACACCGAGCGGCTGGGTCTCGGCATCGGTCTGCACCAGGATGGCGCGGTCGGCACCCATGGCGAGCGCGGTGCGCAGCGTCTCCTGGCACGCCGCCGGGCCGACCGAGACGGCGACCACCTCGGCGGCCTTGCCGGCTTCCTTCAGGCGCACCGCCTCTTCGACGGCGATCTCGTCGAAGGGGTTCATCGAGAACTTGACGTTGGCGGTCTCCACACCCGAGCCGTCCGCCTTCACGCGGATCTTCACGTTGTGGTCGACCACCCGCTTCAACAGAGCAAAGATCTTCATCAAACCATTCCCCAAGCACCGCTTACACCCGCACTTAGGCTGAAAAACACCATACTGTCTAATACCATTTTCCTCGTTGCATCATACCTTATTGGTATTGTTGACGCCCATCCGCAAGGGTCCCACGACAGCCCCCTATCCCGCCGCACCAGGCTGAGCGTTGACCCCTTTCAGGAAGTCCGCGACCTCCCGAGCCAATCGTTCCGATTGTTGCGACAGGGATGCTGCCGCCCCCTGCACTTGCACAGCGTCGCCGCTGGCGTCCCGTGCGGCGCCGTTGACCTGAATCACGACTTCGGAAACACCCTCGATCGCTGCAACGACATTCCGGGCGTACTCGGTGATCTCGTCCATCGACCGGGCCTGCGACTTGACGGTGTCCGCCACTCCATCGACGATGCTGTTGACGCTGCCGATGGTTCTCCCGATTGCCCGGATGGCGCCGACCGCTTCACTGGTGGCCTCCTGGATGGACCGGATCTGCGCTCCGATGTCCTCGGTTGCCATGGACGTCTGGTTGGCCAGATGTTTGACCTCGCCGGCCACCACAGCGAAGCCCCGCCCGGCGTCGCCGGCACGCGCCGCCTCGATCGTCGCGTTCAAGGCCAGCAGATTGGTCTGTGAAGCGATGCCATTGATCAGTTGAATGATCTCTCCGATCCGTTCGGCGGCGACGGACAAGGCGCCAACGATCTCGTTGGTGTGTTCGGCTTCGGAGACGGCGTCGGCGGCGAGGGAATGAGAGCGTCCGATGTCCACGTCGATTTGCCGGGACGAGCCGGTCAAATGGTCGATCAGCACCTCCATCCGATGAACGTTCTCAGCCGCCCGCTCCGACGCACCGATCGCTGCCATCGAATCCTCGTTGGTTTTTTGCGCGCTCGTCAGCATTGCGTCGGCCGTGGTCGAAAGCATCGTTGCCGCCGACGCCAGGGAATTGACCATTCCGCCAGCCTTGGCCTCGAAGTCACGCGTCAGCGCTTCCATCTCGGCGGCACGGCGTTCGCGAACCGCCCTTTCCGCCGTGGCAGCGTCGTCGCTCACCCGCTTGGCCAGCAACGCTTCCTTGAAGACCTGCAACGAACGGGCAAGGGTACCGACCTCATCCTTGCGCTCCGTACCGAGCAAAGGGATATGAAGATCACCGGACGCCAGCCTCTCCACGGCCCGTGTCGCGCCAACCAGAGGCATGATCACGAACGCCCCCAGCAGCCAGGCCAGCGTTCCGACGGCCAGCGTGAGCCCGATACCGGAAACCAGGAAGAGCTTGGTCAGGACAGAATCAATGTTGCTGTCGATGGCGTCCTGCGCCTTCGCCACCGCATTCTTGCTCTCCGCGACGACGCGACTCATGTTCCTCAGAACATTGTCCAGCGTGTTGCGGCCGACGTCGTTGATCTGGGCAAATATCATGGCTCGATCGCCATGCTTTGCCGCTTCGAGCATCTCAATCGACCAGATATTGTAGAAACGCAGGGACTCCCGCGCCTCCTCCATGGCGGCCCTCTGGCTTTCCGACACATTCAGCGCCGTCAATTGATCGAACAAGCCGTAGGCTGATGATATGCTTTCATTGTATTTATTTTGAAAATACGTCATTTCGGAACTGTCTTCCGAGATGACGGCATCGCGCTGATTGACCGCCGCCGCATAAGCCTGGGACTGGAGCTCCAGAGCGATTTCAAGCTGACGCAGCGGCTGATTGGACAGAAAGCCAATCCTGTCGGCCGTGTAGGTCAGGCCGAAGCTCGATACCGCAACCGTTGCGCAGATGACGATGACCAGCAGGATGACGGCCGGCCAGATTTTCCAGGATAGCGGCAAATCACCAATGAACTTTACCATCTTTCCTCCCCTGCGTTCTGGATTTTTGTTTTTCACAAAAGTGCCGGGCGCCAAAAGGTGCCCGGCACAGTTTCCGCACGCGACCCATGACGCTCGTGCGGGGGACACGAAAAGGCCCCCGTCGCGGCGCTCAGCGCCGTGACGGGGGCGAAGTGCGACGGACGCACGGAAGAGAAGAACACGTCCGTCGGAGGGAAGCCCGCCCAGCGCGATCACCGCGGACCGGCCGAGCCCTGCGAAGCTCAACAGCCCCTTGCGGTCTCGTCAGGTGCGCCCGGCATCGCCGGCCGCCCGCGCCCGCGCCTCGACCTCGACTTTCCGGAGAGCGCTGGCCGGCTCCCCGCCGATGCCCCAATCGAAGGGCTCCACGCGCCGGCAACTGCCGCGGACGAGATCGCGACGGACGCCCAGCGTTTCCACCAGCAGATCGGTGAATCCCGACAGCAGGCGATGACGCTCCTCGAGCGGACGCCCTTCGAGCACGATGAAGTCGAAGTACGGCGCATGCAGGCCGCTCGTCGCCACCACCTCGCCCGCGACGGCACAATGGGTCGGCCGGTGAGGCGTGATGAATGCCCGCACCCGCTCCATGGGCGCCTTCAGCACCTCGGCATACAGGCGGGAAGCGCCGAGCAACAGGCGCTCCTCCTGCTCCGCGGTGCTCATTCCTTCGACGATGTGGAAATTGACGACCGGCATGATCGGTGTTTCCGCTTGCTTGGTTGCGAGGGGATCGTCAGGGAGGACGGCACCGCCGCCGGGTTACGGCAGCCCGCGGCGGCGACCGGAATCCAGCATCAAGGTGGAGCCGGTCATCGCATCGGCGGCGGCGTCGAGGAGGATCGCCACCGCCCAGGCCACCTGTTCCGGTGTGGTGAAACGGCCGATCGAGGATTCCGCCCGCATCTCCGCGAGCACCTCCTCGGTGCTGATGCCGCGCGGGGCGGCGCGATCCGCGGCCACGCGATGGAGACGTTCGGTGTCCGCCGGCCCGGGGGCGATCAGATGGGCCGTTATCCCCCGCGGCCCGTACGCCAGGCTGAACTGGCGGACCACATTGACGAGAGCGGCGTTGGCCACCCCTGCCGACGCCGCGTAGGCGGTGGGTTCGAAGCCATAATGCCCACCGATGGCGACGATCCGCGTCCCCGCCGCCATACGCCCGTCGACGGCCCGGGTGAGGCGCAGAAGGCCGCCGACCTTGATGTTGACCGCATCCACCACCGTGGCGGTGGGGGCGCTGAGAATGCCGCCGGCGACTCCCACGCCGGGACCGTGTACGACCATCCTTACCGGCCGGTCCACCGCTGCGGCGATGGCGTCCACGGCGGTGTCGGAAGCGATGTCGGCAACGCAGGCCGTCACGCCGGGCACCCTGTCCTGCAACCGCGCGAGGGAGTCCCGGCTGCGCGCCACAGCCACGATCGACAGCCCCGCCGCGGCCAGCCGATCGACGATCGCGTTGCCGAAGGCGCCGGTGGCGCCGACCACCACCGCGACCTCGCCGGGCCGCTGTCCGCTCGAACCCATTCGTTTCGCCTTTCGATAAGGGCGAAGGGGGGCGGCCCGCCTCTCGGCGGAGCCGTTCCGGAAAGGCGGCTAGGCCGCCACGTCCTTCAGCAGGCCACGCTCCTTGGCCATGGTCATCGCCGTGTCCATGATCATGTCTTCCTGGCCGCCGATCATCTTCTTGCGGCCCAACTCGACGAGGATGTCGCGCGCGGGCACGCCAAAGCATTCGGCCGCCCGTTTGGAGTGCAGCAGGAAGGTCGAATAGACGCCGGCGAAGCCAAGGGTGAGGGATTCCCGGTCGACGCGGACGAGGTGGTCCATCATCGGCACGATGATGTCTTCGGCCACGTCCATCAGCTTGAAGAGATCCACGCCGGTCTCGATGCCCATGCGGTCGCAGACCGCGAGGAACACCTCCAGCGGCGTGTTCCCGGCTCCGGCCCCCAGCCCTGCGACCGAACCGTCGATCCGGCTGGCCCCCGCCTCGATGGCGGCTATGGAGTTGGCGATGCCCATGCCCAGGTTGTGATGGCCGTGGAAGCCGATCTCCGTCTCGGGCTTCAGCGCATCGCGCAGGGCCTGGACGCGGGCCTTGACGTCCCCGGGCAGCATGTAGCCGGCGGAATCCGTGACGTACACGGTTTGCGCGCCATAGCTTTCCATCAGCTTTCCCTGGGCGGCGATGCCCGCCGGGTCGTTGAGGTGGGCCATCATCAGGAAGCCGGTGGTGTCCATGCCCAGCTTGCGCGCGAAGGCGATGTGCTGGGGCGACGTGTCCGCCTCGGTGCAGTGGGTCGCGACGTGCACGCTGCGGGCACCGCAGTCATGGGCGGACTGAAGCTCCCGCATCGTGCCCAGGCCGGGGATCAGCAGCACCGACACCTTCGCCTGCTTCATCCGCGACGCGACGGCCGAGATGTATTCCTCGTTGCTGTGGGGCGCAAAGCCGTGCTGGAGGGAATTGCCCCCCAACCCGGCCCCGTGGGTCGCCTGCAGATAGGGGATGCCGGCATCGTCGAGGGCCGTGGCGACCTTGACCATCTGCTCGACGCTGATCTGCTCTCGCTTGGCGTGCATGCCGTCGCGCAGGCACATGTCGTGCAGGATGACCTTGCGGCCCTTCAAGGTGGCAGAGCTGTCCATCACGCGGCCTCCGCGGGCGAAAGCCGGATCTTTCCGGCCAGGATTTCCTCGGCGAACATTTCCGCGGTGCGGGTGGCGGCCGCGGTCATGATGTCCAGATTTCCGGCGTATTTCGGGAGGTAGTCGCCAAGGCCGGCGACCTCCATGAAAACGGATACCTGGTGCCCGCGTGGCGTTTCATGGAACACCGGGCCGTTCACCAAGCGGTAGCCGGGCACGTATTTCTGCACTTCCCCGATCATCTCCAGGACCGATGCGGTGATGCGGGCTTCATCCGGTGCCTCGTCTGTCAGGCAGTAGATGGTGTTCCGCATGATGAGCGGCGGTTCGGCCGGGTTGATGATCGCGAGCGCCTTGCCCTTGCGGGCCCCGCCGACGACCTCGAGCGCGCTGGAGGTGGTGTAGGTGAACTCGTCGAGGTTGGCCCGGGTGCCGGGGCCGACGGACTTCGACGACAGGCTCGCGACGATCTCGGCGTAGGAGACCTCCTGGACCCTGGACACCGCGAAGACGATGGGGATCGTCGCCTGACCGGCGCAGGAGATCATGTTGACGTTCATCTCCACCTTGTCGGCGTGCTGACGCAGGTTGACCGGCGGCACGCACAGCGGCCCGATCGCGGCGGGCGTCAGGTCGATCATCATCACGCCCAGCGCGTTGAGTTTGCGGCTGTTCTCCGCGTGCACGTAGGCGCTGGTGGCGTCGAAGGCGATCTGGATGCCGTCCTCCACCACGTGCGGCAGGAGGCTGTCGACGCCCTCGGCGGTCGTTTTCAGCCCCAGCTCGCGGGCACGGGCGAGGCCTTCCGAAGCCGGGTCGATGCCGACCATCCACACCGGCTCCAGCACCGGGCTCCGCTTGATCTTGTAGATCAGGTCGGTCCCGATGTTGCCCGAGCCGATCAGGGCGCACTTGATCTTCGTCATGCCGGGTTCCCTTCCGCGCCGGAGAGCATTCCCTCCCGTTCGGCCTTGGCCCCGGCCGTCACGCCGGCCACGGAGAACTCTTCGGAGCCGTGCTCGGTGATGAGGATACGGACGCTTTCCGGCCGCACACCCAGGGACCGTGTGACCGCCTCGGCGACCGCCTCGGCGACGCCGCGTTTCTGTTCGACGGAACGCCCCTGCAACAGATGCATCTCGATAATCGGCATTGCCGCTTCCTCTGTCCTGTACCGTCCGTGTTGGGTTATTCGCCAAAGCGCATCGACACGCTGCCAAGCTCCTGGAAGCGGGCGATCACGCAATCGCCGGGCTTCACCGGAATGGCCTCGGTGATGCCGCCGCTCATGACGAAGCTGCCGGCCGGCAATGATTCGTCCAGGTCGGCAAGGATGTTCACGAGCATTGCGATCGCCTCGGCGGGGTGACCGAGCACGGCGGCGGCGGCGCCCATGGCGACGATCTCGCCGTTCTTTTCCATGACGACGCCAAGACTGCGCAGGTCCAGGTCATCCACGTAGCGCGCCCGTCCGCCCCCGACGAAGCGTGCCGACGAGCCGTTGTCGGCGATCACGCTGGGCAGATCGAACTTGAAGTTGGCGAAACGGGAATCGATGATTTCCACCGCCGGCAGCACGTAATCGACGGCGGCGAGAACGTCGGCGGCGGTGCAGCCGGGGCCTTGCAGGGGTGCCTTCATCACGAAGGCGACTTCGCATTCGACGCGGGGGTGCACCAGCTCCGCAGTGGAGATCACCGAGTTCTCCGGCCGCGCCATGCGGTCGGTGAGAAAGCCGATGGAGGGGACGCTGACGCCCATCTGCTGCATCTTGGCCTTCGAGGTCAGCCCGACCTTCCAGCCGACCTGCCGGTGGCCGTGGGCGAGATAGCGGCGCCGAAGCTCGCTCTGCACCGCATAGCCGTCGGCGACGGTCATCGCTGGGTAGTCGTCGGTGAGCTTGGCGATGGGATAGGCGTAGGTCTGGGCGAGTTCCACGCGCTCGGTCAGGCGCACGATGTCCTCGCGGCCGAGGGTGTACTGCGGCTCGGTCATGCCGCGCTCCTTCCGGAAAACGTCACGCGGCAGCTTCCGAGGCCGCCGACGGTGCACACCAGCTCGTCGCCGTCGGTGATCGGGACGAGGGCGGATTGCGAGCCGGACAGGATCACCTCGCCGGCCCGGAAGGGGATTCCCAGCCCGCCGAGGGTGTTGGCCAGCCACGCCACCGCGTTGGCCGGCGACCCCTGCACCGCGGCGCCGACCCCGGTGGAGTGAAGCTCGCCGTTCTTTTCCAGGACCATGCCGGCCAGCGTGATGTCGAGCTTGCGCGGATCGCCGCGCGTCTCGCCCAGCACGTAGACGCCGCACGACGCGTTGTCCGCCACGGTGTCCTGGATGCGGATCTTCCAGTCGGTGATGCGGGAATCGACGATCTCGAAGCAGGGCACCACGTAGTCGGTGGCGCGGACCACGTCCATCGCGGTGATTCCCGGCCCCTTGAGATCCTCCTTCAGCACGAAGGCGAGTTCCGCCTCCGCCTTGGGCTGGATCAGCGTGCCCAGGTCGATGGTGTCGCCTTCCCTATGGACCATGCCGGAGGTGAGCTGCCCGAAATCGGGCTGGAAAACGCCGAGGAAGTCCTGCACCGGCTTGCTGGTGACGCCGATCTTCTTGCCGACGATGGTCTCCCCCGCCGCCACCCGGCGCGCGATGAAACGCTCCTGGATGCGGTAGGCGTCATCTAGGGTGATGCCCGGTTCACGTTCGAGAAGCGGCGGCACCGTGCGGCGCGTGCGCCACGCGTCGTAGATCTCGTCCCCGTATTCCTGAATTTTATCGTTGTGCATGACGGCTCCTTACAGCTTGACGCAGATGTTCCGCGTCTCGGTGTAGAACTCGAGGGAGTGGACCCCGCCCTCGCGACCGATGCCGGACTGCTTGGAACCGCCGAACGGCGTGCGCAGATCGCGCAGGAACCAGCTGTTGATCCAGGTGATCCCAACGTCGATGCGCGCCGCCACCCGATGCGCGCGCGCCAGGTTGGTGGTCCAGATGGTGGTGGAGAGCCCGTACCGGGTGTCGTTGGCCAGTCGAATGACCTCGCTCTCGCTGTCGAAAGGCCGGATGTGGCAGCACGGCCCGAAGATCTCCTCGCGCACCACGGATGCCGTCTCCGGCAGGCCGGTCCAGATCGTCGGCTGGACCCAGGCGCCCTCGGCCAGGGCACCGGGCATATCGGGCACGCCGCCGCCGGTCACGACGGTCGCCCCCTCCTCGACCGCCTTGCGGTAGTAGGCGAGCACCTTCTGGCGGTGCTCCTTGCTGATTAGGGGACCGTAGTTCGTACCGTGATCCTCCGGGCGGCCGAACGTCACGCCCTCGGCCTTCGCCTTCAGGGCGGCGACGAAGCGGTCGAAGATCGGGCGCTCCACATAGACACGCTCCGTGCCGAGGCAGACCTGCCCGCTGTTCAGGAAGGCGGAACGGAAGATGCCGTCCACCGCCGCGTCGAAATCGCAGTCGGCGAACACGATGCCGGCGTTCTTGCCCCCAAGCTCGAAGGAGACGTCGCGCATCCCGTCGGAGGCCGCCTTCATGATGGCGGCTCCGGTGCGCGTCTCGCCGGTGAAGGTGATCGCGTCGACGTCCGGATGGCGGGTCAGGAACTCGCCGGCTGAACTGGGACCGAAGCCATGGACGACGTTGTAGACGCCCTTCGGCACCCCCACCGCGTTCATCACCTCGCCGAGCAGCGCCGCGGTCTGCGGCGATTCCTCGGAAGGCTTGACCACCACCGTGTTCCCGCAGGCCAGCGCGGGGCCGACCTTCCAGGTCATCAGCAGGAAGGGGGCGTTCCACGGGCAGACCACGCCGATCACACCCTTCGGCACGCGGAGCGCGTAGTTGAGCGCACCCCGTCCGTCCGGCGTGTCCATCTGAAAGGACTCCGCCGGCACGTTCTTGATGACGTCGGCGAAGACCTTGAAATTGGCAGCGCCGCGCGGGATGAAGACGTGCTTCATCACATGCGCCGGCTGACCGGTGTCCGCCATTTCCGCAGCGACGAAGTCGTCGAAACGCCGGGTGATCTCGTCCGCCACGCCGTAGAGCAGATCGACCCGCTGCTGTGTGGTCAGGCCGCCCCACTCCCCGTCAAGCGCCTGCCGGGCGGCACGGACGGCGGCATCGACCTCCGCTTCGCCGGCCTCCGCGATGCTGGCGATCACCGTGTTGTCGAGGGGAGAGTGCTTCGGAAAGGTCGTGCCACTGACGCCGGCGGTGAATTCCCCGGCGATGAAGTTCTTGATGGTGAGCATGTTTCCCCGGGGCGTTTCGTTCCGGTTGGGCAAGCGGGCTCAGCTGTCTGGCCCGGCGTTGGAATCAGTGTAGACAAGGCGGATCAATACCGTCCAATACCTTAGTTCATGGACTTCGATACCAAATAGGTATGGATGCGGCCGTTGAAGGGTGAACGGGCCCGCCCGATTGACGGGCGTGCCCGTTCCTGCGCCGTGCGGTTCAGATGGATTTGAACAGCGGGCTGCGGACCTGCTGGGCATCGGCCGCGGAGATGAACTTCTCGGTGTAGATGTCCCGCTCGAACAGGCGCCCGCGCATCAGCGTGGAGATGCAGGCCTCGATCATCAGCGGCGGGCCGCACAGGTAGGCCTTGTGACCGCGGAAGTCGCCGTCGAAGGCCGCCTGCGCCGCCTCGTGCACGAACCCCCGGAACCCCTGCCAAGCGGAGTCCGCCGGCTCGTGGGAAAGGGCGGGCACATAGCGGAAGTTCGGGTGCCGCTCGGCCAGCGAAAGGAACTCGTCGTGATAGTACAGCTCCTCCAGGGTCCGCTGCCCGTAGACCAGGGTGATCGGCAGATCGAAGCCGCCTTCCAACAGATCGGCGATCATCGAGCGCGGGCTGGACAGCCCCGAACCGCCGGCCATGAAGAGAACCGGAACATGGGCCGACTTCTTGACGAAGAAGCGCCCGTATGGCCCGGTAAGGCGCACCCTGTCGCCGATCTGCATCCGCTCGTGGACGTAGGTCGTGCCCTGCCCTCCGGGCACGATGCGGATGTTGAGTTCCACTTCCCCGCCCCGGGACGGCGGGCCGGCAATGGAGAAGGCGCGGCTTCCGATGCCGTTGGGCAGGTCGAGGTTGATGTACTGGCCCGCCTGGAAGCGGATCGGCTGGTCAAGCGTGATCCACACCCCCTTGATGGTGGGCGTCAGGGATTCGATGCGCGACACGGTGCCGGTGAAATCCCGCACCGGCAGGTTCTCGGAGTCGGGGTCTTCTTCGATGTCGGCCTCGATGACCACATCGCTCTGCACCGTGGCGCAACACGCCAGGCACTTGCCCTCCTCCCGCTCGAAGTCCATCAGCGCGAAGCTGGACGCCACACCGTGCTCCACCTCGCCCTCCGCCACCTGCACCTTGCAGGTGGCGCACAGACCATGGCAGCAGGCGTGCGGAAGATAGATGCCCGCCCGGAGGGCCGCATCGAGGATGGTCTGGCCATCCTCGATCTCGATGGTCTGACCGAGCGGCTGAATGGTCAGCTCATAGCTCATCATGCCATTCCTATGCGGCCGCGTTCAGCCAGTCGAGGCCGGGCGTCCGGAACCGGATCTGATCCTTGTGCCCGATGCCGTTCGCCGCCAGGCTGCGGTCGAACTGCGGCACCCACGGATGGTTGGACTTCAGCCACTCCACCTTGGTCCAGTCGATGGCCGCGGCGTCCGGGTCCGGCCGCAGCAATGCCGTCAGCGGACCCTCGACCAGATCGCGGAAGGTCGTCTCCGGCGGCAGGCACAGCAGGAACGGCGCGGCGAACAGCAGGTGATGATCCCAGCTCACGTAGACGAGCTGCTTGCCATGGAAGTTTTCCACGCGATCGCGCGGAACCCCCACGTACTCCTTGAGAGCCTTCACAGACATTTCGATCCCCTTACTGATTGGAGGTGGCAAGCCCGCGCCACGTCTGGAAGTTCGACTGATCCTGCGAGCCGTCGTAGTCGCCGTTGTCCTGGCCGTCCTTCAGGCTCACCCAATTCATCCACGCGCCGAAGTCGCCGTTAAATTCCTGGAACAACTGCGGCATCGGCAGCCATGCCTGCACGTACTTCTCGGGCTCATTGAAGAAGATGTCGCGGCAGCCATCCGAGCAAAAGTGATACGTCTCGCCCTTGTACTCGCCTTCCCGGTTGCAGATCATGGTCGGATCATCCGGTTCGGTGAACACCACCGGCAGCTGGCAGCACTGACAGAGCTTCGCCAAGCCGAAGTTCTTGAACGGCGTGCCGGCGGCGGCGAGCGTCCTGATGTGGTCCCAGCGCGGACGGTAGTACGTGTCGAACGTGGTCGGGTACTTCTGCGACAGCCACTGCATGTCCTCGTCGGAGGGAATCCAGCTGTGGAACGCGGTCCCGAAGCTCCACTGGTACAAGCCCAGCATGAGCTGGTGCGACATGTGGTCGATCGCCTTCTCGGCATCGTCCCACCCCTTCGGCGCCCGAATTCCGTAGTGCGCCAGATCGCGGAACAGCGCCCCGCCGTTCTCCACGCCGTAGATCTGCCACGCCTCGCGCCAGGACATGACGCGCTTTGGCAGCATGTAGTCCATCATGGCGCTGACGAGGCCGAGCACGCGGAAGCCGCGCCAGAACCATTTGTCGATCCACCCCTGCACGATGGGCAGATTGGCCGGGTCCTGCTCCAGCATGAACTTGATGCACTCGAGGCCGAGCGTCATGTGGCGCGCCTCGTCGGACTGCGCCGAGAAGCCGAAGGTGACGGTGGCCATGTCGCCGTTGTAGGCCGCGCCCGACATGAAGGGCACGAACAGCAGGTTGGTCAGCACATATTCGAAGGAAAAGCCGATCGCGATCATGAATTCGAACGGTCCGGCCGACATCGCATCGTCGAAGAACGAACGGGCCACCGAGGTGTACCAGATGCGGTCGCGGGCGTCGGCGAACGCGTGGAAGCCGTTGTAGTACTTGTTGTAGTTCGACATCGCGTGGATCTGCGTCTGCGCGTGACGAATCTCATCAAGCGCCTGCATCTGGCAGGCCACCTGGGTGCCGACCCCCGGGAACTCGCGGCCGACGCGGGCAAACCCCTTGTGCGCGGCGTATTCGCCCGGGCTGATCGCCTGCAGGAAGATCTTCAGCGCTGTCAGGTAGCGCGCGTCCGTCAGGTTGAGATGCCCGTTGTTCTGCGCGTGCGCGTCGATGATCGCGTAGAATTTCCGCTCTTTCTCCGCCTGGTACTTCCAGTAGGCGTCCATGGTCAAGCGGAAGGGGTCCTCCCACTTGTTCCAGTCGTGGACCTTGATCCCCTCGTACTTGGCGTAGGGGAAGACGGCGTCGACCGTATGATAAGTCGGCTCCCAGCCAAGATCGCGGGTCAGCAGCCGATATTTTTCCTTCAGACCGAGTTTCCGGTTTTCGACCTTGATCGTCATGTCCATCTCCTCGCTCAGCTGTTCCAGCTCAGCGTCAGGGTGTCGTCGTCTTCGTCCACGTTGCCGCCGATCGTGATCAGGTTGACGTGCAGCTCCTGCAAGTCGAACTCCCTGCCGATCAGGTCCTCGATGGTCCGCCTGCGGATCTCCAGCCGGTCCGGGGCATCGATCTTGACCATCGCCGGCTGGCGGTGGACGACCGCGCGCGGGTTGTCGGCCTCGATCGCTTCGATGATGGGGCGTGTGTCTTCGTTGACCTGAAGCGCAATGAATACGGTGGACATGGCGGGCCCTCAGAGTGTGATGCCGGTTTTGCCGATGCGCGCCCGGAAGGCGGCGAGCTGTTCGCCGACGGCGGCGTCCGCCCCGGCGCCGAGCGCCAGTTCGACCACCGGAAGCAGAGCGGCGGCGGAGCGCGTGCACCACGCCCCCACCCACTCCCGCAGAAGCTCGCGGTTGTGATCGGATTCGGCGGCGGCGACCTTCAGCACGGCGTCCACCCACTTGCGGGTTTCGTCGAACCAGTCGCCCATGAACTGGGTCAGCATGGACACCGCCGACCCGCCCTTCGGCGACAGGTGATCATCGACGATCCGATCGTAGACGAGCGGATAGAGCAGGCCGTCCAAGGCCACGTTCTGCGCCACGAACAGCTCGAACGGATCGCGCAGCACCAAGCAGTCCTCGACGTAGCGCCGCAGCGGCTGCCACGCGGTGTCGTTCATCCACGCCGTCTTGCCGGCATCGAGCGCCTCGACATCGCCGAGCAGCAGGCCGACGCGCGACAGGTATTGCGCGATGCCCAGGTTGTCCATGGCGTGGTACATGCACGGCTGGGTGAAGGACGTGGCGTAGCCGTACCCGCAGATGAACGTGTTGTTGAGGTTGGCGCCCCACGCCGCATGGCGCAGCGGCACCAGCACGTCCAGGGCAACCTTGCGCAGGTCGCCGGGGAGCTTGTCCGCGAGGCCGCGGGACTCGACGAAGCGGAAATCGGCCTCCACCGCGTCCTGCTGCCGGGCGCGCGCCAGCGTGTAAGTGCTGTAGTAGAACTGCCGCGGGTCCTTCAGCGCATACCAGTCCGCCATCACGATGCGCGTGATCGACGTGTCGTAAAGCGCCTGGTCCGGGTCCCAGGTCGGCCTGTAGTGCAGGTTCTCGGCAGCCTGGATGTCGTAGCTGCCTTCCTGGTAGCGCGACGCCGGCTTGTCGCCGAAGCGACGCGCCAAATGATCGAAGGTGTTGCGCAACGGTTCGATGCTGACCGTGCGAAGGTCGATCTGCATAGGATGAGCCTCCCTCGGGCGCTCCATCGCGAACGGAACGCCAGTTTGACTTAGCGGAATCGGGATCGGGTCGCGTCGGCCATGCGCCAATCCCAGTCGGTCGCCCCTTCGCCCGGCTCCGCCCGCGGCGGAAGGACGTCGACCTTGTTGGCGATGCAGAATTCCGTGAAGGCCTCACGCGTGAGGATCATTTCAAGGAAGAGGTCGGGATCGCCGATGGCAAAATCGAACTCGACCAAGCCATTGGGACGCTCCCGCGTGACCCGGACGAAGCGATGCCCGTAGTCGAGCGCCGCCGGGTCCGCGGCCTGGAGCGTGTCGCGCCGTGCCATGGCCCGCGCCCCCCTCAGGTCACCACGCTGAGGAACGTCTCGTGCAGCTTGCGCTGCGGATAGTCGAGCCCCTGCCCGAAGTTGTCGAACGTCCAGGTCAGGGGTTCGTAGTCCGGGTAGGGCTGATAGCCGCCCATGAAGGTCTCGAACCGGTTGCCCGACGGGTCCCAGGCGTAGATCGTGCAGCCGCGCGTGATGCCGTGGCGCGTCGGCCCGATGTCCACGGCCACGCTGTTCATCGACATGATGTCGCCGGCGCGCAGGACCTTCTCCCAGCTCTCCATCATGAACGAGCAATGGTGCAGCTTGCCCGGTTCCGGATACTCGGCGAACGCGATGTCGTGGACCTTGTGCGAGCACGACAGCCAGATCGCCGCGTTGGCGTTTCCGTCCGGCGTGAGGATCCGCTCGACCAGATAGAAGCCCAGAACCTCGACGAAGATCTTCTGGACCTCGGCGATGTTGGGGCCGTACAGCAGGGCATGGTCGAGACGCACCGGGGCGATGCCGTGCTCCGCGTCGGCGTTCCACGGCGCCGGATTCACCATTCCGAGGCCGTTGCCCACGGCCGTCTTCTCGGCGTAGAGCTCGATCAGGTGGCCGGACGGAAGCGTGAAGCGCACCCGTTCGCCGGTTTCCAGCAGGTCCCCGGCCGGCATGCGCTCGGTCGCAAGGCCGTAGGCCTTCAGGTCCGCCTCGAGCTTGTCGAGCGTGGCCGCGTCCAGAACCTTGAAGCCGAAGAAATCGAGCCCCGCGCTTTCGGCCTGCCGGATGACGTAGCTGTTGTGGTCCCGCTCATCCCAGCATTTGAAATAGACGCGTCCCTGAGCGTCGCGGCCGGTTTCCACCAGGCCGAGAACATTGCGATAGAAATTCACGCTTTCTTCCAGATCGAGCACGCGAACCTGCGCGTGACCCGGGCGCAACACACCTGTGAGTGCCATTGATCAATCTCCGGACTGTCGTTGAGGAAACGATGGATCAATGAGACTTGGCCAAATAAACAGCCCGGCTCATCTTTCCGATCACTTTCACTGACAGGTCGCCACGCGGGAACACACGGCAGGCAAGCAGTCGGTGCTGTTCGCGGTCTTCGATGCTCACGTGTTCACGGCTCATGGGCTTTGCCATGAAATCGCCCGAGACGACCTCGATCTTGCACACGCCGCAGCCACCCCCCCGGCAACCGAGGGGGATTCCCCGGCGTCCCAGACGCGCCATGGCCGCAAGGAGGGACTCATCCTCGGCACAGGCGTAGCTTTCGCCGGTTCCGTCGATGGTCACGTTGTGATGCATCGGGATTTCCTCCTCATAGGCTTTACATTTTTGTCAGTGGGAGCCGCAGTCTGTGGTGACGGCAATTGCTCCGACACTCTATTGAGCATCAACCGTGCCAACCGAGCTAATGCATTCATAAATCATGCAAATCTCCCGCATGGCGCATTCGCCGATGGTCTGCGTACGTGACATTCTTGTCGGCTTGCCCGGCGCGCCTGACAAAAACGTCAAGCTGCACCGCAGCAGACGGGACGGCCGTGAAGGAGATCGTTCACGCGCGCCGCGCGCAGCCGCCGTCGCGCGGCGCGTGAACGCGTCGCGTTGGTCAGGACGTGGATCGTGTCGTGTCGGCTACTGGCCGGACCCCGGCCCCTGCTTGAGCCGATAGGCCAGCTGGCGGCGGGTGATTCCGAGGCTGCGGGCGGCGTGCGTCAGGTTGCCGTTGGCGCGCCGCACCGCCAGATCGATCAGGCGCGCCTCGTGGTCCTCAAGATTGAACGTCTCGTCAAGCAGGCGTTCGCAGAGCCGGTTGCGATCCACGTCGGCCTGATTGCAGACCACGCCGGCGCCGTCCACCTCGGCACCAGCCGGCGGCTCGGGCAGCTGGCCGGGGAAGAGATGCTCGACCTCGATCTGCCCCCCGTCGGGCGCCAGCAGCACGCCGCGTTCGACGAGATTCGAGAGTTCGCGCACGTTGCCGGGCCAGTCGTGGGCCATCAAGGCACGCATCGCCCGATCGGTCAGTCCTTTCAGCGTCTTGCTGTAGGACACCTTGAATTTGTCGATGAGCGCCGCGGCGAGCAGAGGAATATCGCTGCGGCGTTCGCGCAAGGGCGGAATGGTGACCGGATAGGTGGCCAGCCGGTAGTAGAGGTCGGCCCGGAAGCGCCCCTCGGCGATGGCGCGCTGAAAATCCACGTTGGTCGCCGCCACGACGCGGACGTTGACCTTGCGCACGCGATCGTCGCCAAGACGTTCGACCTCTCCCGTCTGAAGCACGCGCAGCAGCTTGACCTGCGTCGCCGGCGTCAGTTCGCCGACCTCGTCGAGGAACAGGGTGCCACCGTCCGCCCGCTCGAACCGGCCGGGACGGGACTGCTGAGCGCCCGTAAAGGCGCCCTTCTGCACGCCGAACAACTCGGACTCGATCAGGTCGTGGGGAATGGCCCCGCAGTTGATGGCCACGAAGGGGCGGCCGGCACGATCGCTGTGTTCGTGCAGCCATTGGGCGAACATCTCCTTGCCCACCCCGGTTTCGCCGAGCAGAAGCACGGTGATCCGGCTGGCCGCAGCCTTGCTGACCAGGTCCAGCGCGGCGCGAAAGCCCGGCGAGTCCCCCACAAGCCGTCCCTTCGACCTCGTCTCCAGTCCGCGCAGCCGGACCAGCTCGTCCTCCACCTGGCGCATGGGGTACTGGCCGCCCGCATGGCGGAAATAGTCCATGTAGCCATCCGCCTCGCCCCAGGCTTCGGCGGGCTTGCCGACGATCATGCAGCACGCGTCGCCCTTGCCGACGCAGCTGACTTCCCGGAACACGATGAACCGCTTGAAGAACTGGCTGCAATAGCCGGAGGCATAACCGACCGTTATCCAGCACACGGGATCATCACCGATCCCGAAATGCTGGATGTGGGATTCCGCCTCCCAGGAGTTCACGATCTTGACTTCACCAAGGAACGATCCACGCTCCCAGTCGATGTCCGCTTCGGTGATGGTCGCCTTGTGACACCCTTCGAACGCACGCAATTCGGGACCGGTGCTGAACACTTCGTAGGGGGTTCCTGCTCCCTCCAGCTTGCTGACCAGTTCCCCGTCCTGCTGCCCGGAGACGAAGCCCATCCGCACGAGCAAGCCGCGCACGAAGTGCACGTCGGCAGCCTCGAACAACTCCCGTCTCAATTGCCCCAGGGCCTTGGTGTGGGTCAGCAGCATGCGGTTCTCGTCGAGCCAGATCTGGCCGGCATCGATGTCGAACCGTAGATGTGAACGCAGATTGAACTGCTCGATCAACTTTCGGCGGGTCATCGTGTTCCCATACCGCATCGGCGGAACCGCCTGCCATCCGATTGTAGCGCAGTCGGATCGTGGTAAGAACGGAGTTGAGGGGCGGACACCGTTCCCGTTCACGACCGCAGGTGTTCGGACCCTAGGCCCCGGAGGCAGCGATGTTCATCAACCGCACGAACAGACGCTTCAGCGCTTCCTCTCCGGCAGGGTCCGCCCCCGTCGCGCCGTTCTGCCGGAACTCCGTCTCGATGTGTTGCCAGTCGTCCTCGGTGAGGTGCCGGCGGGCCGCGGGCAGGATCAGCTTCTCCTCGGCGGCGATGTGACGCCATTGAGCATCGGCGAACGTGTCGAGCGCCTCCGCCAATGCCCCCAAGGGGGCCGGCACATCGTGACCGCACCGGGAAATCAGGATGTCGAGGGCGTTGAGAATCCGCGCGCCATCCCGATGCTCTGCCTCGAGCGTCGCGAGCAGGTCGTCGTAATCGCTGGTACGGCGGGCAAGACGGGCGAACAGGCAGGTCTCTTCCTTGGGGTGATGGAGCGTTTCGGGGAAGACCTTGATGTAGCGGACCATGTCGGCCACGAACTCCAGGTCGGGGGCGTCGCCCGCCCGAAGCCGCGCGGCGGCGTGCCGCAACCCGTTGGTGACCGCGGCAATGGCACGGTGTTCGTCCTTGATGATGCGGATCGCCTCCTCCCCGGCGGAGGACGCCGCGTTGCCCTCGACGGAGACCACCAGAACCGGCAGCGGCGAATGGGCAAGAACCTTCTGGGTCTGCGACCCCAGCACGAGGGCTTTGAGGCCCCGGCGGCCATGGGAGGCCATGAAGATCAGATCGCAGCCGCGCTCCGTAGCCACCTGGAGGATGACTTCATAGGGGTGGCCGCCGCTGCGCGCCACGCCGTCGCACGCGACGTTCCGGGCACCGGCGGCGACGATGGCCTTGGCGAGAATGGCGTTGGCCTCGCCGGCCGCCGCCTCCGCGAAGGATTCCGGCGAAAGGGTGCGCTGAAGCGCCTCCTGCCCGGTGGCCCCGTAGTAGGGGCGCATCGTGAAGAAGGTGATGCGCGCGCCCAGAGCCGCGGCGAAGTCGACCGCCTGGCTGACCAGGTGGGTGGCCAGTTCGGATCCGTCGAGCGGCACCAGCAGATGACGGTACATGAGGGTCTCCCGACGTCAGATGATGACGGTCTTCCTGGGGCGCAGCAGGAAATGGCCGAGTGCGGGCGACAGGATCAGCGCTCCCAGCATGTTCCAGATGAACATGAAGGCGAGGAGTATCCCCATGTCGGCCTGGAACTTGATCGGCGACCACGCCCAGGTCGCCACCGCGATGCCCAGGGTGATGCCGGTGAGGACCACCACCTTTCCCGTGAACAGCAGGGCCTTGTAGTAGGCGTCGGAAAGGCTTTCCCCCTCCTTCAGCCGGGCCAGGGTCACCGTCATCACGTAGAGGGCGTAGTCCACGCCGATGCCCACGCCCAGCGCGATCACCGGCAGCGTCGCCACCTTGACGCCGATGTTGAGCCATACCATCAGCGCCTCGCACAGCACCGACGTCAGCATCAGGGGCAGCACCGCGCAGATCACCGCCCGCCAGGAGCGGAACGTGATGAACGCCAGCACGATCACGGCCGCATAGACGAGGAACAGCATGTCCACGTTGGCCTTGCGGACGACGATGTTGGTGGCCGCCTCGATGCCGGCGTTGCCCGCGGCGTTCAGGAACGCCACCTCACTGCCGCCGTGCCGTTCGGCGAAGGCTTCCACGGTCTGCACCACGCGCGCCAGGGTGTCGGCCCGGTGATCCTGAAGGTAGGCGTAGACGGTGAGGAGATCGCAGTTCTGATTGAACATTTCACGCGGTGCGCGCGTGATGATGGCGTTCAGCATGTCCTGAGAGCGGGGAATCTCATACCACTTGAGGCTTCCCTCGTTCATGCCCGCGTTGGCGGCCTTGGCGAGGCCGGCAAGGGAGCTGGTGCCCTCGACGCCGGGGAGTTGCTGCAGCTCGCGTTCGAGGGCATCCACGGCCATCAGCGTCCTGTAATGGGCACAGGCGTACTGGGGGGTGCGCACCATCACCACGTACACGTCGCTGCTCGCGGCGTAGTTGGCCACCACGAAGGCGTTGTCGCGGTTGTAGCGTGACTCCGGGCGCAGTTCCGGTGCTCCCGGATCGGTGTCGCCGATCTTCAGCCGGACGCTGACGGCGAAACCGGCCAGTCCGACCGCCGTGGCGACGATCACGGCAGCGGCGGCCCAGCGGCGCCGGGTGAACAGGTCGAGGAAGGCCCAGAACGGATGCTTCTGGTGGGCTGCATCGCCGGCATCGCCCTTCTCGGCCGCCAGGCTGCGCTGAGCGGCGGCGGAGCTGACGCCGGTGTACGAGAGCAGGATGGGCAACAGCACCAGATTGGTGAAGATCAGCACCGCAACGCCGATGCTGGCGGTGACGGCGAGATCCTGAATGACCTGGATCTGGATCACCATCAGCACGGCAAAGCCCACGGCATCCGCCAACAGCGCGGTGAGCCCGGCCAGGAACAGTCGACGGAAGGTGTAGCGCGCCGCCACCAGCTTGTCGGTGCCACGCCCGATGTCCTGCATGATGCCGTTCATCTTCTGGGCGCCATGGCTCATGCCGATGGCGAAGACCAGGAAAGGCACCAGAACCGAATAGGGATCGAGCTCGTAGCCGAGGGTCGGCAGCAGACCGAGCAGCCACACCACCGCCACCAGCGAACACAGCACCACCAGCACGGTGCTGCGCAGACAGCGGGTGTACCAGTACAGCACGGCGGTGCAGATCGCGATCGCCATCGCGAAGAAGAACACCACCTGCCGCAGGCCTTCGATCAGGTCGCCGACCACCTTGGCGAAGCCGGTGATGTGAATGCGGATGCCGTCCGTCTCATACCTGCCGCGCATACCCTCGAGGCGCACCGACAGCACGTGGTAGTCGATGCGCTCCCCGGTCTCCGCCACCTTTTCCTGCAAGGGCACGAGGATGATGCTCGACCGGTAGTTGGCCGCCACCAGCTGGCCGATTTCCCCGGAGCGCTCGACGTTGAGCCGAACCTGATCGAGGCTGCCGGGCGACCCGTCGTAATCGTCCGGAATGACCGGACCGCCGTCCAGCCCCTCCTCGGTCACGCCGGTCCAGCGCACCGCCGGCGTCCACAGCGACTTCATGAACGGCCGGTCGACACCCGGATAGAGGAACAGCTCGTCGGTGATCTTCCGGACGGTGTCGAGATAGCCGGCGTCGAAAATCGTCCCGTCCGTCTTCTCGACGGCGACGCGCAACGTGTTGCCGATGCCGGCCAGCTGGGAGCGGTTCTCGAGGAAGTTGACGATGTAGGGGTGCTTGGTCGGGATCATCTTCTCGAACGCGGCGTTCAGGGACAGTCCCTGGACCTGCAGCCCGAGCACCATGGTGACGAGCAGGCACAACGAGACGATGATCAGGCGGTTGTTGAACAGCAACCGCTCCGCGAACGAGCCGGAACGGTGGTCGAAGTCGCTCAGCTCGCTGATCACGGGGGCGTTGGGAAGGGCGCTGACGTGATTCATTTCGGATCATCCAGGGCAGACGGTGAAAGCTCGATACGCCGCGCGCCGCGCAGGCCGGTGACGACGGCGACGCCGTCCGCGGCCAGGACGAGAGCACTCAAGCCGGCCTGCGGCGCCTGTCGCAGCACGGCGAACGACCGACCGTCGTCCCCGCCGCGAAACAGCCGCCCGCCTTCGTCCGCCAGCAGCAGCCTGCCGTCGGCCAGGGTAACGGCGCCGGTCAGAGTGGCGGCCTTGCCGAGTTCGATGCGCGTCCAGCCGCCATCGACGCCGCCGTACCAGACATTTCCGCGCAGACCATAAGCGACGACGCCGTTGCCCTTGACCGGCACTGCCCCGAAAAAGGTACCGGGATAGGGGGTCGTGAGCTTGGTGAAGCTGGCCCCTCCGTCAACGGAGCGGAACAGGCTGCCCTGCTCGCCGGCGATCAGCAGGCCGCCGGGTATCGGGGTGATCGAATAGAGGTGACGCCCACCCGGGTTGGGAATGCGTCCCATGATCGTGCTCCAGTTCGTGCCTCCATCGGTCGTGGCCAAGGCCAGACCGTAAGCACCGACCACCCAGCCGTGCATTGCGTCGGCGAAGTGGATGCCGAGAAGCGGCTTGTCGGGTCCCTCGCTGGACAGCCGCTCCGCGTCCCGCTGGATCCTGGCGGCATGCTCGCCAACCACCGAGCGCGCCTCGGCCACCGCCAGTGCGCCGATGGCACGGCCATCGATTTGCCGCGTCCAGGTCTCGCCCCCGTCGGCGGTGTGGAGCACGGCGCCACTGTGCCCGATGGCCCAACCGCGCCGGGCGTCGACGAAGGTCACGCCGGTCAAGGCCACGCTGACGGGCACCTCCCTGGCCTGCCGCCAATTCCTTCCGTCGTCGTCGGACAGGAGCACCACGCCGCGCTCGCCAACCGCCACCAGCCGCCGGTCGGCGCGCGCGATGGCGAGCAGGACTCCATTCGTTGCGCGGGCGCTGTGATGAGCGGGCGCCTCCAGAAGGTCCGCGACGGTTGGGTTCTGCGCACTGGCCGCGGGCGACGACAACAGAAGCAGGCACGCCGCGACGAAGCCTTTGCACCGCCGAGGGGTATCGAAAATTGACATTCCTGAGCACGCCGGTTGAGACTGTCGGCGCAGGGCTTCCGGGATGGCGGACGCCCTGCGCCCGGCGACAGTCGAGTGAGGGAGGATCAGCGGGATGCCTCGGCCGCCACCGCGTCGCCGGTGAAGTAGTTTTCCGACTTGCGGGGGACGACCCGGTAGCTCTCGCCGTTGAGAGCCTGCGTCGTGCTGAAGGTGTCTGCCTGCAGGTTGAACACCGTCGCCGGCTTGATCACGACCGCCGGGATGGCCGGGACGAAGAAGGACGGAACCTGCGACGTGCGCCAGAGCTTGCCCTCGGCGTCGTATCCGTCCATCAGAGCCATCACCCAGGTGTCCTCATCGAAATACAGCTTGCGCTTGGGCACGGCATGCCGCTTTCCGGGGGCGACGGTGGCCTCCACCTCCCACACCCGGTGCAGTTCCCAGCGGACCTTGTCCGGATTGAGGTGGAACTTGCTGAACGCCGCTTCCTCGCTCGCTGTCACCAGGGCGTTGTTGTTGTACGGGATGTACAACTCCTTCTTGCCGATCAGCTTCCATTCGTAGCGGTCGGGGTGGCCCAGGAAGCCCATCACTTCATCGAAGTAATTCGCACCCGAGGCCACGAAATCCGGAGTGTCATAGGCGACGGTCGGCGCCCGCCGCACCCGGCGCTGGCCCACCAGATATTGCCACGCCTGACGCGGGTTCTTCACGTCGATGCTGTCGCGGATGACCAGCGATTCGCCGGCCTTGAAGGGCGGGGCCGTGGTGTTGAAACGCTGAATCCAGTACTCGCCCGACCACTTCTCGGCAGAGCCATCCTTGTAATAGTACGGATACTGGTAGGATTCGTCGTTGCGGGTGGCCAGGGTGAGCCCACCGTTGGCCGTGCCGACGATGTTCTTGAAACCCAGATCGATCGCCTCCGCCTCGACGCGCAGCAGATAGTTCCAGATCACCTCGGCGCCCGACTTGGGAATCGGGAAGGGAATGCCCCCGAAGCAGCCCTGCACCGAGTAGCCGCCCTCGATGGTCTTGCAGGTCGTAGCGTTCCGGAACGTGTTTTCCGCGACGTACGCCGGCGTGGCCGCCGTCCGGCGGGTCGGATAGACGTCGACGCGGAAGCTGTCCGGATACTTCTTCAGCAGGGCCCGCGTGCCCTCGGACAGCTTGGCGGCATGCTGCCCCATGGTCTTCGCCGTGATCTGCAGCACCGGCTTCTCACCGGGGAAGAGATCAACCGGCACGTCGCCGACCTTGGCGCCCACGGTGCCGGTGAAGCCGCCGTTCCATGCCGGAATGCTGCCGTCCTTGTTGCCGGCCTTTTCACCGCCGAGCGGCGTGAGGGTGCTCTTGAGCGCCGCCGCCTCGTCGGCCGTCACCGCAGCCATTGCGGCCTGTCCCCCAAGCATCACCAGCAGCGTGGACGCAAGAATCGTCTGCCTGTACATGATTGTCGTCTCCATCGTCTTGCGGGGCCGGGTCAGAAGGCGCGCCGGAGCGTCAGGGAGACGAAATCCCTGTCGCCGTGGAAGTTGGCGTAGGACAGCTCGGGGACGCCGGTCGGCTTGACGATCGCACCGCCGCGGCCGAAGTAATGGGTGAAGTTGAGACTGGACTGCCACGTCTTCTCGAAATCGGCCTTCACACCAATGCTCAGGCTGCCCCCATGTTCGGACGGGAAAAGGGCGCCGTTCACCGACGAGCGGCCGAACAGGCCATAGCTCACGCCGATCGGTACCTGAAGGTCGAGGCCCGGCAGCACCTGGAAGTATTCCGGCTGAAAGACGAACTGGAGGGCCCCCGCGTGCCGCGTGGCGCTCGGGTCGAGCTGCGACGAATTTTTGGTGATGGACAGCCTTTGATTGTAGGCGAACTCACCAATGAAGGAGGCCCCTTCCCACAGGGCGCTGGCCGGCAGCACGCTGATGGCGGACACGTTCATGTGGAGCGTGCGCCCCTTCGGGAAGGCGGCGTTGCTGCCTCCATCGGCCGTCGTGTTTCCGGGGAGAACGACGGTGTTGCCGCTGGCGACCAACGGCATGTTGTCGCGGAACGACAGTTCTCCGGCGACGTTCGTGTCGCCGACCAGGGTGCTGATGCTCGCGCCGACGGTACGGATGTTCTCGCCGAAGACCTGCACGTAGTCGCCGATGCTCCCACTGCTGGGATTGACGCCGGGGCGCGCGTAGAATTGCGGGATTTTGTCGTGGAACCGTGCCGCATACAGGCCGTATTCGGTGTCGCCGGCCTTGAACTTGACCTGGATGCCACCCTGACCGGAGTTCCGCGCGTCGATGTCGTTGCCCCGGTTGAGAAAGAGGCCGGGACCGAGGATCAGGGATTGGCCACCCTCGTCCACGAAATCGGCAAAGCTGAAGTAGCTGCCGGCGCCCGGCAGCCGCGTCTTGCGCCACTCGAGCTGATAGTAGGCGCCGACCGACAGGGTCGGGCTGATCTGCAGCTGCCCGCCGATCTGGCCGACCGGGCGCGCGATCTCCTTGAACTGCGAGTTCGGAACGGAGAGCGCCTTGACCAGATCGAGAGGCGTCTGCGCGCCGGCAATCCCGTTGTTGCCGAAGAACAGGCTCTCACCGTAAAGCTGCGTGTATCGGCCGCCCTTCAGGTTGAGATTCGTGTCTCCCGGCGCGAAGTTCCCGTAGACGAAGGCGTCCAGAAGCTCCGCCTGCCTTCCATGCAGCCGCGCGGTGTCGTCCGTGAAATGCCGGTAGTCGGTTGACAGCGTGTTGACGCCCTGGTCGCCAGGATTGTCCGTTCCATTGCGGTAAACAGTGTCGTACCACGCGGCTCCGCTGATGCGGATGCCCGCATCCCTGCGATAGCGCAGGTCGAATTCCGACAGCAGATCGACGCGGTTCGATATCAGCCCTCTGTTGAAGTTGAGATCGCCGTCGTTGGTGTTCACCTGTGCGGTTGTCGGGTTGCCGGCAACCGATGTTTTCGGCGCACGCACACGGAAGGCCGCGCTGTATTGCACCGTGTTGTTCCAGGACATGGCGATGTCCGGGTTTCCGGTGTCGATCTCGAAAGCGGAGGCACCATGGCTCACCAGCAGCGTCGCTGCGGCGACCGCCAACGACCGCCGCCCGCCCTGTCTTGATTGCAACCGCCGCCGCACGGCGTTCCCGCTACCGCGCCCTCTCATACGTTCCTCCATGAGCGTTTTTTGCGCATCGCGACCATCTCCCCGCGTCGGGGCCTAGGTCGAAAGGCAACCGATTGGTAGGCAAGCTATCGAGGGCGAGAATTACCGTCCAATACCATTATTCCCCTTACTTGATACCTATAAGGTATGGTATTGCTCGGCCGTTGACCGACAGCGCCGGGGGAGGGAGCCCGTGGACCTGCGCCACCTGACGTATTTCATCGCCGTTGCGGAAGAAGAAAACATAGGTCGTGCCGCAAAGCGGCTGCGGATATCGCAACCGCCGTTAACTCGCCAGATCCACCAGTTGGAAGATGAGCTTGGCGCTACCCTGTTCATTCGCACGCCGCGCGGCGTCGAGCTGACCGAGGCCGGTCAACTCCTCTTCGAGCAGGCGCGCAACATTCAGTCGCTGGTGGAACAGACGATGGAGCGCACGCAGCGCGCCGGCCAGGGCAGGCTTGGCCGCCTCGATGTCGCCATCTTCGGGTCAGCCATCATGGACGTGATACCCAAATTGCTCCATGCGTACCGCAACCGCTTCCCGGACGTGAAGGTCGTCCTTCACACCATGACCAAGGCGGAGCAGATCGAAGCGCTGCAGCAACGCCGCATCTCCGTCGGCTTCAACCGCATGCTGGCGCCGGTGGACGATATCGACACCCTGCAGGTCACCACGGAAGGACTGCTGCTGGCGGTGCACGCCGACCATCCACTGGCGAAGCAGCAGACGGTCCGCTTCGCGGAATTGAAGGATCACCCCATCGTCCTCTTCCCGACCGGCTCGCGTCCGAGCTTTATCGACAGGGTGATCGGCTTCTGTGCGGAATGCGGCTTCGAACCTCAAGTCTCGCAAGAGGTGGGCGACGCGGTCACCAGCCTGGCTCTCGTGGCCAGCGGATTTGGCGTCTGCCTCGTACCGGAGTCGGCAACCACCCTCCAGTTTCGCAATGTCGTTTATCGTCAGATCACGGAAACACCCGGCAACTTCTTCGTCGACCTGAGCTGCATTTACCGGAAGGATGACCAATCCCCGACGCTCGCCGGCTTTCTGGAATCCGTCAACGCGTACAAAAGCGAGCATCCAGGCCATCACCCATGACGACTGTCAGAAGGCCCCAGAACGCACCAGTCCACTTTAGGCGCATTTGGGGCTTTCACCTTCTGCCGGCGTGTTGCAGCGAGGAGAGAAGGGTAAGATTTTGCCCAGCCCCGCGGCAGATCAGGCGACGCGGACGGAGTTCGGGCGTCCGAGGTCGAGCATGCGGTTGAGGACCACGACGCCGATGGCCACCTCCGCCGTTTGAGCGTCGTCGGTATGGAAGCGCAGCGCCGGTCCGAGCACCTGCTTCCAGCGGCCGATCTGCCCCTCGACCTTCGCCCGTTGATTGTACCCGCTGGCCGTCTGCCACGCCATCCGCCCGGTCTCGGCAACCGCCTGGATGTGGCGGTCGCGCTGCGTGGGCGTGGTGTCCGCCTTGTCGCTGAGCACGGCGTCACACCGGGGCGGCACCACCACGGCGGCTTCGGGGTGACGCTCCTGTACGGCGGCATAGACGCCGGTGCGGTCGTAGGCGCCGTCGCCGCTGAACGTGGCCACTGGACCGGTGACCTGATCCAGCAAGGGGCCGACTTGGGCGGCATCATCGATGGCCCGGTCAATCAGCGGGGCGGCCACGATATGCCCGCTCAGCGCGTCCACGCCGATATGCAATTTCCTCCAGGAGCGCCGCCGCTTGGTCCCGTGCTTCTCGACCAACCATTCGCCGGGTCCGCACAGCTTCAGCCCGGTGCTGTCCACCAGCAGGTGGAGCGCTCCGCTGGCGCCGGGCCGCGTGCCCGGCAGCGTCACCGTTCTGGCGCGCCGGGAGATGGTGGAATGGTCCGGCACCGGGAGGTCGAGGCCAAGCAGCCGCAGGACGGAGGCGATCAGCCCTTCGGTCTGGCGCAGCGCCAGCCGGAACACGGCGCGCAGCGTCAAGGCTGTCGTGATCGCCAGGTCGGAGTAGCTGGGCTGTCCGCCCGGCGTGGTGCGCGGCGCCGCCTTCCAATGCGCGATCGCCTCGTCGGACACTCAAATGGTCAGGCTGCCGCGTTGGCGCAGGGCCGCATCGTACTCGGCCCAGTTGAGCACGCGCCGCTTCGGCCGAGGGATGTGGTGACGGCGAGCGGCATTCGCTTTATGGGGCATGGTGCCTGACCAGGGTGGCGGCGGAGCCTCCGCTTACGACACCGGCGACATCGCTGCAACACGCTGATGTCAGGGGGGTACTCCTCTGGGAACACGACGTCGGCCGTCGCGTTCCGGTGAGCACCCGGCGGCCACCGGCTCATACGGCTGTCGCCGGCGCCGGGGCCTGCTCGGCATCCCGGATCAGCCCCTCCGCCCTGGCCTTGTCCAGCAGGTGCTTCACGCTGCTCCGGCTCCACCGCAGCCCGCCCCGCGGCGTCCGCTGGCCCATCGCCTGCAGCCGCCGGGCGATGCCGTCGAGCGTCAGTTCGGGTTCGGTGCGGGCGATGCCGGCGACCATCAGCACCAGGTCGCTGCTGTCCACCTTCTTCGGCGCGGCGTCGAGCACGGCGGCGCGGACCAGCCCGTCATCGGCGAGCCGGCGGACCGCCCGGATCAGGCTGTTGCGCGTCCACGGCTTGTCGTCCCAGGGGCGCACCTTGGGGTCACGCCATA
>DASWVP010000011.1:0-3843 GCA_036401175.1 Azospirillum sp. | reverse complement strand
GCGCCGGCAAGAACGACTTCGCCGAGGTGGCGGTGTACGCGGCCATCCTGGCGCTGCTGCTCGGCTGGCGGCTGGTGCAGGCGGTGCGCAAGCGGCGCGGCCCCGGCGCGGCCGCGGCGCGCCGCGCCTGACCGGTCAGGGCAGCAGGCGCTCCATCCGCATCTGGTCGGCGACGGTTTCGCGGGCGCGGATCAGCACGGCGCGATCGCCGTCCACCAGCACTTCCGCGGCGCGGCCGCGGCTGTTGTAGTTGCTGGCCATGCTCATGCAATAGGCGCCGGCGGACAGCACCGCCAGGACGTCGCCCGGCCGCACGGCGAGTTCGCGGTCCCGCGCGATCCAGTCGCCGCTTTCGCACACCGGGCCGACGATGTCGTAGGTGCTGGCCGCCGCGCTGCTCGCTCCAAGCGGAACGATGGCGTGCCAGGCCTGGTACATGGCGGGGCGGGGCAGGTCGTTCATCGCGGCGTCGACCACGCAGAAATTCTTCTGTTCGCCCGGCTTCAGGTACAGCACTTCGGTGAGGCACGCGCCCGCGTTGCCCACCAGCGAGCGGCCCGGCTCGATCAGGAACTGGCGGTCGCCGAAACCGCGCGCGTCCAGCTTCTCGAACAACCTGGCCCACAGCGCGTCGGCTGCGGGCGGCTGCTCGCCCTGGTAGGCAATGCCCAGGCCGCCGCCGAAGTCGATGTGCGGCAGCGCGATGCCCGCCGCCTCGACGCTTTCCACCAGATCCAGGATGCGGTCCATTGCGTCGAGGTAGGGCGCGGCGGCGGTGATCTGCGAGCCGATGTGGCAGTCGATGCCGACCACCCGCAGTCCTGGCAGCGCGGCCGCCCGCCGGTAGGCGGCGAGGGCGCGGTCGTGGGCCACGCCGAACTTGTTGCCCTTCAGCCCGGTGGAGATGTAGGGGTGGGTCTTCGGGTCCACGTCCGGATTCACGCGGATGCTCACCGGCGCGACGGCGCCAGCCGCGGTCGCGACCTCGCTGAGCACTTCCAGTTCCGCTTCGCTCTCGACGTTGAAGCAGCCGATGCCGCTGTCGAGCGCCTGGCGCATCTCGGCCCGGGTCTTGCCGACGCCCGAGAAGATGATGTCGGCCGGCCGGCCGCCGGCGGCCAGCGCCCGCTGCAGTTCGCCGCCCGAAACGATGTCGAAGCCGCAGCCTGCCTGCGCGAACACCTGCAGCACGGCCAGCGACGAGTTCGCCTTCATCGCATAGCAGATGCGCGCCTTGCGCCCGGCGAACCCGCGCTGGTAGGCCGCCAGGGCCGACAGCATGGCCGCCTTGGAGTACACGAACAGCGGCGTGCCGTGTTCGCGCGCGAGTTCGCGCAGCGCGACGTCCTCGACGAACAGCTCGCCGTCGCGGTGGGAGAAGTGCGGCTGGCCGGGCAGCGGGGCGGTGTGGGGCGAAGTCATTGGCGGGGAGCGGGTGTGGCCGTGCCTGAGCGCGGCGCGGAGGCGGCACGTGCCGGGCTGAGGGTCTGGGGCAGGGTGGCGCGTTGCGCCGCCGCCGGTTCGGTGGGCAGGAACAAGGGTCCTCTCTGGCCGCAGCCGGCGAGCGTGCCGACCACGACTGCGGCCAGGACAAGCCGCCGCGCGGCCGTGCTGACTAGAATTTCGGGAACATTCAACATGGTGAAATTGTAATGACCGACCTCGAATTCATGGACCAGGCCGAGGCGCTGTTGGGCCGCATCGAGGCCTCGTGCGACCGCATCAACGACCAGACCGATGCCGACATCGACAACCAGCGGGTGGGCGGCATGGTCACGATCACCTTTCGCAACGGCAGCCAGATCGTCGTGAACCTGCAAAAGCCGCTGCACGAGGTCTGGATGGCAGCGCGCGCCGGCGGCTTCCACTACAAGTTCGACGGCACGCGCTGGGTCGACACCAAGGGCCAGGGCGAGTTCTTCGCCAACCTGAGCCGCTACGCCGGCGATCAGGCGGGGCTGCCGCTCGAGTTCTCCTAGCGGCTAGTTCCGGAACAGGTCGAGGATGCTGCGGCGCTCCTCGGACGGCGAAACGGCCGGCCGGTTGGGCGGCAGCCCGTCGGAGTTCATGAGGCTCCTGTCGTAAGGCACGCCGGGCGCACCCGGCACCGTCGCCGGCGTGGCCGTCCCCGGGCCATTCTCCTGCGCCGGCGAGGTGACGCCGACGCTGCCCACGCCGCCGCCGCGGGCGTATTCCTCGTAATACCACTCGCCGCCGACGTTGACGACGCCCTCCGGGGCCGACGGCTCCATCACGGGCACGCCCTTGAGCGCCTTGTCCATGAAAGTGATCCAGATCGGCAGGCTCAGGCCGCCGCCGGTCTCGCGCACGCCCAGCGAGCGCGGGGTGTCGTACCCCATCCAGACCACGGCGGCGAGGGTCGGCTGGTAGCCGGCGAACCAGGTGTCGATGGCATCGTTGGTGGTGCCGGTCTTGCCGTACAGGTCGACCCGCTTGAGGCTGGACTGGGCGCGAGCCGCCGTTCCGGCGCGGGTGATCTCCTGCAGCAGCCGGCCCATGATGAAGGCGTTGCGCGCGTCCACCGCCCGCATCGATTCGTTCGGCAGCGGCGGCTGGCTCTCGACCAGCACCTTCCCGCGCTGGTCCGAGATCTTCGAGATCAGCCAGGGGTTGACGCGGTAGCCGCCGTTGGCGAACACCGAGTAGGCCGTGGCCATCTGCATCGGCGTCACGGCGCCGGCGCCCAGCGCCATGGTGAGATACGGCGGATGCTTCTCGGCGTCGAAGCCGAAGCGCGCGACCCAGTCCTGCGCGTTCTGCGTGCCGACGGCCTGCAGCACGCGGATCGACACCATGTTCTTGGACTTGGCGAGCGCGGTGTGCAGCGGCATCGGACCCTCGAACTTGCCGTCGTAGTTCTTCGGCTCCCAGGGCTGTCCGCCGGTGGTCGCCGCGTCGAAAAACAGCGGTGCGTCGTTGACGATGGTCGACGGCGTGAAGCCCTTTTCCAGCGCCGCGGAATAGATGAACGGCTTGAACGCCGAGCCCGGCTGGCGCCAGGCCTGGGTAACGTGGTTGAACTTGTTCTTGTTGAAGTCGAACCCGCCGACCAGCGCCTGGATGGCCCCGTCGCGGGGATCCAGCGCCACGAACGCGCCCTCCACCTCCGGCAACTGGGTGACCTCCCAGGTGTCCTTGGGCGTCTGCGCCACCCGGATGACGGCGCCCCGGCGGATCCTGATCTTGGGCGGCGCCTTCTCCGACAGCCCCGACTGCGCCGGCTTCAGGCCCTCGCCGGTGATCTCGATGTGCTCGCCGTTCTGGCGCACGGCGCGGATCATCTTGGGGCCGGCCTCCAGCACGACCGCCGCCATCACGTCGCCGTTGTCGGGGTGGTCGGCCAGCGCGTCGTCGATGTCGTCTTCCGCCGCCTTGTCGTCGGCCGGCAGGTCGACGAACTCCTCCGGGCCGCGGTAGTACTGGCGCCGCTCGTAGTCCATGATGCCCTTGCGCAAGGCGCGATAGGCGGTTTCCTGCTGGCCGGCGTTGATGGTGGTGAAAACGTTCAGGCCGCGCGTGTACGCCTCGTCGCCGTACTGGGCGTACACCAACTGGCGCACCGTCTCGGCGACGTATTCGGCATGAACCCGCGTCTGCCCGGTCGTGCTGCGGAACTTCAGTTCCTGTTTCTTCGCCGCCTGCGCCTCATCCGGGGTGATGAACCCGTTTTCCTCCATGCGTTCGATGATGTACAGCTGGCGCGAGCGGGCGCGCGACGGATTGGTGAGCGGGTTGTTGGCGGACGGGGATTTCGGCAGGCCGGCCAGCATGGCCGCCTCGGCGATCGTGAGGTCCTTCATGGGCTTGCCGAAGTAGGTCTCG
>DASWVP010000010.1:0-4166 GCA_036401175.1 Azospirillum sp. | reverse complement strand
GGCGCGCAGCGGGTCGGCGGCCGGCGGCGCGGCCATCAGGCGCCGCAGCTCGGCGGCGATGCGGGCCAGCACGTCGCCCAGCGACTCGCCGCCCGCCGCCCCCCACATGCGCATGCCGGGGAACCATGGCCGGCAGGCGGTGCCCTGCATGGTCCAGTCGTACGCCCCGCCGAAGCGCCAGACCGGCACGCCCAGCGCCCCCGCCATCTCGCCCACCGACGACTGCACGGTGATGACGAGGTCGAGGTTGGCGGTCAGCGCCGCCGCCGCCTCCAGGTCGGTCTTCAGGTCGGTGTCGGGCCAGTGGCGCAGCGGCACGCCCAGCCGTTCGGCGGCGTGCCGAAGCTCGTCGTCGCGGACGTCGTACTGCAGATTGACGAACACGGCGCCGGGCAGCGCCAGCACCGGCGCCCACTGGTCGAGTTGGGTGTACAGGTGCTTGCGCTCACCGTGCGTGCGCTGGCTGCGCCAGCAGACGCCGATGCGCAGCCCCGGCCCAAGCTCCGCCAGCCGCCGGCGCCAGACGCCGAAGCGTTGCGGGTCTGGCGTCAGGTAGCGGCGGCGCGGCGGGAAGTCGCTCAGGCGGCGGCGCAGGAAACGCGGCAGCGAGGCCATCGGAACGTGCACGTCGCAGTCCGGCGGCAGCATCGTCTCGCGCCCGTCCGGGCCCAGCGTCTCGGCCCGCACGGTGGCCTGCGGGAAGGCGCGCGCGAACAGCGGCACCAGCCGCTCGTCCAGTTCCAGCACCACGTGCCCAGCCATGGCGATCAGATCAGGCAGGCAGGTGCCGTACAGCAGCTCGTCGCCGATGCCCTGCTCGCGCCAGACCAGGATGCGCTTGCCCGTCAAATCCGCGCCCTGCCAGCGCGGCACCGGCACGGCGCGCGCGCCCAGCACGCGGCGGGAGTCGAAGCGCGCCTCGTACAGCTCGCGCCCCTCGGCCAGAGCGCCGCGGCCGATCAGCAGCAGCGCCAGATTCCAGCGCGCCAGCGCGAAGCCGGGGTCGGAGGCCAGCGCCTGCCGATAGCACGCCTCGGCCTCGTCGCGCCGCCCCTGCGCCTCGCGCAGCAGGCCCAGGTTGACCAGCGTTTCCGGGTCGCCGGGGGCGAGGCGCAACGCCTCGCGCTGGTGCGCCTCGGCCTCGTCGGCACGGCCGGTCTCCTTCAGCACGACGCCCAGGTTGCTGTGCGCCGTCGGGTTGCGCGGGTCGAGCGCCAGGGCGCGGCGGAAGCACTCCGCCGCCTCCTCCGGCCGGTCGGCATCGCGCAGCGCGGTGCCCAGGTTGACCAGCGCCTCGGGAAACTCCCCGCGCAGCTCCAGCGCCCGGCGGTAGTGCGCCTGCGCCTCCTCCGGCCGGCCCTGGTCCTGCAGCGCGCTGCCCAGGTTGTTGTGCGCCTCCGGATAGGCGTCGCGCAGCGCCAGCGCCTTGCGGTAGGCGGCCTCCGCCTCGCGCACCCGGCCCAGCGCGTGCAGCGCCAGCCCGAAGTTGGCGTGGTGTTCGGGCACGCCGGCATCGCGTGCCAGCGCCTTGCCGATCAGCTCCGCCGCCGCCGCGTGCCGCCCGCACTGGTGCGCCAGCACGCCCAACAGGTGCAGCGCCTGCGTATGGTCGGAATGATCGGCGAGGATGGCGCGGTACAGGCGCTCCGCCTCCGTCAGGTTGCCGGCGCGGTGCTGCGCGATCGCGGCGGCCAGCGCCGTGTCGGCCCGCTCATGCCGCTGTCCCGTCATCCCGCCCCGTCTCCACGCGCGCCCGTCCGTTCCGGAATAGCACGAAACGGTGCGGACTCAACGCGCGGGGTGGGTTTTCCGCACGGCGTGCTTCATCTACACTCCGTCAGATTCTGCAAGGAGGTGGAAATGGGACCACCGGATGCCGCGACGCGCCGCGAGCGCTTCATGGCGATGCTTGCCGCCGCCGAAGCGGAAAGCGAACGGGAGGGCTTCGTCACCATCGACGAACTGACGCAGGAGATAGAGGCGATCATCGCCGCAGCCGAGGCTGCGCCGACAACCGGGGCTCAGTCCCCAATAGGCGCTAACATGCGCGTCTTTGGTGCGTTGACTGATGCAACGATCAACCATTCATTCAATTCGTCATCCCGGCGCAGGCGGGGATCCACGTTTTTCACTACGTCCATTCGTCGGAAACATGGATCCCCGCCTGCGCGGGGATGACGGTAAAGGGCTGATTCACCGTTAAAGTTCATGCGAGGATGCGCATGTTAGCGCCTATGGGCTCAGTCCCCGCCAGGGCGAACCGGGAAAGCCTGTTGACCTGAATTCAGAGCCCTGCGCCAACACCGAAAACGCCGGCAGGACAGGCGGCTACAGCTTCAACCCCGCCACGCCGTCCAGGATCACGCCCTCCAGGGCGCGGCGTTCCAGCTTGGCGCCGAACAGCTTGGCGTGGCTGAAGTCGGCCTTCGCCATGTCGCAGCCCATCAGGTTGGCGAACGACAGGTCGGCGCCGGCGAAGTTGACGTTGCGCAGGCAGGCGCCGCGGAAATCGACATAGCGCAGCCGCGCGCCGGCCAGTTCCGAGCGCATGGAGCGCTTCTCGTCGAACACCAGCGGGCGCAGGTTGGCGTTGCGCAGGTCGGCGTTGTTCAGCCGGGCGTTCTTCAGGTTCACGCCGCGCAGGTCGCCGCCGGAGATCTTGGCGTTGCGCAGGTCGGCCTCCTCCAGGTGCGCCGCCTGGAGCTGGATGTTGGTCAGGTCGAGGCCGTAGAAGGTGGCGCGGGTGGCGCGCAGCATGGTCATGCAACTGTGCGCCAGCGACGGCGCGTGGCGCAGGTCGAATTCGCTGAGGTCCAGGTGCTGGCCCTGCGCGCCGCCGGTGCCGACCCACACGATGTGGTCGTGCAGCAGTTCCTCCAGCGGCTTGCCGAGTTCGGCGATGACGCGGCCGACGGGCGCGTCGGTCAGCGTGTCCTCGATGTCGGCGTCGGTCATGTCGGCCATGGTCAGCGACGCGCCGGTCAACACCGCGCCGCGCAGGCACGCCCCGCGCAGGTCGGCGCCGGACAAATCCGCCCCTTCCAGGTTGGAGCCGGTGAAGTTGGCGCCGCGCATGGTGGCGCGCACCAGCTTGCAGCCGCGCATGACGGCGTCGGTGAAGTCGGTGTGGATGGCCATGGCGCCGCTCAGGCGCGCGTTGGTCAGGTTGGCGCCCGACAGGTCGGCGCCCGACGCCTCGGTCGGCTGGGTGTCCACCTGCACCACGCGCAGGTTGCCGGCGCGGTCCTTCTCGGCCAGGGAGCCGTCGCGCAGGTCGGCCTCGAACAGGTTGGCGCCGATCAGGACGGCGCCGCGCAGGCAGGCGCCGCGCAGGTCGGTCTTGATGAGGCTGGCGTTCTCCAGGTTAGCCTGCCGCAGGTCGCAGGCGAACATCGCCGCGCAGTCCAGCCGCGCGCCCACCAGATTGGCCCCCTTCAGCGACGAGCCGACGAGGTCGGCGTGCGCCAAATCGCGGCCGGCGAGGTCGAGCCCCGACAGGTCGCAGAACGACAGGGTGGCGCGCGCCCCGCCCATGCGGGCGTTGCGGAACATCTCGTGCCGCCGGATGACGGCGTCGAGCTGGGCCTGATCGATGCGAGTGAGGGGGCGTGACTGAGACATTCCGGCCGCTCCGATGCGGCGATTAGGTTAACATCGGCGCCCTTAACATTTCGATAATGAAACCAACGGTTCAAGCGGCCGTCTGCCGGACGGCGCGGGCCGGTGTCACGTCGGCCTTGCCCAGGGCCGCCAGCGCGTCGCGCAGAAGGTCCGGCGTGAACGGCTTGTGCAGCAGGCGGCAGCCGGTCGCCACCGCCTCGCGGATGCGTTCGGGCGCGGTGTCGCCGGTCAGGATGATGCCGGGGACCGGCCGGCCGGCAAGCTCGCCGATGCGCGTCACCACCTGCACGCCGGTGAGGGGGCCGGGCAGGCGGAAATCGGTGACGACGGCGTCCGGCGGGCGCGGCGCGCCGCGCAGGCATTCCAGCGCGGCCGGGCCGTCGGCGGCGGCGGTGACCGTGTGGCCCCAGGATTCCAGCAGCAGCTGCACGCCCTGGCGCTGCACGGGGTCGTCCTCGACCACCAGGATGCGGCGCGGGGCACCCGCCTTTGCTTCGCCCGCCGCCCCGCCGCCGGTGGTGTCGGCCACCGCCTCGGCGGCGGCG
>DASWVP010000009.1:0-2220 GCA_036401175.1 Azospirillum sp. | reverse complement strand
CTGGCCCGCGCCGTCGATCCGGTCATTCAGGCGCGGCAGAACCTCACCAACGTCGAAAATCTGGCCGACCTTGCCGTCGAAAAGGGCGTCGCCACCCGTGCCGAGGCGGCGCGCGTTCTCGACCTGTACCGCATGAAGGTGGACGCCGCCGCCGCCGCGGTGGCGGAGCTGTCCACCCAGGCGCAGCTCCTGTCGGTGCCAGAGGGGTTCGAGCGCCGTTTCGCCGCCGCGATCATGAAGGCGACGAACGGCGGGCAGACCCCCATCAGCGGCGAGCGCGCGACCGAGATCCGCGAGGGCGAAGCCGACGTGGCGCAGGGCGAGCTGCGCAACACCACGGCACAGACCGAGCGCCAGACGGCGGCGCAACGGCTGCTGTCGGGCGCCATCTCGGACACCGCCAAGGCCCAGGCGCAGGCCCGCGTCGCCTTCGCCGAACAGCTCGTGCAGTACCCGGAACTCGGGGCGGCGACGGCGAAGACGGCGCTGTCCACCAGGGACTTCGGCGCCTTCGTCAAGACGCTGCCGCCCGACCTGCAAAAGCTGTGGCAGGCGATGGACGCGGGCGCCGCCGCCCAGGTGGCCGGCAGCATGAACCAGGCCTCCGTGCAGATGGGGCTCCAGACCGAGGCCGCCGCGCGGCTGGCGGCGGCGGCCGGGAAGGGCGAGGCGGCGCAGCGGCGCGCCAACATCGAGAACGCCGTCGCCGCGTCCCGGCTGCACGGGCTCGAAGGCGCCACCCGCGCCGCGCAGGAGGCGCAGGAGGCGTTCGCCCGGACGCAGATCCACGGCGAGTTCGCCGGCCAGATCGAGCAGGAGGTCGTCGCCGCCGAGCGCCTCGCCGCCGCGATCCGGTTGGGTGCCGGCGCCGCGCGGGATGCCGAGATCCGCAACAAGGCGGTGGCCCAGACCCTGCGCGAGATCCCGTACCCGAAGGCGGGGGAGAGCGTCGAGGAGTGGAACCGCCGCCTGCAGGCGAACATCGCCCTGCTCGGGCGCCAGAAGGCGGCGGCCGACGGCGTGGACCTGTCGCGCTATGTGGACCAGCTCAAGGAGGCCCGGCGCGGCCTGGAGTTCCAGCGCGCGACGCTGGGCCTGTCGGAGGATGACAAGGCCATCGCCGCGGCGCGGGAAGACGGGCTGGAATACCTCCGGCGGCAGGGGCTGGAATACGAAAAGCTCACCGGGGCGCAGCGCGAACAAGCCGACGAAATGCTGCGCGCGGCCGACGCCAACGCCCGTTTGGGGGTGGAGGTGCGTCACGCCGAGTCCGCCTACGCGGCGGTGGGCGACGCGATCGACGACGGGATCGTGCGCCCGCTGGAAAGCGCCGTCGACGCCATCGTCAAGGGCCAGGGCGAGAGCGTGAAGTGGGGCAATGTGCTCAAAGGCGCGTTCGCTTCGGTCGCCACCGACTTCCTGAAGATGGGGACCGTCAACCCGCTGATGAACATGGCGGGGATCGGCAGCTATCGGCCGTCGCTGTGGGACCTGCCGATGTTCAGCGCCAGCGGCGGCGGCAGCCCCGCCGCCGTGCAGGTGCAGGCCATGCCCGGCGGCGGGCAGTCCCTCACCGGCATGGCGACGAACTGGGGGCTGGGCAAGGCCGCGTCCTGGGCACTCGACAAGACCGGCGTGTCGAGCCTGTGGTCGGGCGTGATGAATGCGCCGCTGTTTGGCACCGGCATTGACAGCGTAGCCCCAGGTATTGCGTCCGGCTATGTGGACGTGATCGGCGGCGCCGAAATCATCAACGCCCCAATCAGCCTGTCCGGCGTAGCCCCTGGTTACGTGGACGTGATCGGGGCCAGCGAAATCGTCAACACATCGGCGATGGCCGGCGAGGGCTCTGTTCTGGCATCCGGCGGCGCTCCCGGTCTCGGGTCTGCCGGGGGCGGCGGCGTCACGCTGTCCGGAATTTCCACAGGCGTGCTGGCTCCGGCCGCCATCGGCGGTATGGGCGGCGCCTACCTGTCCAACACCTTCATGGGCGGCAGCAAGATCGGTGGCGCTGTCGTCGGCGGCGCGCTTGGTGCCGGCGCGGCCTATGGCGCGCAGCTCATGGGATTCGGCGCCGGTCTCGGTCCCTGGGGCATCGTCGCGGCGGCGGTCATCGCGGCCGTCATGGCGGCGATCGGCAGCCAGAAGCCGCCCCAGCCCTACGGGGGCGGCTGGATCCACACGGACAGCACCGGCAAGATCACGCGATCGGACAGCGGC
>DASWVP010000008.1:0-8959 GCA_036401175.1 Azospirillum sp. | reverse complement strand
CCCTCGCCGCCGGTCAGCGTCAGCGCCGCCTGCGCCAGCCGCCGGTCCTTCACCGCCAGCGAGGCGCCCAGCCGCGTCCCCGCCCGCGCCGGCGCCGCCGCCGGGTGGTCGAGCGGGTAGGAGCGCGTCAGCCACACGCTGCCCAGCTTCTTGGGCAGGCCCTGCAGCCAGCCGCGCACCATGGAGATGTCCTGGTCCACATAGATGAACGGGCAGAAATTGGCGGCGTCGCCGCGCCGATCGGCCTCCACCAGCACGAAGAACTCGCGGTACTGCGCGTAGATGGGGTCGAGCAGTTCGCTGCCGTCGGTGGTCGCCTGCCAGTCGCAGAAATGCGCGGTGGCGACGCCGGTGGCGCGCCCGAACCCGTCGGGCAGGAAGCGGCCGGCGACGGCGGCGTCCACCTCATAGGCGATGGAGTACAGCCAGCCGGCGTAGTGCCAGGGCGGCGCCGGGGCGAGCGCGGACCGGCCGTCCGGCGTGAAGGGCGGGGTGAAGCCTTTGAGCATGGCGGGTTTCCCTTTCGTCGTCGCCCGCCATGGTGCGTCGTTGCCCCGGTGCGCGTCTTGAACGCCTTTGCGCTCATGGCGAACGCAAAAAATTAAATGGGAAATCCTCTCGCCTCCTCTTGTTTTGCGGGATGCAGATCCCCATTCACATCTAAATTGGCGTATGAGAAAGGAGTTTATCAATGAGTTCGACCTACTCGGAACTCGACATCCAGACTGTGACGCTGTCGCGTTGCGCTGGCTCCAATGGTGATGATATTAAAGCCGACTTTCACCTCGGCCTAAAAGGCGAGGTTGCGTTAGAAGAGACCTTCTCTTGGCCAGGATGCGGCGACAAAGCTCTGGCCAAGCAGGTCATTAATCTATGGCGCCGTGCAACGGCATTGCGTTTGGAAAAAATTAGTAAATCGCGGGATTGGCCGGCCCAAGTGGAGATGACTTGGAGAGGTGAAGAATGGAATGCCTGCGTATCTTGGGAAGCTGCGGAGAATTGCGTTGCGGTGAAAGTAAGAGTTAAAAACTGCGAATCGCTCAAGGACGCAGAACAAACTGCCCGAAAGCTTCTTTTGAAAACGGCCGAGGAATTGAGCGTGTTTTCTGGGCCGATACTCGGTCGTTACCCGGATCAAAGCGGGATCAAAGAGGATGTGCATCCAGCTTGGGCCTTCCTCGTACTGGGCTTGGCTAGGCCGTGAGTCCGGGTAGGTTGGGTTGAGCGCAGCGAAAACCCAACGTTACCCCGCCGTCACAGGCTCCTCCGGCAGGACGCGGTTGCGGCCCGAGCGCTTGGCGCGGTACAGCGCCTCGTCGGCGCGGGCGAGCATCGGGTCGATCTCGCCTTCGCCCTTGTGCAGGGTGCTGACGCCGATGCTGACGGTGAAGCTGAACGTCGCCCCGTCCGGCGCCTTCACCGCCGTCACCGCCAGCGAGCGGCGCAGCCGTTCGGCCAGCAGCACCGCGCCGTTCAGCGCCGTTTCCGGCAGCAGCACGGCGAACTCCTCGCCGCCCAGCCGGCCCAGCACGTCGCATTGGCGGACCAGCTGGCGGCAGGTGCGCACGTTCATGCGGATCGCCTCGTCGCCGGCCGCGTGTCCATAGGTATCGTTGATGCGCTTGAACAGGTCGATGTCCAGCATCATCGCCGACAGATCGCGGCCATAGCGCCGGGCGCGGATCACCTCTTCCGCCGCGCGGGCCATGAAGCGGCCGCGGTTCAGCGCGCCGGTCAGCGAATCGGTGGTCGCCAGCCGCTCCAGCTCGCGCTGCATGTCGACCACGCGCGAGGCGGCCAGCAGGCGCGCGCGCAGCCATGCCCAGTCCAGCGGCTTGCGCAGGAACTCGTCGGCGCCGTTCTCCACCACCTCGAAGAACTGGTTGGTGATGCTGCCGGGGATCATCAGCATCAGGTACAGGTGTTTGGCGCCCTGCGCGGCGCGCAGGTGCCAGCACACCTCCACCCCGTCCATGTCGGCGACCTTGAAATCCACCAGGACGACGTCGAACGCCCCGTCCTGCACGGCGGCCAGCGCCTCCGCCCCGCCGGGCGCCCACGCCGTCTCGTGCCCGAACGCGGCGAGCTGCTGGCACAGCGCCGTGCGGGCCATGCGGGAATCATCGACCACCAGGATGCGCAATCCGGCCTCCCTGCGCGGTGTCCGCCCGCGCCGCGTCAGTGAAGCGCGCACCTCTTTAACGAAGGGTTACACATGCACCCGCCGAGCGAGTGGAAATTAGCCGAACCATGAAAGAAAGCGCACCAGCCCCCGCGTGCGCGGCCCGAACAGCGTCGCCGTGAAGAAGCCGCCGGCCGCCCGCTTGCCCGCTTCCGCCAGCGTCGGGTAAGGCAGCACCAGCCCCGCCACGTCGTGCACCCGCATTCCCTTGGACAGGGCGAGGCACCACAGCGCGATCTGCTCGCCCGCGTGCGCGCCGACGATGGAGGCGCCGACGATCCGCCCGCCGGGCCAGGCCACCAGCTTCACCAGCCCCTCCGGCGTGCCGTCGGCGCGGGCGCGGTCGTTCTCGGCGAAGGGGGCGCGCAGCACGCGCACGGCGCCGTGCCGGTCGCGCGCCTGCGCCTCGGTCAGGCCGACGTGGGCCAGTTCGGGGTCGCCGTAGGTCACCCACGGCACCGCCGCCCGGTCCGCCCGCGCCGGCCAGCGGAACAGCGCGTTGCGGATGACGATGCCGGCCTGATGCCCGGCCATGTGCGTGAAGGCCGGCCCGCCGGTGACGTCGCCCACGGCGAAGACGCGCCGGTTGGTCGTGCGCAGCCGGGCATCCACGACGACTCCGGCCTTCGTGGTCTCGACGCCGGCCGCGTCCAGCCCCAGCCCCTCCACGTTGGCGCGCCGCCCGGCCGCCACCAGCAGGTCGGTGCCGTCGATCCGCCGGCCGTCCTCCAGCAGCGCCGCGACTCCGTCGCCCGCGCGCTCCACGGCGGCGACGCCCACGCCCTCCACCAGCTCCACCCCCTCGGCGGTCAGGCGGCGGCGCACGACCTCGACCAGCTCCGGGTCGTCGCGGGGCAGCAGGGTCTGCTTCTCGACGATGGTGACGCGGGCGCCCAGGCGGCGGTGCGCCTGCGCCATCTCCACGCCGATCGGCCCGCCGCCCAGCACGATCAGATGGCCGGGCGCGGCGGTGCGCGCGAACAGGGTCTCGTTGGTCAGGTAAGGCACGCCGTCCAGCCCCGGAATCGGCGGCACCAGCGGGCGCGAGCCGGTCGCCAGCACGAAGCGCCGCGCCTTGATCCGCACGCCCCCGGCCTCCACCGTATCCGCGTCCACGAAACGCGCGGCGGCGCGGATCACCCGCACGCCCAGCCCCTCGAACCGCTCCTGGCTGTCGTGCGGGGCGATGGCGGCGATGACGCCGTGGACGTGCGCGTGCACGGCGGCGAAGTCGATGCCGGGCTCCCCCCCCGCCGTTACGCCGAAGCGCCCGGCCGTGCGCACGCCGTGCGCCGCCCTGGCGGCGGCCAGCAGCGCCTTGGACGGCACGCAGCCGGTGTTCAGGCAGTCGCCGCCCATGGCGCCGCGCTCGACCAGCACGGTGTCCGCGCCCATCTGCGCCGCCGCCGCCGCGACCGACAGCCCGCCGGAGCCGGCGCCGATCACGCACACGCCGCAGCGGACCGTATCCGTCATGTCCGCCCCCGCCACGCCTTCACCGCCACCGGCAGCAGCGCCAGCGCCGCCAGCCCCAGCAGCGGGAACAGCACCTCCGGCGCGAAGATCAGCCCCAGGTCCGGCGAGCCCCCGGCGTCCAGCACCGCCCCCAGCCCGTTCCCGACGGAGGCGTAGACCAGCCCGCCCGGCACGATGCCGATCAGCGTCGCCAGCGCATAGGTGCGCAGCGGCACGCCCAGGAAGGCCGGCACCAGATTGACCAGCCAGAACGGGAACAGCGGCACCAGCCGCAAAAACAGCGTGTAGGAGAAGGCGTGTTCGCGGAACCCTGCCTCCAGCCGGGCGATCCACGGCGCCGCCCGCGCCCGCAACCCGCCGCCCAGCGCCGTGCGCGCCGCCAGGAACACCGCCACGGCGCCCAGCGTCGCCCCCGTCACCGCATAGGCGGTGGCCGCCAGCGTGCCGAACAGGAAGCCGCCGGCCAGCGTCAGCACCGTCGCCCCCGGCACCGAGAACGCCACCGACAGCGCGTACACTCCGATATAGGCCAGCACCGCCACCGCCCCCTGTTCGGCGACGAACCCGGCGAGGCCGGCCCGGTGCCGCGCCAGCGCCGCCAGCGACAGCTGCCGGTCGAGCCCCAGCGCGAAGAACGCCGCCAGCCCGCCCGCCAGCAGCAGCAGCGGCAGCAGGCGCTTGAGGACCGGCAGGGTGTGGGTGGTGGAAACGGCCATGCCCCCGATCTAACGCCGCATCGCGATCACCGGCCAGTCACCTTGCCGTGAGCGGGCCGCGACTGGTAGAAGTGCGCGCATGAGCGACCTTGCCCGTCACATCGATTCCCTGTCGTCCGCGCGCGTGCTGTGCGTCGGCGACGTCATGCTCGACCGCTTCGTCTACGGCGCGGTGGACCGCGTCTCGCCCGAGGCGCCGATCCCCGTCCTGCGCATCGAGCGGGAAAGCGCCATGCTCGGCGGCGCCGGCAACGTGGCGGCGAACGTCAAGGCGCTGGGCGCCGCGTGCCGCTTCGTCTCGGTCATCGGCGACGATTCCGCCGGGGCCGAGCTGCGCCGGCTGGTCGCGTCGGAACTGGGCGGCGACGGCGGCGTGGTGTCCCAGCCCGGCCGCCAGACCACGGTGAAGACGCGCTTCATCGCCGGCCGCCAGCAGTTGCTGCGCGCCGACGCCGAAACGGTGGCGCCGATCGCCGCCGAGGCCGCAAACCTCGTGTCCGCCACGGTGCGCGACGCGCTGTTCGACGTCGGCGCGGTGATCCTGTCCGACTACGGCAAGGGCGTGCTGACCGACAAGCTGCTGGGCCGCGTCATCGCCGTGGCGCGCACCGCCGGGCTGCCGGTGGTGGTCGATCCCAAGGGCTCCGACTACCGCCGCTACAAGGGGGCGAGCATCGTCACCCCCAACCGCAAGGAGTTGATGGAGGCGACCGGCATGCCGGCCGACTCCGACGACGAGGTGGCCGCCGCCTGCCGCCGCATCATCGACACCTGCGGCATCGACGCCGTTCTGGCGACGCGGTCGGAGCGCGGCATGAGCGTGGTCACGCGCGACGGCACGGTGGCGCACCTGCCGGCCGAGGCGCGCGAGGTGTTCGACGTGTCCGGGGCCGGCGACACCGTCGTCGCCACGCTGACCGCCGCGCTGTCGGCCGGCGTGCCGCTGGAGGACGCGGCGCGGCTCGCCAACCTCGCCGCCGGCATCGTGGTGGGCAAGGTCGGCACCGCCGTGGTCCGCGCGCCCGAACTGCTGGAGGCGCTGCACACCCAGGAATGGCGCCACGGCGAGGCCAAGGTGGCGACCCGTGAGCAGGCGGTGGAATGCGCCGCGCGCTGGCGCCTGCGCGGCAAGCGGGTGGGCTTCACCAACGGCTGCTTCGACCTGCTGCACCCCGGCCACGTCTCGCTGCTGGCGCAGGCCAAGGCGGCGTGCGACGTGCTGGTGGTCGGCCTGAACAGCGACGAATCCGTGCAGCGCCTGAAGGGCCCGACCCGCCCGGTGCAGAGTGAGACGGCGCGCGCCACGGTGCTGGCCTCGCTGGCCTCGGTCGACCTCGTGGTGGTCTTCGGCGAGGACACGCCCGAACAGCTCATCACCGCGCTGCGCCCGGACGTTCTGGTGAAGGGCGCCGACTACACCGTCGCCACGGTGGTGGGCGCGGACTTCGTGCAAAGCTACGGCGGCAAGGTCGTCCTGGCCGACCTCGTCGCCGGCCAGAGCACCACCAACACCATCAAGCGCATGGCGGGGTGACTGTTTGGGCGGGGGAGGGGCTATGATGTCACCCATGTCCACCCTCGTCCCCCATCTCCTCTACGCCCTCGCCTGGGCCGCGTTCGGCCTGGGGCACAGCGTGCTGGCGGCGCCGGCGGTGAAGGCGCGGCTGGGGCTGGGGCCCTACACGCGGCTGGCCTACAACCTGTTCGCCGTGGTCACGCTGCTGCCGGTGCTGGCGCTTGGCCGGGCGCTGCTCGACGGGGCGGCGTTCGATCGGCCGGGGTGGCTGATGGCCGGGCAGGGGGTGGCGCTGGCGCTGGGGGTGGCGGTGTTCCTGTGGGGGCTGGCCGGCTACGACCTCGGCCGCTTCGCCGGCACGGCGCAGATCCGCGCGCACCGGGCGGGCCAAACCCTGGCCGAGGACGAGCCGCTGCGTCTGGACGGCGCGCACCGCTTCATGCGCCATCCGCTGTACGCGGGCGGGCTGCTGGTGCTGTGGGGCGGGGTGGCCGACGAACGCGGCCTCGCCACGGCGGTGTGGGCGAGCGCCTATCTGCTGATCGGCATGATGCACGAGGAGCGCACGCTGCTGGCGCACTATGGCGACGCCTACCGGGCGTACCGGGCGCGCGTCCCCGCCCTGCTGCCGTGGCGGGGACGCGCGGTCTGACCGGTTACATCTTCTTCTGGACGCTGTCGGCCGAGCGTTCCATGGCGCGGCCGCCGGCCTGGACGTCCTCGCCCATGCCTTCGAAGGTGTTGCAGGCCGTCAGCAGCGTGCCGAAGAGGCCGAGAAGCACAAGGGCCTTGATGGTGCGCATGATCGTATCTCCAAGGTACCGTTCGATCGGGTCGCCCATGGAAACGGCGCCGATCACGCTTGGTTGCGCCGCCCACCCCGGCGCGAACGCGGTCCCCCGTCCGAAGCGCGGGAATTCGCCATAGGGAGAGGCCCCCTATTCCCTCTCCCGCCCCGGGAGAGGGTGGCGCCGCAGGCGCCGGGTGAGGGGTTCTCCGCCGCTACGCCCCCGCGATCCCCCGCAGATCCCCCAGCGCCCCGTGCAGGAACGCCCACGGCAGGTCATCCTCCCCCGCGCCCAGGGTGGCGGCGACGTCCAGCTTGGCGACCACGCCGCGCAGCGACGCCGCGTGTCCCGCCAGCACCGCCCGCAGCACGGTGTCGAGCCGCCCGTCGGCCTCGTCCTCCCGCCGTTCGGCATCGCTCAGCCCGCAGGCGTCGGCCTCCGCATCCCAGCGCGCCCGCCGCTCCGCTAGTTCCGCCTTCAGCCGCGCCCGCGCCTCCGCATCGCTCACCAGCGCGTCGATCCGCTCGTCCGCCCAGGCGTGCAGCACCGCCCCATCCGCCGCGACCCCGGCCGCCACCCGAGGTTCCCCGAGTCGCGCCACCAGTTCCCGTTGCAACCGCACCCGCTCGTCCCAGCACCGGCCGGCCTCGGCCCAGGCGTCGCGCCACTCCCGGCACAGCTCCACCATCGGATCCCCCGCCTCCTCAAGCCCCCCACCCACCACCGGAGCCCCCGCCGCCCCCGCCAACACCCCCCGCCACGAGATTTTGGTCATGGGTGTTCCTCCGTCTGCAATCTGGCTTCGGAGTGGCATGCTGCCATATCAGAGATATCGAGGCAATATCAGAGATATTGCCTCAGCGCTTCTTTCCCGGTTGGAATTGTCGCCTGTGGGTGGGCGTGGCACATTCCGGGAATGCTAACACCCGCCCAATGCCGCGCCGCCCGTGCGCTGATCCGCTGGACACAGAAAGACCTTGCCGCCGCGTCGGGGATTGGCGTGGCGACCATCCGTGTGTTCGAGACATGCAATTCCAACCCACAATTGGAGACGTTGATGGCGTTGAAGGCCGTGCTTGAGGAAGCGGGAGTAGAGTTTATTCCTGCGAACGGAGGTGGGCCGGGCGCGCGGTTGAAACTCAATAGTGCAGATTAAATCCAGTGGCTGCCTCTTGCTAGCCCCAAGCTCCTTCTTCTGTTCCGATGCGGCGTAATGGCTCAGCCCAATCGATATCGACGATTTCCCGAAAATTAAAATCTGTCTCTTCCAGTGTTTGGGTGAGTCCTGGATGATGTTGAGAGATCATATTCCAAGCATTCCGGTGTTTTAATCTGGTTGCCTCTGGTAATGAAATATCGTTTGCATGTTTGTGGGTGTTTCTTAAATACGTAAGTAAGTAGGCAAGCCACCATTCCGCCCCTGTTGATGAGACGCATATCCCTGGAATTGGATACATTCCGTGCCTCCAACTTATTTCGTCGAGGTGCTGCATTACATGAACATAATGAGAGTGTTCGTCATATTCCGTTGTTTTGAAAATGTCACAGTAGGGGAGTAGTTTGCTGTCTATAAACAATCCAGTGCTCTTAATATCCTTTTCGCGTTCATAGCATTTAACCAAAGCTTCGCCATAGTATGCCTCTAAATTTTTCAGCTTGTGATGCTCAAAGTCACCACTTGTTAAGTATGCGCGTATATGGACATCCAAGCTTATCAGGTTGTAGAAGAGATGCTGAGCGAATTCTGCTAGCCACATTATCCCTTGATTCTGATGGCGCAGCCAATAGCCATCACCATAAACAACAATTGTATCAGAAAACACAATACAGCTAAACCCTTCGTCGCTATGAGCGGGAAGTCTATCAATTTTTTCGTATATCGACATTATGTCGAATCCTTTTGCAACAAGATCTTTGAATCCCAATATGTCAATGTACAGAAAAAGGCGCTCGGACATTTTGGTGGCCTCAATTGTGTCAATGATGGTTGATTGTAGAGATTTTGGCGCGGCGCTCCTCGATCAGGTCCTGGTAGGTCGAGCTGACGAAGATCTGGAACTTCTTCTGCATGGGGCGTCCGGGTGGCTCTGCAACGATGGCGCGTGGCGGCGCGCGCGGGGCAGCGTAGCAGAGCCGCGCGGGCGCGTCATGGACCACGCGCGCGGGTGGGCGTTGGCGCGTCGGCGCGGGTGAAGACGTGGCTGCGCCGGGCCCCCACCCCATCCCTCCCCCATTTCGCGGGGGAGGGGACCAGCGCGCGCCTGCCCCCTCCCCCGCGAAG
>DASWVP010000007.1:0-5851 GCA_036401175.1 Azospirillum sp. | reverse complement strand
CCCGTGGCGACCGACGCCGTGGCGACGGCCGCGCCGCCGACGCCCAGCCATTCCAGCCGGGGCTGCACGCGCGCCACCAGCAATCCGCCCTGCTGGCGCACGGCGCCCGCCGTGGCCGAGGGGATGATGCGCCCGCCCATGGTGAACAGCAGCAGGCCGACGAGGTGCAGGGCCAGCAGCGCCCCCGCCCGGCCGCCGTCGCCGCCGGCCCAGACCAGCGCCTCGGCCAGCGCGAAGGCGCCGATCAGCGGACCGAACACGGCGTTGTGGCCGCTCTTGGCGGCGCGCAGGAAGGGCAGGCCGCCGTGCACGAACAGCACCACGGGGTAGGCGAGGGCGGCGGGCACCGCCCAGGCCGGCGGCAGCCCGGCCAGCATCGCCGCGCGCCCCAGCAGCCACGCCCCCACCGCCAGCGCCAGCACCGCGCGCGTCGGCTTGGTCAGCAGGAAGCCGCCGACCACCGCCAGCGCGAATCCCATCACCATTTCGTGCGCGTGCACGGCCGGCGTCCACGCCACCGGCAGCCAGCCGAGGTAACCGGCCGTCCAGTACGGCACGCTCAGCGCCGCGAAGACCAGCGCCAGCGGGAAGAACACGCGGTGCCCGCCGATCCGGCGGGCGGTATCGGGGAAGGCGAGCGTCATGCCGGCGGCGCGCCGTACCATGGCGTGATGGTGACCAGCGCCGGGTCGTCCGCGTGGTCGACCAGCAGGCGCCGCACGCGGTCCTGCCACAGCGCCTGGAAGCGCCGGGCCTCGTCGGCGTCGGCGTGGCCGTGCAGGACGCGCGGCAGCAGCCGGCCGACCTCCTCTGCCGACGGCACCACGGCGGGGTCGAGGCGCATCTGGACGCCGGCCCCGGTGTCGCGGCGCTGCAGGGCCATGTCGCCGTCGATGGCGGCGGCGAAGCGCAGCAGGCCGCGGCGGTCGAAGTGACCGCCGATGCCCTTGAAGCCGTCCTCGCCCGCCGCCCCGGTCAGCAGCGCGGCGACGCGGCCCATGACGCCGGTGGCGCCGGCCGTCTCGGTCGCGCGGAACGCCACCACGACGTCGCCGCGCACCGGCGGCTCGGCGCCGTACAGCGCCCGCAGCCCGCGCACCGTCATCAGGTAGGCGCCGGCCACGGTGGGGCAGGAGTGGCCGGCCAGTTTCACCGCGTCGGCATAGCCATAGTCGATGAGGCCACCGTCCGTGGCGCCGAGAAAGGCGCTCAGCGGATCGAAGACGCTCAGGCGCGGGGCGGCGTCGAAGAAGGTCGGGAAAGGCATGCCGGGTGGCTCCTGCTCGGACGATTCGGGTGGGCGCACTCTAGCCCGGCGGTGGCGGAGCGGATTTGATCGCGGACAAACATGCGAGCGTACGGAATCTCACCGAACGTCGCAGACAAGCCGGGAATTATTCCGGTGAATGTCCATAAAATGTTCTATTGCGAAAGTCTTCGCGACAGGGAAGAGGCGGAAATGTGACGAACAGTGGGCGTTGTCGCTTGACTTCACCCCCTTGTTGCTCGCAATAACAGGGTACGCCTATCGATCGTATGCCGTCAGCACGGACGACTCCAATTGGCACTTGAGCACACTCCGGCCGTTCCGGCCAAGACCGCCCGGCCGGCGTACGCCGCCGCCCTGGCGCTGTTCATCGGCCTTTCGCTCGCCGGCTGCGCCTCGCAGCAGGGCACCGAGGTGGCCGCCGTCCCGGATCGGGGCGCGACGCCGATCGACCCCTCCGATCCGCTGGGACGTTGGATGCCGCACATCCGCGAAGCGTCGGAGCGTTTCGACGTTCCCGAACGCTGGATCCGCGCCGTGATGATGCGCGAGAGCCATGGACGGCACACGGTCAACGGCCGCGTGCTGACCAGCAAGGCCGGCGCCATGGGGCTGATGCAGGTCATGCCCGGAACCTACGAGCTGATGCGCGCGCAGTACGGCCTGGGCTCCGACCCGGCCGACGTGCGCGACAACATCATGGCCGGCACCGCCTACCTGCGCGAGATGTACGACCTGTTCGGCGCGCCGGGCTTCCTGGCCGCCTACAACTGCGGTCCGGCCTGCTACGCCAACGTCCTGGCGCGCAAGCAGAAGCTGCCGGGCGAGACGCGCGCCTATCTGGCGGCGCTGACGCCGCAGATTCGCGGCCACGAGCCGCAGCAGGCATCCGCATCCGCCGGCGCCGTCGCCATCGAGGTGGCGGTGCTGCCGAAGGACGCGCCGAAGCCCGCCCCGGCGCCCAAGCAGCCCGACGTGGTCGTGGCGCAGAAGCCGGCCGTGCCGGTGCAGGTGGTGCCGGTACAGGTGGCGCCGGTGCAGGTGGCGAAGGCGCCGCCGCGCAACGACAAGCCGGCCCCCGCTCCGGCTCCCGTCCAGGTCGCCAAGGTCGAGCCGAAGGCGCCGATGCAGCTTGCCAAGGCCAAGACGACGGGCCCGGCCCCGGCCACCCGCGTCGAGGTGGCGGAAGCCCTGCTGCCGGCCGGCGTCGACCGCGACCGCGTGCAGATCCGCTTCATCTCGCAGCGCAGCGACGGGTGCGGCAGCCTGAAGGGCAAGGACAGCGTCTGCGTGTCGCTGGAACGCTTCTGATCGGCGCGTCTTACACCGGGTCGCCTCCAACGGCGGCCGCGCCCCGTACCGCAGGGGCGGCGATCGCCGCCTCGACGAACGCCGTCACCTCGCGGGCGTAGCGTTCGGGCGTCACGCCCCGGCGGCGGTACTTGGGACGCTTGACGTACCAGTCCTGCAGCAGCGGCTTGACCAGCGCGGCGGTCATCGCCACGTCGGCGACGGCGAACAGCCCGGCCCGCACGCCGTCGTCCAGCGCGGCGGCGATCATCGCCTCCGTCGCCAGTTCGCTGTGCCGCGCCACGTCGCGCCCCTCGCGCGGGAACGCCTTGGCCTCCATGTAGGCGAAGACGAACCAGGGCTGCATCGCCTCCGTCATGTAGACGTGCGTCTCCAGCAGCCAGCGCAGCCGGCCGCGCGGGTCGCCGGCCAGTTCCGGCGGCGGCGCGCCCAGCACCTCCTCCGCTACCGCCGCGACCTGGCCGAGGATCATCATCAATAGCGTCTCCTTGCCGTCGAAGTAGGCGTAGAGCGCACCCATGCTGAGCCCCGACCGTTCGGTCAGGTCGCGCAGGCTCATGGAATGGAAGCCCTTGCGGTTGGCCACATCCAGCGTCGCCTCGACGATGCGGGCGAGGTTGGACACCGCCACGTGCGGCTTCTTGATGCGGATCGTCCCGCGGTGCCGTTCGAGGATGCGCGCGCACAGCGCCTCCGTCGACAGATCGACGCGCGACTGGAAGTCTCGGAACGTGCCCATACTCTTCCTTCCGGCGCCGCCTGCCGGTGATCGCTGTTGCAGGACGGCGCGTGTGTCCATAATATAACGAGCGCTCGCTCGTTTTTTCCAGCGCAAACGCGGGCAGTAAGGAATGGGGAGGGCCGGACGTGAGCTTTCGCGTGGATCTGAGCGGCCGCACGGCGCTGGTCACCGGCGCGTCCAGCGGGCTGGGGCGTCACTTCGCCGAACTGCTGGCGCGCTCCGGCGCGCGGGTCGCGGTAGCGGCGCGGCGCGTCGACGCGCTGGAGGAACTGTGCGACACCATCGCCGCCCTGGGCGGCGAGGCGGTGGCCGTGCCGATGGACGTGACCGACGCCGGGTCCGTGCGCAACGCCGTCGCCGACGCGGCCGACGGGTTGGGCGGCCTGGACATCCTCATCAACAACGCCGGCACCACCGTCTCGCGCGGCTTTCTCGACCACACGGAACAGGACTGGGACCGGGTGCTGGACACCAACCTGAAGGGCTGCTTCCTGGTGGCGCAGGCGGCGGCCGGCGCCATGAAGGACCAGGGGCGCGGCGGCAGCATCGTCAACATCGCCTCCATCCTGGGTCTGCGCGTGTCCGGCCACGTCGCCGCCTACGCGGCGTCCAAGGCGGGGCTGGTGCAGCTTACCAAGGCGATGGCGCTGGAACTGGCGCGCTTCGGCATCCGGGTGAACGCGCTGTGCCCCGGTTATGTCGAGACCGAGCTGAACCGCGACTTCTTCGCCGGCGAGGCCGGGCAGGCGGTGATCAAGCGCATCCCGCAGCGCCGCCTGGGCACGCTGGAGGACCTCGACGGGCCGCTGTTGCTGCTGTGCTCCGACGCCGGCGCCTACATGACCGGCGCCGAGCTGGCGGTGGACGGCGGGCAACTCGTCAACACGCTGTGAGCGATAAAGAAGCAGGAGGGGAAACGGCCATGGACTTCACGCTGCCGCCCGAGATCGAGGACTACCGCCGGCGCGTGCGCGCCTTCGTCGCCGCGGAGATCCTGCCGCTGGAGGCCGACCCGGCCTCCTACGACGAGCACGAGAACATCCGCGACGACGTGCTCCAGCGCGTCCGCGCCAAGGTGAAGGCCGCCGGGCTGTGGGCGCTGCAAATGCCGAAGGAGCGCGGCGGGCAGGGCCTGCCCGTGGTCGGCATGGCGGCATGCTACGAGGAGATGAACCGCTCGATCTTCGGCCCGGTCTGCTTCAATTCGGCGGCGCCCGACGACGGCAACATGATCGTGCTGAACAAGGTGGCGACGGAGGCGCAGAAGGAACGCTGGCTGCAGCCCATCGTCGACGGCACGGTGCGCTCCGCCTTCGCGATGACCGAGCCGCACCCCGGCGGCGGCTCCGACCCCGCGATGATGCTGACGAAGGCGGAGCGCCGGGGCGACCGCTGGGTGGTGTCGGGGCGCAAGTGGTTCATCACCGGGGCGGAGACGGCGCAGCACTTCATCCTCATCGCCCGCACCTCCGACGATGCGCGCAAGGGGCTGAGCGCCTTCCTGTTCGACAAGGACCAGCCGGGCTGGCGCATCGTGCGGCGCATCCCGATCATGGGCCCGGAGGAGCACGGCGGCCATTGCGAGATGGAGTTCGACGGGCTGGAGATCCCCGACGATCAGGTGCTGATGAACATCGGCGACGGGCTCAAGGTGACGCAGATCCGCCTGGGCACCGCGCGGCTGACGCACTGCATGCGCTGGCTCGGCCTGTCCAAGCGCAGCCTGGAGATCGCCGGCGCCTATGTGAAGGAGCGCCGCAGCTTCGGCATGACCCTGGCCGAGCACGAGGGCGTGCAGTGGATGCTGGGCGACGCGGCGATGCAGATCGAGCTGGGTCGGCTGATGGTGATGAAGGCGGCCCGCGCGCTGGACCGTGGAAGCTTCGCCAAGAAGGAGCTGTCGATGGCCAAAGTGCTGGTCGCCGACACGCTGTACAAGTCGGTCGACACGGCCATCCAGCTGTGCGGCGCCAGGGGCTATTCCAAGGACACGCCGCTGGAATGGATCTACCGCTACGCGCGGCAGGCGCGGCTGGTGGACGGCGCGTCGGAGGTGCACAAGATGGTGCTGAGCGGCTTTTACCTGAAGGAAGGCGACGGGTTCTGGTCATGGGACTGATCACCGACGACACCCGCCCGCGCCTGGAAGCGTGGCTGGCGGAACAGGCCGGGGCCGGCCGGGTCGCCATCGTGGACGAGGGGCGGCTGGGCGGCGGCGCCATCTCCATCAACCAGGCGCTGACGCTCGACGTGGACGGCGGGCCGCATGCGGGCCGGCATCCGGTGGTGCTGCGTGCCGCCTCGGCCGCCGGGGTGGACGCCAGCCTCGGCAAGATGGAGGAGTTCGCCGTGCTGCGCGCCGCCTTCGCGGCCGGCGTCGCGGCGCCCGAGCCGCTGTTCGCCTGCGCCGACACCGGCCTGCTCGGCACGCCCTTCTACGTCATGCGCCGCGCCTCCGGCGTCGCCGCCGGGCACCGCGTGGTGAAGGCCGACGCGCCGCAGCGCGACCTTGCCCGCGAACTGGGGCGGCA
>DASWVP010000006.1:0-2190 GCA_036401175.1 Azospirillum sp. | reverse complement strand
CTGGCCCGCGCCGTCGATCCGGTCATTCAGGCGCGGCAGAACCTCACCAACGTCGAAAATCTGGCCGACCTTGCCGTCGAAAAGGGCGTCGCCACCCGTGCCGAGGCGGCGCGCGTTCTCGACCTGTACCGCATGAAGGTGAGCGGCGCCGCTGCGGCGGTAGCGGAGCTATCCACGCAGGCACAGCTCCTGTCCGTCCCCGAAGGGTTCGAGCGCCGTTTCGCCGCCGCGATCATGCGGGCCTCCAACGGTGGGCAGGTCGGTCTCTCCTCCGACGAGATCAAGGATATTCGAGAGGGCGAGGCCGACGTCGCGCGTGGCGAGGTGGGCAACCTCACCGCCCAGACGGAGCGGCAGGTTGCCGCCCAGCGCCTGCTCGCGGGGGCCATCAGCGATACGGCCAAGGCGCAGGCGCAAGCCCGGATCGCCTTTGCCGAGCAACTCGTCCTGTACCCCAACCTCGGGGCGGAGACGGCGAAGACGGCACTTGAAACCAAGGACTTTGGCGCACTCGTCAAGACCCTGCCGCCGAAACTGCAAGCCCTCTGGCAAACCATGGACTCGGGCGCCGTCGCCCAGGTGGCCGGCAGCCTGAACCAAGCCACGGCGCAGATGGTTCTCCAGACCGAGGCCGCCGCCCGGCTGGCGGCGGCGGCCGGACAGGGCGAGGCGGCGCAGCGGCGCGCCAACATAGAGAACGCCGTCGCCGCGTCCCGGCTGCACGGGCTCGAAGGCGCCACCCGCGCCGCGCAGGAGGCGCAGGAGGCGTTCGCCCGGACGCAGATCCACGGCGAGTTCGCCGGCCAGATCGAGCAGGAGGTCGTCGCCAACGAGCGCCTCGCCGCCGCGATCCGGTCGGGTGCCGGCGCCGCGCGGGATGCCGAGATCCGCAACAAGGCGGTGGCCCAGACCCTGCGCGAGATCCCCTACCCGAAGGCGGGGGAGAGCGTCGAGGAGTGGAACCGCCGCCTTCAGTCCAACATCGCCCTGCTCGGGCGCCAGAAGGCGGCGGCCGACGGCGTGGACCTGTCGCGCTATGTGGACCAGCTCAAGGAGGCCCGGCGCGGCCTGGAGTTCCAGCGCGCGACGCTGGGCATGTCCGACGACGAGAAGACCGTCGCCAAGGCCCGGCAGGAGGCGCTCGATACCATTCGGGAGACCTATGGCGAGTACGAGACGCTCGCCGGGAAACAGCGGGATGAGGCCGACGAAGCGCTGCGCGCGGCCGACGCATACGGCCGGCTGGAGGTGGAGGTCCGCCACGCCGAGTCCGCCTACGCGGCGGTGGGTGACGCCATCGACGACGGGATCGTGCGCCCGCTGGAAAGCGCCGTCGACGCCATCGTCAAGGGTCAGGGCGAGAGCGTGAAGTGGGGCAACGTGCTCAAAGGCGCGTTCGCCAGCGTGGCCACCGACTTCCTCAAGATGGGGACCGTCAACCCGCTGATGAACATGGCGGGGATCGGCAGCTACCGGCCGTCGCTCTTCGATCTGCCGATGTTCAGCGCCAGCGGCGGCGGCAGCCCCGCCGCCGTGCAGGTGCAGGCCATGCCCGGCGGCGGGCAGTCGCTCACCGGCATGGCGACGAACTGGGGGCTGGGCAAGGCCGCGTCCTGGGCACTCGACAAGACCGGCGTGTCGAGCCTGTGGTCGGGCGTGATGAATGCGCCGCTGTGGGGCGGCACGGTGGCATCCGCCGCCCTGCCGGGCAGCCTGACGGGGATGGGCTCCATCGGGCTGGGCTCCGTGTCCGGCGGTGCCGCCCTTGAGGCGGGCGTCGCCGCCGTGCCCGGCGGCCTGACCAACGCCGTCGCGTCGGGCACCACGGCCGGGCTTGGCGGCGTCGGATCCGGCGCGTCGGCCGGCGGCGTCACCATGTCCGGCATCGCCGGCAGCGTGCTCGCCCCCGCCGCCATCGGCGGCATGGGCGGCGCCTGGCTGTCGAACACCTTCATGGGCGGTTCCAAGGTCGGCGGCGCGCTGGCCGGCGGCGCCATCGGTGCCGGCGCGGCTTGGGGCGCCCAGAGCCTCCTTGGCATCGGCGCCGGGCTCGGTCCCTGGGGCATCGTCGCGGCGGCGGTCATCGCGGCCGTCATGGCGGCGATCGGCAGCCAGAAGCCGCCCCAGCCCTACGGGGGCGGCTGGATCCACACGGACAGCACCGGCAAGATCACGCGATCGGACAGCGGC
>DASWVP010000005.1:0-6578 GCA_036401175.1 Azospirillum sp. | reverse complement strand
CCTTCCCACTTCGTGGGCCCCTTCCCTCCCCCTGCGGAGCAGGGGGAGGGAGCGTTCGCCGCCAGCAGCCCGCCCGCACCGATGGTCTCGTCGTCGGGGTGGGCGACGACGATGACCAGACGGGCGCCGGGGGGCACGCCGAGGGCGTCGCGATAGGCGGTCATGCGGCCGGGGACAGCGCGTCGGCGGGCGCGTAGCGGCGCACCATGTCGGCGCAGAACTGCGCGAACTCTTCCGGAACCTGCGGCGGGCTGGTGTGGTGGGGCTCGATGCCGCGATGCTCGGGCGTGAAGCAGAAGGTCGCCGTCACCTGGAAGTCCCGCAGCGCCTCCATCTGCCGGTCGAACCAGTCCAGCGCGCCTTCGCGGTAGCTGTCAGCCCAGCTCAGCCCGGTGCGCAGGTGGGTGACGCCCAGTTCCTTCATCCAGCGCACGCCCTCGTCCAGGCGGTGGTCCTGGAAGTGGAACCACTGGCACAGGCCGAGGTCCGGCGTGTGTTTGTCGAAGTGCTTCAAGGCCAGCTTCGGCGTGCCGTCCTCGCGGATCAGGCCCATGTGAAAGTGCCGGTAATAGCTCGACCCCTCGGCCTCGCGGTGGCGGGTGGTCGCCGGCCAGGCGCGGGGCAGGTCGAACAGGCTGTACCAGTGGATGCGCGGCGCCCGGCCGCGCAGCAGATCGGCGGTGCGCCGCAGCCCGAACTCCTGCACCTCCTCCGCGCCGAAGGTGGAGACGCCGACCTCCGACACCCACACCGGCAGGTCGGTGACGGCCTGGATCTCCTTCAGCTTCTCCGGCCATTCGTCGATCTGCCAATGGTTCCAGTCCAGCGGGAAGCCGTGCACCGCCACCGCGTCCACATGGTCCAGCACGCCCCGGCCCTTCATGTTGTTCATGAAGCCGGGGTCGATGGGGGAGATGCCGCCCAGCACCTTGGGCAGTTTCGGGTTGACTGCGGCGATGGCGTCGGCCGCGCCCTTCACCATGTCGGCGAATTGCGACCACTCCGGATCGAGCTGGAAATCCCAGTGGGATTTGTTGTTGGGCTCGTTCCAGAGCATCACCGCTTCGATCATGATTGCTCCTTGCTCTGCGTTCATGACGTTGGGTTTTCGCTGCGCTCAACCCAACCTACGGCTGACCTGTAGGTTGGGTTGAGGCGAAGCCGAAAACCCAACATTCTCACCTTCCGCGCGACGGGTAGACGGGCGCCGCCCATTCCGACCGTTCCGCCCGGCGGCAGACGAACACCTCGTCCTCCGGGTGGTCGATCACCGCGAAGCCGGCCGAGCGCAGCATCGCCTCGGCCCCGGCCCGGTTCGGGATCCACCAGTTCGTCCCGTCGCCGCTGTAGCTGTTTTCCACGAAGGCCATGCGCGGGTAACCCGGGCGTTCGAAGTGGTCGGACGCGCTGAAGGGATAGTCCTCCGCGACCGGCTCCACCTCCTGCGTGCCGCGCAGCATCGACTGGAAGATCATCAGGTCGCCCGCCGCATGCTCGCGGATGAGGTCGAGGGCGAGCAGCGGGTGCCGCAGGTGGTAGAGCACGCCCATGAAGATGACGACGTCGAACGTCTCGCCCAGTTCGGCCACGTCGTAGACGGACAGCGTGCGGAACTCGATGTCGGCGCCCATCACCTCGGCGGCGAAGCGGGCCTGCGCCAGATAGGTTTCGTCATAATCGATGGCGACGACCCGCTCCGCCCCCCGGCGCTTCATCTCGATCGAGTAGAAGCCGCCGTTGCAGCCGATGTCGAGCACGCTCCTGCCCGTCAGGTCGGCGGGGATGGCGTGGGCGAAGCGTTGCCACTTGACGCGCGGGTAATCGCCCAGGAAATGGTCGGGCGCCGTCTGCACGCCGTTCAGGTCGATGTTGTGGAACCAGCGCCCCAGTTCGCGGACGCGGCGCTCGATCAGTTCCGGCGTCAAGGCCCCCTCCCGCTTCAAGACACGCCCTCCCTTCCGTTCACTCCGCGGCTTCCGACAGGGCGCCGCCGCTCAACAGGCGGATGGCGGTGCGGTAGCCGCGCACCGTGCCGACATCGACGTAAGCCGTGCCGGCGCGCACGCCGATCGCCGCGCCGCCCTCGGCGATCCAGGCGTTGACCAGCGTGCCGATGTATTCGTCCCGCCGCTCGCGCCGGCACCACAGCGCGTGCAGATCGTGGAACACCGCCCCCGGCATCTTGAAGGCGCCCCAGATCCAGTTGCTGGCGGCCTCCCGGCTCTTCACCTGGATCTCGCGCACGCGGCCCTGGGCATCGGTGACGACGGCGTCGAACAGCTCCGGCTGCTCCACGGGGAACAGCAGGAAGGACAGCAGATCGTCGGGCAGGCTGGCGAGCGCGTCGTCGGGGAACCACACGGTGTCGGGCAGGCCGATCATCACCGGCTCGTCCGGGTGGATCAGGTGGCGCGCCCGGAACAGCGCGTCGCACAAGCCCCCCGGGCGCGGCTGCACCACATAGGCGAAGTCCGCCCCCTCCACCCGGTCGCCGTAGTATTGCAGGATGTCGAACTTGCCCGGCGAGATGACGAAGGCGATCTTGTCCGCCCCGCCCTTCACCATGCGCTCGACCAGATACTCGCTGACCGCGCGCGGCCGCTCGATCGCCCCTTCGAAGCGGCTGCCCACCGGCAGCAGCTCCTTGGAAAAGGCGAGCGGCTGGATGCGCGTGCCGCTGCCCGCCGCCGGGATGATTCCCCACATGGTTCAGGTTCCCTTCCGGTCGGTGGGAAAGCGCCGGGAGTCGGGCCCCATCACATCCCCCCCGCCTTCTTGCCCGCCAGTTCCAGCGCGTTGCGCAGATCGGCGATGCGGCGTTCGGCGGTGTGCTGCGCCAGCGTGCGCTCGCGCGCCCGGCGGGCCATGCGGGCCAGGTGGTCGCGCGGCAGCGACAGGGCCGTGGTCACGTCGTCGGTGTCCTTCGCCACCAGGATTTCCCGGCCCGGCTCGAAGAAGGCGTCCAGCCCGTCCCAGGCGTCGGTGATGATGGGCACGCCGCAGGCCGCCGCCTCGAACAGCCGGCCGGACGGGGACCAGCCCATGCGCTTCATGGCGTCGCGCGTCACGTTCAGCGTCAGCGTGGACGAGCGGAAGAACGCCGGATGCTCGGCCGGCGGCAGGTGGCGGACGAAGAAGATGTTGGGCGTCCACGGGAAGCTGTCGGGGTACTGCGCGCCGCCGATGACGAAGCGCCGCCGCGTCAGCCGCCGCGCCGGCTCGATGAACAGGCGGTCCAGCGCCTCCTGCCGGTCCTCGGCGTAGGTGCCCAGGTAGGACAGGTCGCCCATGTAGGTCTCGACCGCCGCCGTCGGCTTGTGCACCTCCGGGTCGACCCAGCCGTACAGCGGCGCCACCACCCTGGCGCCCAGCCGGCTCTTCAGCTCGTCCAGCGCCGGCCCGCCGGTGTAGCTGAGCACGAGGTCGAAACCGCCCAGCCCCTCCTTCGGCAGGTAGGCCGGCCGTTCCCCGGCGCGCAGGCGGGCCAGCGTCACCGGCGTGTCGAGGTCGTAGAAGACCGAACGCCGCGCCGTGGAGCCCAGCACCAGCGCGCTCGCCGCCACCCCGTCCGGGCAATAGGAGGTGACAAACGCCACGTCGGCGTCGGCCGCCTGCCGCTCCGCCTCCGGGGCGACCGTGTCCCAGTCGCGGTAGAGGATCAGCTCGCCGCCGGGAATGTCCCAGACGTCCCGGTGCTCGGCGTAATAGGGCACGTCGCGCTCGAAGAACACCACGCGGTGGCCGCGCCCGGCCAGCGCCTTGGCCAGCCCCCGCCAGAGCGTGGCGTGGCCGTTGCCCCAGGAGGAGCTGATGGTCAGTCCGAAAACGACGAACTTCATGCTGCCGCCCCGCTGTCTGCGCCGTCGGTGGTTGGGCCGTCCTGCATCGTCCGATTGAGACAGAGGACCCGCGGGCCCCAGCCGTCGATGGCTAGAACACTTACCGACGCCGGAGCGACCTCGATCCGCAGAAAAAGATCGATGGGAACACCGAGGTAATACGCAAGTGCGGCCCGGATCGGGTCGCCGTGGCTGACCAGGACGAGGGTGCCGTCGGGATCGGCGTCGCAGTGCCGGTTGATGAAACCGCACATCCGCGCTTGCACCTCGGCGATGGACTCGCCGCCCGGCGCCCGGGCGCGGGCGCGCGCCCCGTTCCAGCGCCGCCACGCCGGGTCCCCCTCCAGCTCCGCGAAGTCCCGCCCTTCCCACGCGCCGAAGTCGACCTCCAGCAGCGCGTCGTCGGTGCGCGCGGCCAGACCCAGGCGGCGGGCGATGGGCTCGGCCGTCTCCATCGTCCGGCACAGCGGGCTCGACCACACGGACGTCACCGGCTGGCGCGCGAACCAGCCGGCCAGACGCGCCGCCTGCGCGTGCCCGGCGGCGTTCAGCGGCACGGCCATGCGGCCGGCCAACCCCTTGCCGACCATATCGTGGTCGGCGTGACGGACGAGATGGACGGTCGTCATCGGCTCAGCAGGGATCGCCGCTTTCGATGAACCGCCCGGTGCGCAGGCGGGCTTCGGCGTCGGTGAACTGGACGGGGGGAGACTTCATGAAATAGGCCGACGGCCCCTCCAGGACGCCGCCGATACCGCGGTCCAGGGCCAGCTTGGCGCAGCGCACGGCGTCGATGACGACGCCGGCCGAATTGGGGCTGTCCCACACCTCCAGCTTCAGGTCCACGGTGAGCGGCGCGCCGCCGAACGCCGTGCCCTCCATGCGGATGTGGCACCATTTGCGGTCGTTCAGCCACGGCACGTGGTCGCTGGGGCCGATGTGGCAGTCGTCGTTGGACAGCGTATGGCCGAGCTGGCTGGTGACCGCGCGGGTCTTGGAGATCTTCTTCGATTCCAGCCGTTCGCGCTCCAGCATGTTGAGGAAGTCGGTGTTGCCGCCGAAATTGAGCTGGTAGGTGCGGTCCAGCCGCACGCCGCGCTCGCGGAACAGGTTGGCGAGCACGCGGTGGATGATGGTGGCGCCGACCTGGCTCTTGATGTCGTCGCCGATGAGTGGCAGCCCCTTGTCGGCGAAGCGGCGGCGCCATGCGTCGTCGGAGGCGATGAAGACGGGGATGCAGTTGACGAAGGCGCAGCCGGCCTCCAGCGCCCGCTCGGCGTACCAGCGCGTGGCGTCCTCCGACCCCACCGGCAGGTAGGAGACCAGCACGTCGGTGCGCGTGCGCTTGAGGATGGCGGCCACGTCGTCCACCGGGGCGTCGGACTCCGGCACGCTCTCCTTCAGGTACTTGCCGAAACCGTCCAGCGTCGGGCCGCGCTGCACCGGCACGCCCAGGCGCGGCACCTCGGCGAAGCGCAGGGTGTTGTTGGGCTCGGCGCCGATCGCCTCCGCCAGGTCGCGGCCGACCTTGGACGCGGCCACGTCGAAGGCGGCGGAGAAGACCACGTCACCGACATGGTAGCCGCCGAGGCGCACGTGCATGAGGCCGGGCACGTCCGCGTCGTCCGGCGCGTCGCGGTAGTGCCGCACGCCCTGCACGAGCGACGAGGCGCAGTTGCCGACCCCGACGACCGCCACCCGCACCGCGCCGCCCTTGCCCCGTCCAGCCATCGCCCCACCATCCCCGCGCCCCGCCGGCCCCCCGGCATTTGTCCGGAAAACGAGAGGATGGGGACGCGGTTCCGCCGATGCACCCGGCGCGGATGGAACCACCCATGGGGGGTGGGGTCAGTAGCCGCTCAACAGCATGTCGATGGCGCCGACGATGGTGATGTGGTGGGCCGTCAGGGAGGTCACCTGCGCCCCCAGTTCTGAGCGTGGAATCGCCGCCAGGAACTGCGTCACCATGACGACGCGCTCGCCGCCCACCTCGAAGACGGGGTTGAGCCGGTTCGCCGGCTGTGGCGCCTCCTGCGGTGGCAGCAGGGGCACGACAACCCGCGTGTTGAGCAGGCTCATCAGGTCGGCCTGCACGTCCAGCAGATAGCCAGGGCCATGCGGGTTGCGGTGAACGTCGAAGCGTGCCATTCAGAATTGCCGATAGCGGGCCAGGGGAAGGCCATGCTTCTCCACGTAAGCGTTCGAGCTTTCGAGCGCCACCCGGTTCTCATGAAGCCAGCGGCGCCCCCGCTCCTCGGCCAACTGCTGGGCGATCCCGCGTTCACACGCCTTGGACAGGTTGATCCCCAGGGCGCGCGCCTGTTCCAGAAGGTCGCTGTTCAGCGAGACGTTCGTCGGCCGTTTCGGCGCTTCGATGTCGTACGGGATGGTGTCAGGCATGCGAGCCCTCCGTGATCATGCGCAATATGATGCGCATCATCATGCGCGTATTCAAGCACCTCCAGCACCGCGCCCGCGCCGCTCCCGGTGGACGGCCGGCGGGGTGTCATCACCCGTCGAGGAGTCGCATCGTCGCCAGCGCGTCCGCCGTGGCGTGGCCCAGCGCGGTGTTGTCGAACACGCACCACACCGGGCACCGCGCCGCGTCCGCCGCCAGCCGCGCGGCGATGCGCGCCAGCGCGTCCGGCGGGTACGGCGAATGGTACATCTCCGGCGATCCGTGCAGGCGCACGTACACCAGCCCGTCCCAGCCGCCGGGCCGGTCGGCGCCGGGCGCCG
>DASWVP010000004.1:0-1543 GCA_036401175.1 Azospirillum sp. | reverse complement strand
GCAACACGGCGCCCGGGGGCGCCGCCCGCGGCACGGTCGAGCGCATCGCCGCCGTCGTCAACGAGGATGCCATTTCGCAGTCGGACGTCGTGGCGCGCGCCCGGCTGTCGCTGCTGAACGCCGGTCTGGCCGACACGCCGGACTCGCGCCAGCGCGTCCTGCCGCAGGTGCTGCGCCAGCTCGTCGACGAGCGGCTGCAGCTTCAGGAGGCCAAGCGCCTCGGCGTCTCGGTCCCCGCGCAGGAAATCGATCAGGCCATCGGCCGCATCGCCGAAAGCGTGCGCCTGAGCCGGCCGCAGCTGAACAAGCTGCTGGACCAGCACAACGTACCGCTGTCGACGCTGAACGAACAGGTGCGCGCGACGCTGGCGTGGCAGAAGGTGCTCCAGCGCCGCGTGCGCCAGGAGATCATGATCGGCGACGAGGAGATCGATTCGCAGCTGGAGCGCATCAAGGCCAGCATCGGCAAGCCCGAGTATCTGGTGGCCGAGATCTACCTGTCCGTCGATTCCCCCGATCAGGACGATCAGGCGCGCCGCACGGCCGAACGCCTGATGGACGAGGTCAAGCGCGGCGCCAACTTCGCCGCCGTCGCCCGCCAGTTCTCGCAGTCGGCCGCCGCCGCCAACAACGGCGACCTCGGCTGGGTGCGCCCCGGCGAGATGGGCGGCGAGATCGACAGCGCGCTGGCGTCCTCGCGTCCGGGGCAGATGGTGGGGCCGGTGCGCTCGGCCTCCGGCTATCACGTGCTGCTCATCCGCGCCCGCCGCGCCGTCGGCAGCGCCGGCAGCGAGGAGTTGCCGCAGGCGCCGCGCGCCGCCGTGCAGCGCCCGGTGCAGAAGATCGACGTCGCCAAGGCCAAGGTGCACATGAAGCAGATCGTGCTTCCGTCGCCCTCGCCGGAGGCGCTGAAGGCCACCCACGCGGCGGCCGAGAAGCTGCAGAAGACGATCAAGGGCTGCGCCGACTTCGAGGAGAAGGCCAAGGCGACCGGCGTTCCGGAGTCGGGCGACATGGGCACGGTCGCCGTCAAGGACCTGCCGCCGCAGCTGGCCCAGCTCGTGCTGCAGATCCCCGTCGGCCGGGCGAGCCCGGTGATGAAGGGGCAGGGCGGCGCGCTGATCCTCATCGTCTGCAAGCGCGACGCGCCGCTGCTGCCGCTGACGGCGGAGGAGAAGGCGCAGATGGAGGCCGCCAACGCGCCCCCGCCGCCCCCGCCGCCGGTGAAGGGCGAGCCGGCCAAGCTGCCGAGCCGCGAAGAGGTGGAGCAGGAGCTGGTGGCCGAGCGGGCGGAGCTGCTGTCGCGCCGCTACCTGCGCGACCTGCGCCGCACCGCCTTCGTGGAGTACCGGGTGTGACCTCCGCCCGTCCTCTGGCCGTCACCATGGGTGAGCCGGCCGGGGTGGGCGGGGAGATCACGCTGACGATCTGGGCGGAGCGCCGGGCGAACGGCGCGCCGCCCTTTTTCGTGATCGACGACCCGCGACGGCTGGCCGATCTGGCGCGGCGCATCGGTCTGGACGTGCCGGTGCGCGCCATCGCC
>DASWVP010000003.1:0-31972 GCA_036401175.1 Azospirillum sp. | reverse complement strand
GATGGATCGGGCGCGGCGTGAGGAAGGACAGCTTCATCCGGTGCAAACGGTCCTGCATGCCGGTGCGGCTGTAGTCCGCGCCGAAATGCCGCAGCGCCAACGCGCGGATGTGTCGGACCCGGTATTCGACCACGCCGTCCCCCTCGACGTCGGGGCCGGCCGCGATCAAGCGGGCCAGGTCCGCCTCGAGGGCGGCGGCCAGCCGCGGCGGCCGGCCGGGGCGCGCCCGATCCCGCAAGCCATCCACCCCTTCGGCGTTATAGCGCACCACCCAGTCGCGCGGTGCTTGCCGGTCCATGCCGGCGTGCCGCGCCGCTTCCGCCCGGCTGACGCCGTCCAGCGCCATGGCGATCGCCAGCAGGCGCCGGCAAACCCGCCCATCCGTCGCACCGCGGGCCAGCCGGCGCAAATCCTCGGAGCTCAGATCGGTGCTGCCGGAACGGTCTCGCCGTGGCACGGCGTCGATCGCCTTGGCGAACGCTTCGCCGCTGCCGGTGTCGGCGATCACCGTCCAGGGAACGAGCACGTCCAGCGTCGTGGGATCCGACCACAGCGCCAGCGTGACCGCGATCCGGCCGCGCTGGCCGGCACGGATCGCCTCGATCACGGTCGGATCGCGGAAGGCGGCGGCATGCCCGGCGAGTTCGAGGTCGAACATCGCACGGTTGACGCTTCCCGACCCGACAACGGCGAGCACGAGTTCCAGGTCGACGGCCGTCTGGGCGGCAAGGGCGCCAACCCAGAAGAGAATGGCGGCAGCAACTCCGGTCGGCACCAGCATGGCAGGTCTCCCCCCAGTCATGTGGAGCGTGCCCGGGGCGCCGGCGACCGGCTGTTGCGCGCGCGTCCACCGGATCGTGCTTCAGCGGACAGGTGCGCTGTTCACCCCATGGAAGCGCAAAACCGGATGCGAAGGGCAGCCTGCATGCTTGCGCACATCATTGGGGATTATGGTCCAGCCGGCGACCTAGCGTTCGCGGGCGTTCGCGGAAGTCGTTCAGCGCATCAAGCTCCACTTGCCGGATGCCGAAGCGGTCTTGATGCCGCGGCTGGTCTTGACGCCCGACGGTCAGAACAGGTTCTTGAAGAGCTTGCCGTCCTTCATCACCAGCTTCAGCGCGCGTTCCGGGCGCTGAAGCACGCCGAGGTCGTCCAGCGGGTTGCCATCGACCACGATCAGGTCGGCCCCCGCTCCCGGGGCCACGACGCCGATCTCTCCTTCCATGCCGAACAGTCGTGCGGCGTCCACGGTGGCACCGCGGATCACGTCGGCGGCCGGCTGAACCTCGCCGCGGATGGCGAACTCGCGCAACTGGTGCTGGTGCATGGAACCCAGGAGGTCGCTGCCATAGACCAGCGGCACGCCGCCGCGGTGCGCCAGTTCCAGCGCGCGTTGCCCGGCGTCGAGCACATCGAACACCTTGCCGTGGATGTCCGCCGGAAGCCCGGCCTGGAGCCCCTCGCGGGCCAGGGCGTCGTAGGTGGCCAGCGTCGGCACCAGGAACGTGCCGCGCTCCTTCATCAACGCAACGGTCTCCGCGTCGATGAGGTTGCCATGCTCGATGGACCGCACGCCGCAGCGCACCGCCCGCGCGATGGCGCGCGGGGTGTAGGCGTGCGCCATCACGTAGATGCCCGCAGCCTCCGCTTCCTCGACGGCGGCGGTGATCTCGTCGAGGGAGAACTGGGTGTTGGTGATGCGGTCGGTCGGCGAGGCGACGCCGCCCGACACCATCAGCTTGATCTGGGTGGCGCCCTTGCGGATCTCGTCGCGGCAGGCGCGGCGCACCGCATCGACGCCGTCGCAGATCCGCCCCAGGCCCGAACAGCAGAAGCAGCCCTCGACGCTGTTCTGACCGCGGGCGCGCATGTCGGCGTGGCCGCCGGTCTGCGACAGCGCGTGCCCGCAGAACAGGATGCGCGGCCCCTCCAGGTATCCCTCCTCCACGGCCTGGGCGATCCCGAAGTCGCAGCCGCCGGCATCGCGCACCGTGGTGAAGCCGCGCAGCAGCATGCCACGCAGGATGTCGCCGGCCCGCGCCGCGACGTAGGTCGGTGACCAGCGTTCCAGCGCCGCGAAGTCCGGCGTCGCCGCCGTCACATGAACGTGGCCGTCGCACAGGCCGGGCATCAGCACCGCGCCGCGCAGATCGATGGTCCTGCCCGTGCCGGTGGGTGGGCGGCCGTCCAGCACCTCGGCGATGCGGCCAGCGCGGATCAGCACATGGCGATCCGGCAGCAACGTGCCGGCAGCGGGATCGAGGACGGTGGCGTTGGAAAAAAGTATGTCGTCGGTCATGGGCAGCCTCGTGTAGCCCCTTGTATCTCACGGCCGAGACCGGGCTGCCAGGATCTATGCACCCCAGCCGGCGCGGGGAGGACCATGCGAGCTCCTGCCGGTCAACGCCTCGCCGTGGTGCCGCACCGGCCGCCCATGTAGCGGCCTGCCAGCACCACGGTTGCGAGAATCCCGCCGGCAAGCAGCATCCAGTCCTGCGGGACGTCGAGCAGAACGGCGGCGGAGCCGCCCACCAGGGACCACAGCGCCGGGATCGGCAGAAGACGGAGGGGAACCGGTTCCAAGGCGAGCAGCAGCATTCCGAACGTGAAGAGCGTGAGCGGGCATGGGGTGATCCCGAACATCGGCGCCTCGGGGTAGGCGTGCCCGGTCCAGACGCCGAGAAACGGGTAGAGGATGGCGGCGTAGGCGACCAGGGCGAGCCCGAACACGCGGCGCCAGTCCGGCCCGACGGCGAACAGAACCGGGGCCCGGCCCATGCCGGCCCGCAGGAGCAGGAGGCCCTCCACGACGAACGCCGCGGCGAACAGGCGGGCGGCCGGATTGACCGGCGCGAAATGGACCCAATGGTACGCGACGCCCGTCCAGATCCAGAGGGTGGCGAGCACGGCCGGGACGACCCGGCCCGACCACGCCGGGCGGAACATCGCGGTCCCGAGCCCCAAGGCCGCGAGCAGGTACGCGGCGATCGGAGCCGGCCACACGGCCGTGTTGTAGGCGCCGAAGACGGCGAAGAACTGGGCGACGGTGAAGGGCAGCATGGACCTCGCCCCATCGGAAGCGCGGCCGTCATCGTACCCCGTGCGTCACACTCCCGCCATGGCGCGGGACCGTTCTTCCGTCACCGGACGATGCGCCACATGCCGTTCGGGTCACGGCAGGCCGTTCCGGTGACGCGCCGGTCACGGCCGTCGATGGTGGCCCGGGTGACTTACTCGCGGCACTGCGCGCCCTGGCGCTCGAAGGAGCGGGTCGGCATGACTTGGTAGATGTCGCCGTCCGGATCGCGCCAGGCGACCGGCTGGTTGGTGCGGCCGTACTCCAGCGCCTGCCCGACGCAGGCCTGGTCGGCCTGGTCCATGCGGCGTCCGATGGTGCCGCCGCCGACGGTGCCGATGACGGCTCCGCCGATGGTCGCCACCGTGTTGCCGCCGCCCTGGCCGATCTGGTTGCCGATCAGCCCGCCGATCAAGTCGCGGTTGCAGGCGACGCCGGGGGTGCCCGGCATGGGGCCGACCGCCATCGGCATGCCACCGAGGAAGACGCCGGGGCCGGGATCATAGGCGGGGGCCGGGACCACGTAGGTCGGCGCGGGCACGACGTAGGTCCGCTCACGCGGTCCCTTGCACTTGCGCTCCTCCTTGTAGTCCCCGTCCTTCTCCCATTTGCGCTCGACCTTGCACGCGCCGTCCCAGAACTCCTCCTTGTACTCGCCACCGTGATGGCGGTGGTGGCCATGGCGCCCGTGACCACTTTCGTCCTTCCAGGGATCGGCGTGGACGCCCCCGGGGATCATGGCTGCGGCAATCAGGCTGGCCAGCAGGGGAAGGCGGTGCATCACTCTCTCCAGGAAACGCGTCTTCGCCTCAGGCATAGACGAGGAACGCTTCACGCGGGACCCGTGCAGGAGCGGTACCCGATCCTTGTCATAGGGGCGGCAAGGCCCACCGGGCGAAGCGCTCCCGAGCCAGGGGCTTTCGTGCACGAACCGCACTTCGGGACGACTTATTCCTGCCCTCGTGCAGCGTGCACCCCAGCGGCCGAGGATCGGATCGCACGCCGACGCTGTAGGACGAGCCGTCGTCCGGAGCCGTCAACCGATTGCTGGTCTCCACCATTCTGGTGTCGCTCCGCTCGGCCGCCCCTTTCGCTACAGTGCGGACGTGTTGCCCAGAATGCGGAGCCGAAGCGCACAATGATGAGATCCTAACCCTCCAGTCATTCCACCAGCTTTGACCACCGCTGTCCCCCTGTATACCGCGTACGGGTGACGCCGGTGTAGACCAAGCTCCACTGGGGCATGGTTTAGTGTCGCGTCATGACGGGAGTGACGACCACGGGGTACTCGGATCTTGGCCCGGCGCCACCATCGATGACCTCCTCGACCGTGTCGAGGTTTGAAGACCGGCGGAGGGGATCCATCTTTTAGGCCACGGGCCAAGCGCCGCAAGATGGCCCGATCGCCACATGACGGGCGGCACCGATGAAGCAGCGGCAGGTGTCCATGTCGAGCTCTGCGGAGGAGGCCGCGCCGTCGCACCGCGGCAGCGTCGTGTATTGGCCAGGCGAGCGTTGCTATGACCGCAGCCATGAAAGGTCCACCCATGTCGAAATCGCGAAGAAGCTCGCAGGACTCAAGGGTTACGACGCCGTAGAAACCTACGACCGGGCAAGGCGCTATCCTGGCCCCGTCTACTTTCTGCCGAGCGATACGCTGATCGGCGTGGAGGCCGCGAACGCGCTGGGCATCCGCACCGAGCATGACCTGTTCGGCGGTGTCGTGCCTTGCGCCTTCGTTGCGACCAAGGCGATCACCCACCCGCTCGTCGGGCCGGATGCCGCCGCACCCGCCAACTGGTCGGCTGACATCGGCCGGCGCGTACGGGACATCGTCCTTCCAGGCTTCTCCGCCTTCACCCGCGACGATGCGCACCGCGCCGGCATGCGTTTGCTCGCAGGCGGGCCGGTGCGCGTCAAGTGCGTGCGGGAAACGGGCGGGCGTGGACAAGCCGTCGTCTTCAACGCCGCTCAACTGGAAGCCGCGCTCGATGCGATCGAACCCACGGAGCTGTCAAGCTGCGGAGTGGTGCTCGAAGAGGAACTGACCGGTGTGACGACGCGCAGCGTCGGTCAAGTGCGCGTGGCGGATCTCGTGGCAACCTACCACGGCACCCAGCGTCTCACGCCGGACAACGGCGGCACGCCCGTCTACGGCGGATCGGAGCTGACGGTCGTACGCGGCGGTTTCGATGCGGTCTTCGCGTGCGATCTCTTGGAGGAGGTCCGGCTGGCGGTCGCGCAGGCGTGCGCCTACGACGCCGCCGCGACGGCGTGTTTCCCGGGCCTTTTCGCCTCGCGCCGCAACTACGACGTCATCCAAGGGTTGGACCGCCGCGGGCGACGACGCTCCGGTGTGCTCGAACAGTCATGGCGCATTGGCGGCGCCAGCAGCGCGGAGATCGCGGCGCTGGAAGCTTTCCGGGCCGATCCGGCGTTGCGGGCCATCCGCGCGACGTGCGTCGAAGTCTATGGTGAGCGTGAGACACCACCCTCGACCGCCACCGTGCATTTCCGCGGTGTGGACGAGCGGGTCGGCTTCATAACCAAGTACACGTTGGTTGAACCCCATGGCGACGCGTGAGGAGACCATCGATATCGCGGTCGATGATGAGCACATCGCCGGCACCCTGGTCGCTCCGGCCGCGGTCGTGCCTGGATTCCTGTTCGTGCACGGGTGGAGCGGCAGTCAGGAGCAGTACCTTGCGCGGGCGCGCGAGATCGCCGCGCTGGGCTGCGTCTGCCTGACCTTCGACCTCCGCGGCCACGCCCGAACCGATGCGCAGTATGAGACCGTCACGCGGGAGGACAACCTGCGCGACGTCATTGCCGCATACGACGTTCTGGCCGGCCAGCGGGGCGTCGATCCGGCGGCCATCGCCGTCGTGGGCAGCAGCTATGGCGGCTATCTGGCCGTGATCCTGAGTTCGTTGCGGCCCGTACGCTGGCTTGGCCTGCGTGTGCCCGCGCTCTACAAGGACGAGGATTGGGGGGTGCCGAAACGGCGGCTCGACCGTGACGCACTGGCCACCTACCGGCGGGGCTCCGTGGGCGCCGACGAAAACCGGGCGCTCAGGGCGTGCGCGGCGTTCGAGGGCGACGTGCTCATCGTCGAGTCCGAGAACGACGACATCGTGCCCCACCCGGTCATCGCGAACTACTGTGCGGCGTTCGGAAGCGCCCATTCGCTGACCTACCGCGTCATCGAGGGCGCCGACCACGGGATCTCGGAGGAGCGCTGGCAGCAGGCGTACACCTCGCTCCTCGTCAACTGGGCGGGGGAAATGGTGCTTGGCGCGCGGGAGGGTGGCACCGCTCCGGGCGTGCACACGCACCTGAAACCTTCCCCGCGGCGAGGGCCGCCGCGTCCGGCTTAACGTCCAATGCCTGCCGCAATCCGGGCGGATCTCCCTTTCCGGGACAGCTCGATGACCGGTCCGGGCGATGAGCGGACTCAGCCGCCGCCCGGAACGAGCGTCCCCTTTCGCCACAATCGGCCGCGAAGGTTCGAGTGGCGCCCTCTCGCCCGCGATACTTACGCTGGCCATTTAGCACCCGTTGCCTGTAGCGCGCGGTGTCGGTCAACCCCTAGGGCCAAGTCGGCACTGTCTTCTTCGAATAGTCCGTCTGCCAACCTGTCCAGGGAGCCTCAGGCCGGCCTCTTCAGGCAGACGCCCGGCCCGGTTTCTCCAGCCGAGATGAGCAGGATGCCAGCCTCCTCCAGCGTCCGGACGATCAAGCGCTCCGAGCTTGGCTGAAGGTCATGGCGGCCCTTCTCAAAGTCCCGGATGGTGCTGCGGGACAGCCCCGCCCGTTCAGCGAGTTCGTCCTGCGTCCAGTCGAGGAAACCCCGCGCGGCCCGGCACTGGCTGGGCGTCAACCCCTTCCTGTTCTGCATGTCCCCTCGGAATGTCTCAACCAATTTGGTTGAAGTAGAAGGTGCTTGGCCTAAATGCAAGGGCACCGCACCCCAACCTTGCTGGAGACGCATGCACCACGGCCCCCTTATCGCCATGCTCGTCGCCGGGTTCGGCCTCGCTTTCGTATTCGGCGCCCTGGCCCATCGCCTGCGCGCCTCGCCACTGGTTGGCTACCTGCTGGCCGGGGTGGCGGTTGGGCCGTTCACGCCGGGTTTCGTGGCCGACCAGGCGCTGGCCGCCGAACTGGCCGAGATCGGCGTGATCCTGCTCATGTTCGGCGTTGGCCTGCACTTCTCCCTCAAGGACCTGCTGTCGGTCGGGCGCATGGCCGTGCCGGGCGCCATCGGGCAGATCGCCGTAGCGACGCTGCTCGGGGCGGGGCTGGCCGCGTATCTCGGCTGGCCGCTGGTCTCGGGCTTGGTCTTCGGCCTGGCCCTGTCGGTCGCCAGTACGGTCGTGCTGCTGCGCGCCCTCCAGGAGCAACGGCTGATGCAGACGGAACGCGGACGCGTCGCCGTCGGCTGGCTCATCATTCAGGACGTGGCGATGGTGCTGGTGCTCGTGGTCATTCCGGCGGTCGCCGGCGGCGTGACCGGCCGGGGCGCGGGTGCGGGGCCCTTCGGCCTGGGGCTCACGGGCGCCCTCCTGCTCACCCTCGCCGAGGTCTCCGCGTTCGCCGCCGTCATGATGGTCGTCGGGCGTCGGGTGATCCCGTGGGTGCTCCATTGGGTCGCCCACACGGGCTCGCGGGAGCTGTTCCGGCTCTCGGTCCTGGCGATCGCGCTCAGCGTGGCGTACGGCGCGGCAGCGCTGTTCGGGGTCTCGTTCGCGCTCGGCGCCTTCTTCGCGGGCATGATCCTGAGCGAGTCGGAGCTCAGCCAGCGCGCAGCGGCCGAGACGCTGCCCCTGCGGGATGCCTTCGCGGTGCTGTTCTTCGTCTCGGTCGGCATGCTGTTCAACCCGGCCATCGTGGTGCGGGCGCCCTGGGAACTGGCGGCCACGCTGGCCATCATCCTGATCGGCAATCCGGGCGCCGCCTTCCTCATCGTCAAGGCCTTCGGGCGCTCCACGGGGACGGCGCTGACGCTCGCCGCCAGCCTGGCGCAGATCGGCGAATTCTCGTTCATCCTCGCCGGCTTGGGCGTGGGGCTCGGTATCCTGCCGGAGGCCGGGCGCGACCTGATCCTGGCCGGCGCGATCCTGTCGATTCTGGTGAACCCGCTGCTGTTCGGGCTGATCGCCCGGTTTGCCCCGGCCCCTGGGACGCCCGAGGCCGCTGCGGCCGCCGTCCCCGCGCACGACATCCTGGCGACGGGCCTGGAGGGACACACGGTCCTGATCGGGTATGGGCGTGTGGGTGCCTTCGTGGGCGCCGGGCTCAAGGCGGCTGGCGTGTCCTTCGTCGTGGTCGAAGACCGCGCCGAGCCCGCCGAGGCGGCACGCCGGGACGGCGCCGAGGTTCTGCTGGGGAACGCCGCCGACCCAGATGTCCTCCGGGCGACAAACCTTGCGGAGGCTGGCCACCTGATCGTGGCGATCCCGGAAGCGTTCGAGGCGGGGCAGATTGTCGCGCAGGCGCGGGCGGTAAATCCGCACCTGAACATCGTGGCCCGCGCCCATTTCGACGCCGAGGTGGAGCACCTCACACAATGCGGTGCCACGAAGACGGTTATGGGCGAGCACGAGATTGCACGCTGCATGCTGCGCCTCGTATTGCTGAGGCGCGCTGCGCGAACCACGGAGTTCTCACGCACCGGCAGGGGCTGAAAAGAGCTTTCGGGCGGAACATTTTTCCCGCGACTCGGCCCGCGCTATACGGCTTTCCAAAGCATCCGTTCTGTGACTGCTTCTTTTGGAGCAAAGGCCTCCTTTTCCCCCATCACGGCGTGAGGCACAAACTGCGACAATCGGATGAACGAGACACCTTCGAAGCGGCAGTTTCCGCGATGCGTCACCATGCGCGTATGCTTATGCCGATCCTTGCTGCAGCCGTATCCCTTGGCGTTCACATGCCGAGTGCTCTCGCGGATGCCTCGGCGGGAGAGAAAAAGGCTGAGCCATGCGTGCTCTGCCACCGCGTGGACAATTCGCATGGTGCGCCGATGCTCGACGGGCTACCGGCGAGTTATCTCCTTAAACAGTTCGAGTCGTTCAAGTCCGGTAAAAGGTTCGGCCCCATTATGCAGACGCAACTGACCGCTCTTTCGGCTAAGGACTTACGAGACATCATTGACTATTTCTCGTCGCGTCCCGCAACGCGAGCGTCTACGAAAGTGGCAGCAGATCAACAGGAGCAGGAGCTCGGTTCGACTATCGCTAACGATGTTCGCTGCGCCGGTTGTCATGGCATGGATTATCGTGGGACGATGGATGTGCCACGACTTGCTGGGCAACTCCGGAATTATCTCGTTCTGCAGATAGCAAAATTGCAGCGCGACAGCAGCCTCCATCCGTCGATGTCATCGTCGGGGCAACCTATCTCGCAACCAGCGATCGAGGCTCTTGCGACTTACTTCGGAAGCTTGGAGCCGTGACGTGAGCAGTTGGGCCCCTCGACATGGGCCGAGTGCGGCCGGTTCGCTGCAGATCCGGCCCGGGTGAGGGGACCAGGGCATTTGGGACAGCGCAATAGAAGCAATCACCGCTTCCCAAGCGGCTTCTTCGCGCTCCGGTCGGCGCAGAACGCCCCCCTTCTGCAACACCCTCCCGGTCCGCCGGACGCCCGCCGGTGCGGGGGCGAGCCTCACACTCGACACCTGCTTCCTGGACGGGGCGGCGATGACGGTGGCGCGCTCCCGTCAGAGATACGACCGCCTGCGCTACGTCGACCACGGGCTCTCCGCCGGCTTCGAGGCGGAGTTCCACGTGGACCGGCGGGGCTTGGTGCTTCGCTACCAGCACCTGTTCGAACGCGTATTGCCCACCGGATGAGGGTACCGTCGTCGGGGTCATCCCGAACCCGTGGAACCCGGCCCAGCGGCACGAGATACCGTCGACCAGCCACGGTTCAGGTGGGCGTCACCGTTCGAAACCCGAGCCGCAGCGCGTCCCATCCGTTCATCTCGTCCTTCAACCCGCGCACCATCCCCCAGGCCATCGTTGCGGTGCCGCGAGTCCGCCGGCCGGCGGCACCGCTTCCAATCGCCGCTCCCGTCATTCGGCGTTGTGGTCAAGCCGCTACGGCCGGGAGGGCGTTCGCCACGCGGTCGTCGTAGCTGCCGGCCAGGGCACGCAACGCCTCAGCGCGGTCGCCGACGAACGACGGACCGTGCATGAGCGCCAGCGTGCGCGGCGCCAGTTCCGCCAGCCGGCGGATCGTGGCGCCCATGCCGGGGTTCAGGCTGGAATAGCGGAACATGTCCTCGGCGGCGACCGCCGGCCCGACGATGTCCCCCTCGGTCAGCGCCGGACCGTCGCCGACCTGGGTGAACAGGTCACCACACAGCAAGGTGCCGGTGCCCTCCTCGTACAGCAGGCCCGCCTCCCAGCCGTGCGGGACATGCGGCGTGTCGAGGTAGCGGACCCGCTTGCCCCTGCCCAGGTCGAGGGTGTCGCCGTCCTGCAGCATGCGCGGCGTGCGGTCGGCCACGTCGTTCAGGGAGACCAGGCACGCGGTCTGCCCGTGCGCCACTTCGGCGTCCGGTGCCACGGCCAGCCACTCGTTCATCGCCCCGCACTCGTCCGCCTCGTAGTGGCCGAAGGTGATCCAGCGCAGCCGTTCGGGCAGCATCAGGCGGGCAACCGCAGCCCGGACGAGCGGGAACATAGAGCGTGGGCCGGTGTGGAACAGCAGGGGCTCCTCACCGAGCACGAGGAACTGGTTGAAGGTGAAGCCGGCGGGCGGCGCCACCTCCGGCACGAAGGTCGAGAGCCGGTAGATGCCGTCGGCGATCTCGCTGATCCTGGTCTCCATACGCTCCTCCTTGCGGCGGTAGTGGCGCCGGCCTTCCCTGAATTTGACAGAACGCAACTGTGCACTTAAAATTGGGGACCGTCAACATTGGGTGCACTGACGTGTGCAGCGAAATAGGATGACCCGTCCCTATACGATGAAGCGCCGCGCCGAGCAGCAGGCGGAGACCCGACGGCGCATCGTGGAAGCCGCTGTGGAACTGCACGGCAGCGTCGGGCCGGCGCTGACCAGCTTGAGCATGGTGGCGGAGCGGGCCGGCGTTCAGAGGCATACCCTTTATGCCCATTTTCCCGACGAGCGGAGCCTTCATCTCGCCTGCTCGGGTTTGGCGATGGCGCGCGATCCGCTGCCGGATGCCGGGCCCTGGCGGGGCATCGCGGACCGGCGTGACCGGCTGCGCGCCGGCCTGCGGGCGCTCTACGGCTGGTATGAGCGCAACGCGGAACTGGCCGCCTGCGTGCTGCGGGATGCCGAACATCACGCGCTGACCAAGGAGATGATCGAACTGCGAATGGGGCCCGGCATGCAGGCTTGCCGTGAGGTGCTCGGCGCCGAGCTGAGCGCGAACCAGCGGACGATGCTGGGGCTGATGCTCAGCTTTTTCACGTGGCGGACGCTGGTCCGCGAGGGTGGATTGGACGAGGGGGCGGCCGTCGCCCTGGCGGTCGACGCCATCAACGGTGCGGAATGAGGCGCCGCGGCTGAGACGAACGTGCCAATCCGCGTCTGTTCATGGCGCGAAGGGAATCACCGCCGGCTCCGGACCCGGCTTCCCCTTTCACCACACTGATCCAGTTCACCCATCACTCGGGGACCGGAGCATGTTTGGCAGACGTCGACTTCTACTACATGGCCAACGCCGGCGGCCGGCTCGTCGGCTCGCTGCTCAGCGGCCTGTCGTACCAGGTGGCCGGCGTCACCGGCTGCCTGCTGGCTGCCACCGCGCTGGTCGGGGCTTCCTTCCTCATTTCCCTCTTCCTGCCCACCGGCACCGCCGAACGGAGACTCCCGGCATGACCGCGCATCCCTACGACACCGCCGAGGGCGCCGCCGGCCCGACAGCCCGCCGCTCGACTTCGTCTTCACGATCTGCGACAAGGCAGCGGGTGAGGCCTGCCCCGTGTGGCCGGGCCAGCCGATGACCGCGCGGAGCGCTGCCGCCTGACCTCGGGCCACCGACGAGAGTGGCGCCATGGGGCAGTTTGGTGCGCTATGAAAGCACCTGCCTCCAAGACGACCTCCGGGACCTGACCGCCATGGCCCACCGCCTGCCGCCGCTGAACGCGCTCCGCCTGTTCGAGGCGGCGGGCCGCCATCTCAGCTTCAAGCGGGCGGCGGAGGAGCTGAACCTGACCCCCAGCGCCGTCAGCCACGGCATCCAGTCGCTGGAGGCGTGGCTGGGCATACCGCTGTTCGAGCGTGGCCACCGCAGCCTCGCCCTGACCCAAGCCGGCGCCACCTACCTCGGCCCCGTCCGCGACGCTATCGAACGGCTGGCCGCCGCCACCGACGCGCTGCCCGGCCGGCGGCCGGGCGGGTGCCTGTCCGTCAGCGTGCCGCCGACCTTCGGCCTGCGCTGGCTAATCCCCCACCTGCCGGAGTTCAACCGCAGGCACCCGGACATCGCGGTCACCGTCGACACCGGGCACCACCACGTGCGCTTTCCGCAGGACGGCGTCGACGTCGCCGTGCGCATGGGCCGGGGCGACTGGCCGGATCTGCACGCCGCGTGCCTGATGACGGAAGAGTTGGTGCCGGTCTGCGCTCCGGCGCTCGCCGCGACGGTGCGCACTCCGGCGGACCTCGCCGGTACCACGCTGCTGCACGTCGTCGAGGTTTCGGATGACTGGAGCGCCTGGGCCCGGCTGGCCGGCGTGGACGGCGTCGACCTCGGGCGCGGGCTGCGCTTCGACACCGTCAACATGGCGCTGGAGAGCGCCGCCCGCGGGCTGGGCGTCGCCATCGGCCGCTTGCCGCTGGCGGAACCGGACATCGCGGCCGGCCGGCTCGTGCCGCTGTTCGGGCCGGCGGTGCGCTGCGCCACCGGCTATTGGCTGGTCACCAGTCCGCCCCTGCTGACGCGCCCCGAGGTCGCCGCGTTCAGCGCCTGGATCCGCACGGCGCTCGCCGACGGCATCGAATGAATTTCATTCATCCGAAGGCGAATTCATCGCGTTTGTCAGGCGCCCTCCCGTTCTGAAGACTGGCGGCTCGATCCCCTCGGGTCCCGGAGCCAGTCCATGCCGATCCCCGCCCCCCGCCTGTGGCTGCTGATCCTGAGCAGCGGCCTCGTCCTCAGCATCGCGCTCGGCAGCCGGCAAGCCTTCGGCGTGCTGGTCGGCCCCTATTCGGCGCTGCACGCCTGGCCGATCGGCACTTTCGCCTTCGTGCTGGCGGTGCAGAACCTGGTGTGGGGCGCGGCACAGCCCTTCGCCTCCGCGATGGCCGAGGAATGGGGATCGCACTGGGTTGCCGGCGCCGGCGCGCTGCTGTTCGCGCTGGGGCTGGTGATGACCGCGACCACCGCGAACGAATGGGTGCTGCTGGTCGGTTCCGGCGTCCTGGTCGGCGTCGGCCTGAGCGCCACCGGTTTCGCGCTGATGCTGGGGGTGGTCGGACGGGCGGCGCCGGCGCACCGCCGGGGCACGGCGATGGGCGTCGCCGGCTCGCTCGGATCGCTGGGGCAGATGACTCTGTCGCCGCTGCTCAACGTGACGATCGAGGGATGGGGTGTCGAAACCGCGGTCCTGGCCATGGCGGCGCTGACGCTGTGCATGGCGCCGATCGGCCTGCTGCTGCACGACCGGCGCGGCGCCTCGGCCGCCGTGTTCGCCGACCGCCCGGGGCTGGGTCGGACGCTCGCCGACGCTTGGCGGCATTCGGGGTTCCGCTGGCTGACCCTGGGCTTCTTCGTCTGCGGCTTCCACGTCGCGTTCATCGGCATCCACCTGCCCGGATACCTGTCCACCTGCGCGATGCCGGCGGCGCTGGGCGCCACCGCGCTCGCCGTGGTCGGTGGCTTCAACATGCTCGGCAGCCTGGGCTGCGGCGTGCTCGCCCAGCGCTGCCGGCCGAAGCAGGTGCTGAGCCTCCTCTACCTGCTGCGCGGCTTGGCGATCCTCCTCTTCCTGGCGGTTCCGGTGACGACCGCCTCCACCCTGGCCTTCGCGGCGGCCATGGGGCTGATGTGGCTGGGCACGGTGCCGCTGACCAACGCGCTGATCGCCGGGGTCTTCGGCACCCGCTACATGGGCACGCTGTTCGGCATCGTCTTCTTCAGCCACCAGCTCGGATCGTTCTTCGGCGCCTGGGCCGGCGGCGTCGCCTTCGACCTGACCGGGTCCTACGACGCCGTCTGGTACCTGTGCGCCGCGATGGGCGCGCTCGCCGCCGCCATCCACCTGCCGATCAAGGACGCCCCCCTGGCGGCCTACGCCTGATACCGGAAAACCAAAAGCGGAAGCCTGCGATGACGAGCACCGAAACCGACTGGTGGGCGAAGGGCCTGCTCTTCGAGAACTGCAACTGCCAGATCGTCTGCCCCGGCCATTTCCACTTCACCCAGCTGTGCACGCACGAGCGCTGCATCGGCTACTGGGGGATCCATTTCGACGCGGGCGACTTCGGCGGCGTGCCGCTGGCCGGCCGCGACGCCATCGTCGTCTACGACACGCCGCGGCACATGGCGTCCGGCGACTGGATCCTCACGACCTACGTCGACGACCGCTCCAGCCCGCAGCAGCAGGCCGCCATCGAGCGCATCGTCAGCGGCGACGCCAACGGACCGTGGACCATCCTCGCCCGGTTCGTCGCTGAGCGGAAGCCGACGCTGCGCGTGCCCATCGCCTTCGCCGACGAGGGCAAGCTCAAGACGCTGACGGCCGGAGGTTTCTTCAAGAGCGCGATCACCTGGATGAAGGGCCGCGACCGCGACACCCCGGTGCGGCTGGAGAACGCCTACAACCAGATCCACGGCGCCACGCAGGTGCTGGACATGGGCAGCACCGAATACACGGCGGCGCCCTACGCGCTGCTCACCAGGAACACGCACGCGCTGCATTCGCACTTCTCCTGGACCGGGCGGTGCTGAGGCCATGGGCGCGCGGCTTCTCGCCCGGCGGGCGGCGTTCGTCGTCCCCGCCGTCGTCGTGTGGACGTACCTCTGCCTGACCGTCTACGAGGTCGCGACGGACCCGGGGCATGGCCACCATCACGCCGGCCCCGCCGTTACCGGCACGGCGCTGTCCATGTGGCTGGTCATGTTGGCCGCCATGATGGTCCCGACGGTTCTGCCGTGGGTGGCCGCCATCGCCCGCCGCGGGCGCATGGCCGGGGCGCTGGCCTTCCTGTCCGGGTACACCGTAGTATGGCTGCTGTTCGCCGTCGGCGCCACGACGCTGCAGGCGCTGCTGTCCGCCGCTTTGTCGGCTGGCCTGGGTCTGGAGGACGGAGCGATGCGCGGCGCGGCGCTCATGCTCGTCGGCGCCTACCAGTGGACACCGCTCAGGCGATCCTGCCTGAAGCACTGCGAGTCGCCGGTCGCCTTCTTCCTGTCGCACTGGCGGGACGGGGTGCGGGGCGCGGCGCTCATGGGAGTGCAGCACGGGACCTACTGCGTGGGCTGCTGCTGGCTGCTGATGCTGTCCATGCTTGCCCTCGGCGCCATGGACGTGCTGTCGATGGCCGGCTTCACCCTGTTCGCGCTGGCCGAGATGTACGTGCCGGAATGGCGTCCGCTTTCCCGCGCGGCCGGCGCCGTGCTGGTGGCCACCGGACTGTATATTCTGTGATCCGAGGGGGAGATGCGGAACAAGAGCCAGCTCCCGACGGCGCGCCTCGACGAACTCGCGGTGCTCGCGCGACAGGCTGGCGTGGTGGGGGAAGAATTCGTTGGGGACGTGTTCGCGCTCGCCGATCCGCCGCAGCCAGTCGGACGGCCTCCGGACCCGGTAACGTTAGGCACGGGCGCCTCCAATGCGCGCGGCGGGTGCGCCGGTCCGCCAAGGCCGAAGGCCCGCAGCGTCCCGCCATCGAACTGGCCGGTCGGCGCAAGCTGCCGGGACCGTTGAAAGGCCTCAATCGCGCCCTCCCCTTTCGCCACACTGCTCCAACTCACCCACCACCCAGGGACTGGAGCATGTTTGGCAGACGTCCGCTTCTAAGTCTGCGGGTGCCTTCTCGTCAGATCTAAGGACGCCGCAGCCGCAGGTCGATGCGGTTGTCCTGGTAAAAGTCGGGCGCGCGCAGCGGAATCCAGCTCTCCTCCGCCTCGCCGGCGAGGAAGTCCTTGGACAGGTTCGGCCGGTCGTAGGGCGCCTCGCTGTCCGCACTGATCATGGTGACCGGGCCGTCGTAGCCCTGCCGCCGCAGTTCCAGCGCCGCGGCGAGCCCCGCCGCCCCGCCGCCGACGATCACCACCGTGGCGGGCGGGTCGGCGATCGGCGGTTTCGGGTCCGGCCGCTCGATCCTCTCGCGCACGATGACCACGCCGTCGCGCGTCTCGGTGCGCCAGCGCGGGATCGGGTCGAGCGCCGGCGGGCGCAGCGGTTCACCGCTGCGCAGGCTGAAGCAGGCGAAGTGCCAGGGGCAGCGCACCGTGTCGCCCATCACCAGGCCCTGGGCGAGCGGGCCGCCGTAATGCGTGCAGTGCGCACCGACGGCGAAGACCTCCCCGCCACGCCGAACGAGGATCGCGGCGCCGTCTCCCACATGGCCCTGCAGAGGGCCGCCTTCCGTCAAGCGGTCCAGCGGAACGCCCTGCGTGAGATCCGGCCCTTCCAGCCTGTCTTGTTGCCCCGACATGCTGCCTCCGCTCGGTTTGGCCCCGCCCAGTGGACGAACGAACTCGGGGAGTTGCGGTCCATCGCAGGGGGGAGCGCCGGTGTGTTCTGGCCACACCGATGCCCATCGCCATGGAATCTGGGGCGCGAAGTCCAAGGCGCCATCCCTTGCGATCCGCCTTCTCTGGTCGGGTTCCAGGATGATGGTCCGCGGCTGCGGTCGGTGACGATGAACGTCGGCGGTAGAAAAGCAGCGTGGTCTGCCCCCGATGAACTGAGCGACAGCCATGGATGGATGGCGCCGATCAGCACCGAAACCCCGCGCCGATTCACATCCGGCTCACGATGTGCGGGACGATGGCCTCCACGGTCAGCGGCGTGATGGCCAAGTCCTGCAGCCCCGGCCAAGCGCTCGAGGCGATCGTGTCGAGCCGCAAGAGGGCGATCTGGTGGCGCGTCAGTGGCGCGCCGGGCAGCAGTTCGGCGACCCGCGCCAGGGCCTGCCAGAGGGCGAACGGCAGCGCGACCGTTCTGACGCGGGTGCCGACCACATCGGCAATGGCGTACAGAAGCTCTTGGTAGGTGTAGACGCGCGGACCGCCGAATTCGTAGCAGGTGCTCGCCGCGCCGGCCGGGCCGTCCAGCACGCGGGCAATCGCTTCCGCGACATCGTCCACGTGGACGGGCTGGAGCTTGGTCTCGCCTCTGCCGAACAGCGGATAGAGCGGCAGGGTCCGGACGAGCCTCACCAAGGTCGTCAGAAACGCGTCATCCGCACCGAACATGACCGCCGGCCGGACAAGCGTCGCGTCCGGGAACGCCTCCCGCACCGCCAGCTCGCCTTGGCCGCGCGCCCGGATGTAGGGCGAAGCGGAGGCCGCGTCGGCCCCGATGCCGGACACGTGCACCAGCCGTTCCACGCCGGCCGCGCGCGCCCGTCTGGCGATGCGAGCCGCTGCCTCGACGTGCACGGCCGGGAAGGTGTCCCGGCCGTGTTCGACATAGAGGCTGACCGCATTGACGGCGCCATAGGCTCCGGCGAGAGCCGTCGCCACCGCCGCCTCATCCCGCACGTCCGCCGCCACCGCCTGTGGTCCGGGCTGGTCTGCCCTGAACAGCGCCTGGGCTCGCTCCGGATGGCGCGCGGCAACCCGCACGGTGAACCCATGGGCGAGGAGATGCCGGACGGCCCGGCGGCCGAGGAAGCCGGTGCCGCCGAAAACCGTGACAAGCCGCCGACGGTCCGAAGCGCTCCGTTCGCTGCCGTTCGCCAACGTGGTCATGGGGAGCTCTCTGCCGAAGACACCGGTGAGAATCCGCGCGTGGGCGCCGACACCTCACCTGTCTGCTTCATGTCGGGATTAGCCCATGCCGCAACAAACGATTACCGCGTGACACCACGCCCGCCCGGTCGCGACCAGGTTCGATCACTGGCCCGTGCTGCCGGCATGGGTTCGGCAGTGAGGCCCTTCATGGCCGTCCCATTTTGCAACAGACTGCCGAGACGAGGATCATGCTATCGTCTGGATCCATGGCCAGACGCAGCTGGCACCATCTGCGGCGCGTTTTGCTCCCGGTAGAGTCGATAACGGCGATCACCGACCCACTCAGCGCAACCCTCGTTCGCGTCATGACGCGAGACAAGCCACCTTCAGCTCGGCAGGGACATGGGGTCTAGGAGCCGACACTCACAACCGTGGGCATCAGTAGAAGACAGAAGGAAAATAGCTCCCACTTGGTGCCCGATATTCTCCCATTGCCATCAGCGTCATGGGCTTAACCGCCTTCAAGCCCTCGCCGAGACACCAGCGGAACAGACCCGTCTGCCGGGTCGGCATCAGGAAGGCCAGGGGATCCGAAAGGGCCGCCCCCGCTCCCAGGATCAGAGCCTTCATGTCCTCCTCGGTCTCGGCAACGCCATGGTTCGCCAGCCAGAACGTCGGGGCCGCTAGATACCCGATCGCGCGGCCTGTGCGCTCGGCGACCATGGGCTCAAAGAACCGCATCGCGTTCACCAGCTCAGTCGAGCGCTCGATGCCGTGGACCTGCCGGCAGAGCGCGTTACAGGCGCCCAGATCCTGCGCGGTAAGGCGGCGGACAGTGACGCCCGGCGGGGGCGGGCTCGCCGGCCGCCCGGTCATGACCAGCACCGGCTCCCGCACGTCGAAGCCGAGCGATGCGTAGAGCGCCAAAGACCGCACGTTGAAGGCGTCCTGAAGCAGTCGGATGCCGGCCGCGCGGCTGCCGCGGTCCACCACCGCCTCCATCAGGCGCCGGCCAATGCCGCGGCCCTGCACGCCTGGGTCGATGGTGATCGGGCCGACGCCGCGGATCGCATCACCCTCCGACAGGAAGTTCGAGCCGACCACCCGCCCGCCCTCTTCGGCGACCACTCCGTAGACCGCCGGATCGGCAATGAGCATGCGCACCAGGTCCGTGGCGGCATCGACGGACGCGAAATCCGGTGGGAACCCGTGGCGCTCCCCCATGCCCTTGAAGGCCTCGTAGATGATGTGTCCACACGCCTCGGCGTCGGCCGGGGCCGCGGTTCGAATGGTGACGGTCATGGTGCCCTCCCTTGCGCCGGGTGCGTCGGCTCGCGGACCGGCGCAGCCTTTGCCGCTTGCCAACGATCGAGGATGGCGCGGGCGCCATTGGTTTCGGGATTCAACGTCCGGTCATGCTCCGGCGTCTTTGCGGTCAGCTCGACGACGTATCCGTTGGGGTCGCGGAAATAAATGGAGCGGACGAAGCCGTGGTCGGCGATTCCGCGCGTTTCGATGCCGGCCGCCCGGCCCTTCGCGAGCATGACGTCGAGCGTGTCCGGCTCGACTTCCAGCGCGATGTGCAGGTCGAAGTCGTGCTGGCTCTTGAACTCGAACGGCTGGTCCGGCGCCTCGAAAAAGGCGAGGAACGAGCCGTCGCCGAGCGCGTAGAAGCTGTGCAGCGCGCGCGTGGCCCGGCCGGTCTTGGTTTCGCCGATCTCGAAGGCGTAGGCCAGGGGCAGCCCGAGGAAACCCTCGTAGAAGCGGCGGGTCTCCTCGGAATCGCGGCAGCGGCTGGCGCTGTGATGCATGCCTTTGATCATGGCCTTCCCCCCCCTACGACTTCCGCCCGATGACCGCGCCGTTCGCCCCGGGCGCGTCGAACCACACGGTTTCCACGGTGCGGAAACCGGCGTCCTCCAGCCAAGCCGCGTACTCGGCCGGCGTGTAGTTCCGCCCCTCGGTCTCGATCAGCATGTTGAGGCTCATCAGCGCGGCCGGCGCCGGGCCGGTCTTGTCGTCGTTGACCAGCAGTTCGCTGATGACGACGGCGCCGCCGCTCGGCAGGGCCTCGAAGGAGCGGCGCAGGAGCGCGCGGTTCTTGGCCTCGTCCCAGTCGTGCAGGATCATCGAGAACAGGTGGACATCGTGTCCCGCCGGGAACGGCTCCCCGCTGAAGAAGCTGCCCGCCACGGTGCCGATCCGCCCGGCCAACCCGGCCTGCGCAACCTTGCCGGCGGCGATCCCGGCGACGTGCGGCAGGTCGAAGACGGTGGCGCGGAGCCGGGGATAACGCCGGCACAGCTCGATGTCGTAGGCGCCAGAGCCGCCGCCGATGTCCAGCAGGCGTGTGAAGCCGCCGAAGTCGATCGCCTCGCCCAGCCGGCGGGCGGTCATGGTGGACAGCGAGTGCATGGCTTCCCAGAACAGCGCCAGCATGGTCGGGTCCTCACGGTCGAACAGCGAGGCCTGCACGTCCGGGTCCCAGGTGGTCGGCCGGTTGGTGCGCAGCGCGTCCGCCAGCTTGCCCCAGCCGGCGTACAGCCGCTTGTCGGCCATCTCGATCCAGCCGCCGAAGTAGTGCGCGGTGCCGCGCACCAGGTATGCCTCGCTGACCGCCGTGTTGCGGTAGAGGCCGTCCACCTTCTCCAGCAGGCCGAGCGCGGCGCAGCCCGTCAGCAGCATCTCCGCCGGACGGGGATGGATCCCCAGATCCTCGGCCAGCTGCGCGCAGGTCGTGCCGGCCCCGCCGGAGAGGCGGCTGAACAGGTCGAGTTCGTGGGCGGCGGCCAGGGTCTTGAAGGCCCAGAAACCGGTGGAGAGCGCCATCAGCGGCAGCGGCGACGGCAGCGTCTGCTCGGCGTCGTGCAGGGTGCGACTGGCGGCTTCGATCTGGCTGTCGATAACCTGGCTGTCCATCGTCTCTTCCTCCGTTTTCAGGGAAGCGCGTTGCGTCGATGGCTTGGTTCTACGCCGTCCGTCTTTCCGGCAGTCTATCCGGAATATGCCTGGATTTTCCGGGAAACGGCCGGCATCCTTCCGGACAGAAGCGACCTTCCGCAGTCAAGGGAGGGGCAGGGTTGGACGACAGAAAGCGTGTCGCCGCCACGGTCAAGGATTACCTTGCCCGCGAGCGCATCTCGCGCGAGCAGTTCGCCTTCAAGACCAAGCTCGGCAAGTCCACGGTCGACAAGCTGCTGATCGGCTTGTACTCCGACCGCACGCTGTCGATTGTCGAGAGCCACACGAAGCTTCCGCTTCGCCTGACGGTCGGGCCGGACCACGGCGGATCACCCGGGGGTCTTCCGCCGTCCACCGAACACCGCACGCCGGCCATCCTCGACAAGCCCTCCATCGCCGTTCTGCCCTTCGCCAACATGAGCGGCGATGCCGAGCAGGACTACGTCGCCGACGGGATCACCGAGGACATCATCACCGCGCTGGCCCGCCTGCGCTGGCTGTTCGTCATCGCCCGCAACTCGTCCTTCGTCTACAAGGGCAAGGCGACGGACGTCCGGCAGGTGGCGCAGGACCTCGGCGTGCGCTACGTCCTGGAGGGCAGCGTCCGCACCGCCGGCCAGCGCATCCGCGTCACCGGCCAGCTCATCGACGCGGAGACCGGCAAGCACATCTGGGCGGAGCGCTACGACCGCGACCGGCAGGACATCTTCGCCGTCCAGGACGACATCACCGAACGCGTGGTCGCCGCGGTGGAGCCGCACCTCTACGCCGAGGAAGGCTACCGGGCGTCGAGCAAGCAGCCGGACAGCATCGACGCCTGGGGTCTCGTCGTCCGCGCCTGGAGCCTGATCAACACCGTGGACCGTGCGCAGAATGCCGAGGCGCAGGCGCTGCTGCGCCAAGCCATCGCCATGGAGCCGCGCTACGCCCGCGCGCACGCGCTGCTGGGCTGGGCGGTCTTCTGGGCCGTGTACTGCTACTGGAATCTCGACCGGCGCGAGGGCTACCGCCAAGCGGCCGGGCACGCCCAGGACGCCCTGTCGTTCGACCCCTCCGACCCCTGGGCGCGCATGGTGTCGGGCCTGTGCTTCAGCACGGCCGGACAGCACGACCGCGCGCTGGTCGAGCTGCGGACGGCGCTGGACCTCAACCCCAGCTTCGCCCTCGGCCACACGGCGTTCGGCTGGGCGCTGCTGCGCGCCGGCCGGTTCGACGAGGCGATCGCCGAGACCGAACGGGCCCTGCGCATGAGCCCGCGCGACAGCGTCTCCGGCTTCTACACCTCCATCCACGGACTGGCGCTGCTGGGCGCCCAGCGCTTCGACGAGGCGCTGCCCTTCCTCAGGGCCTCGGTCGCCGCGTTCGCCGGGTATTCCGGGCACTACAACAGCCTGATCAGCTGCTGCGGCCATCTCGGCCTGCACGACGAGGCGCAGGAGTTCATCGGGATCCGCAACCGGATCGGCCCGCCGTTGCGCCTCGGCGTCCTGCGCGACAACCTCGGGAAGTTCGCCCATTGCGCGGTGTTCATCGACGGGCTGAAGAAGGCCGGCGTGCCGGAATAGGCCTTCCGCGGAAAATCCCGGAAAACTCCGGAAAGCCCGGCGGAAATGCGCGTGCCGTATAACTCCCTGCAACGAAACCGTCGCCGTCGGGCGACCCCGGTTGCAAGGAAGGGACGACGCATGCGCACGTTCACGGCTTTCCCGCTGCTGCTCTCCGCCGCCCTGGCGACGGCCTCCCCGGCCCTGGCGCAGGACGTGAAGCGCGGGGAATACCTCGCCACCATCATGGACTGCGGTGGTTGCCACACCACCGGCGCGCTCATCGGCAAGCCGGATCCGCAGCGCCACCTCGGCGGGTCGCAGGTGGGCTTCCAGATCCCGGATCTCGGGACGTTCTATCCGCCCAACCTCACACCGGACAAGGAGACCGGCCTGGGGACCTGGAGCGAGGCCGACATCGTCAAGGCGGTACGCACCGGCGTCCGGCCGGACGGGCGGGTGCTGGCCCCGGTGATGCCCTACCACAACTACGGCCGGCTGACCGACGCCGACGCGCGGGCGCTCGCCGCCTACCTCAAGAGCCTGAAGCCGGTGCAGCATGCGGCCCCCGCGCCCGCCGGACCGTCGCAGACGCCGACGGCGCCGTACCTCGCCGTCATGATGCCGAAGCCGTAGTTCGCGCGCATGACCTCGCCCCGCGTCACCACCCGTCCCGAGATCGAAGGCAGCTTCGGCGTCGTGGCGTCCACCCACTGGATCGCCACCGCCGTCGGGATGGGCATCCTGGAGCGGGGCGGCAACGCCTTCGACGCGGCGGTCGCCACCGCCTTCACGCTCCAGGTGGTCGAGCCGCACCTGAACGGCCCCGGCGGCGACGTGCCGCTCATCCTGCACGACGTCCGCCGCGGGGTGCCGGAGGTGGTCTGCGGCCAGGGGCCGGCGCCGGCCGGGCTGACCATCGCCCATTGCCGCTCGCTCGGCCTCGACATGATCCCCGGGACGGGCCTGCTGGCGCCCTGCGTGCCCGGCACCTTCGGCAGCTACATGATGGTGCTGCGCGAGTACGGCACCATGCGTCCGCGCGACGTGCTGGAGGCCGCCATCGGCTACGCCCGGCACGGCATCCCGGTGATTCCGCGCATCTCCGCCGCCATTGCCGCGGTGGAGGAGCTGTTCCGCGAGCATTGGCCGACCTCGGCCGCGACTTGGCTGCCCGGCGACCGCGTGCCGGCGCTGGGCGACCTGCTCGGCAACCCGGTGCTCGCCGGCACCTACGAGCGGATCCTGAAGGAAGCGGAGGGCGCCGGCAGCAACCGCGAGGCGCAGATCGCCGCTGCGGAACGCTCCTGGTCGCAGGGTTTCGTGGCCGAGGCCATCGACCGCTTCTGCCGGACGGAGGAGGTCATGGACGTCAGCGGCCGCCGCCACCGCGGCCTCCTCTCCGGCGAGGACATGGCGCGCTGGCGACCAACCATCGAGGCGCCGGTCGGCTGCGACTACGGCCGCTGGCGGGTGCTGAAGGCCGGGCCGTGGACGCAGGGGCTGGTCACGCTCCAGCAACTCACCCTGCTCAAGGGCTTCGGCCTCGACGGCCTCGACCCAGCGGGGCCGGAGGCCATCCACCTCCAGGTGGAATGCGCCAAGCTGGCCTTCGCCGACCGCGACACGTTCTACGGCGACCCGCTTTTCGTCGATGTTCCCGTCGGCACGCTGCTGTCCGAGGCCTACAACGCCGGGCGCCGGGCGTTGGTCGGCGAGCACGCCTCAATGGAGTTGCGCCCCGGCACCATCCCCGGCTTTGGCAAGGCGCTAATAGCCGGCGCGCCGGTGGCGGGGGCGATGGCGCAGTGCCGCGGCGACACCGTGCATTTCGACATCATCGACCGCTGGGGCAACATGACGACCGCCACGCCGTCGGGCGGCTGGCTGCAATCCTCGCCGGTGATCCCGGAACTCGGCTTCTGCCTCGGCACCCGCGCGCAGATGTTCGTGCTGGACCACGAACATCCGGCGGGGCTGATGCCCGGCAAGCGGCCCCGCTCGACGCTGTCGCCCACCCTGGCGCTGCGCGACGGCGAGCCGTGCCTGGCCTGGGGGGCGCCGGGCGGCGACCTGCAGGACCAGTGGATCCCCCAGTTCTTCCTGCGCCACGTGCACGGCGGCATGGGCCTCCAGGAGGCCGCCGAAGCGCCGGCCTGGCACAGCGAGCACTTCACCTCCTCCTTCTGGCCGCGCACCATGCGTCCCGGCGTCCTGGTGGTTGAGGGGCGCGTGCCCCCGGCGACCCTGGACGAGCTGCGCCGGCGCGGCCATATCGTCGAGGTCGCCCCCGACTGGTCGGAGGGCCGCCTCACCGCCGCGTCGCGCGATGGCGCCCGCCTGCGGGCGGCGGCCAGCCCACGGGGGATGCAGGGCTTGGCCGCCGGGCGGTAGCCGCAACGTCGGGCTTCGGTTTGGCCGCGACGCGACCCGCGCACTACATCCCTATCGCGAAGCCACCACCGCGGAGACGGATCGTTGGGCAAACGCCTTCTCGTACTCGCCGGAACGTTCGCGCTGCTGGCCGGCGCCGCGCAGGCGCAGACCCATCTGCGCGTCGGCCTTGCCGAGGACCCCGACGTCCTCGACCCCACCTTCGCCCGCACCTACGTCGGCCGCATGGTCTTCGCGGCGCTGTGCGACAAGCTGTTCGACATCGACGAGAACCTCGACATCGTGCCGCAGTTGGCGTTGAGCCACCGGACCGCCGCCGACGGCCGGGAGGTGACCATCACGCTCCGCCCCGGCGTGACCTTCCACGACGGCGAGCCGATGGACGCCGAGGCGGTCAAGTTCTCGCTGGAGCGGCACCTGACCAGCCAGGGCTCCTTCCGCCGGCCGGAGCTGGCGGCGATCGAGGCCGTCGAGGCGGTCGATCCGCTGACCGTCCGGCTGCGTCTGAAGACGCCGTTCTCGCCGCTGCTGGCCCAGCTCACCGACCGCGCCGGCATGGTGGTGTCGCCGAAGGCCGCCCGCGAGGCCGGCGACCGCTTCGGGGCGAAGCCGGTCTGCGCCGGCCCCTACCGCTTCGTCGAGCGGGTGCAGCAGGACCGCATCGTCGTCGAGCGCTTCCCCGGCTACTGGAACAAGGACGCGGTGCGGATCGACCGCATCACCTACCTGCCCATCGTCGATGCCACCGTCCGGCTCGCCAACCTGCGCTCCGGGCAGCTCGACGTGGCCGAGCGCGTGCTCGCCACCGATCTGGCGGACATCCGCGCCGATGCCCGGCTGCGCCTCGCCACGGTGACGGAGATCGGTTACCAGGGCATGTGGATCAACGTCGGCAAGAGCGGGCCCGCCAAGGGTCCGCTCGGCTCCGACGCGCGGGTGCGCGCCGCCCTCGACCTCGCCCTCGACCGCGAGGCCATCAACAGCGTGGTGTTCAACGGCGAGTACGTGCCCGGCAACCAGTGGGTCAGCCCGACCAACCCCTACTACCAGCAGGCCTTCCCGGTGCCGAAGCGCGACGTCGCCAAGGCGAAGGAACTGCTGCGGCAGGCCGGCGTGACGACGCCCGTCCCGGTGGACCTCATGGTGCCGCAGAACCCGGAATCCCGGCAGCTGGCCGAGGTGATCCAGGCCATGGCGGCGGAGGCGGGGTTCGCCATGACCATCCGCGTCGTCGAGTTCGCCACCGCGCTGAAGGAAGCCGAAGAGGGCCGCTACCAAGCCTTTCTGCTGAACTGGTCCGGCCGTCCCGACCCGGACGGCAACATCTACGCTTTCGCCCGCAGCAAGGCGCCGCAGAACTACGGCGGCTATTCGAACGCGGACGTCGATGCTTGGCTGGACGAGGCCCGCACCCGAAGCGACCTTGCCGAACGCAAGGCGCTCTACGCCCGGGTGGCGGAGCGGCACCTCGCCGACAAACCCTTCCTCTACCTGCTGCACCGCCGCTGGTTCATCGCCCACACGGCGCGGCTGGAGGGGATGCGGCTGCTGCCCGACGGTCTCATCCGGGTGACCGGGCTGATGCTAAAGTGAGCGTTCCCCCACCCCGGCCGGAGTGGGATGATCCCTGCCATGCTCGCTCTGATCGGACGCCGGCTCGTTCAGCTCGTCCCGACGCTGTTCCTGGTGTCGGTGCTGATCTTCCTGTTGCAGCAGCTCCTGCCCGGCGACCCGGCGACTGTGCTCGCGGGCGAGGACGCTGACCCCACGGTGATCGCCGAGATCCGCCGGCAGTACCGGCTCGACCAGCCGGTCCCGGTGCAGTACCTGCACTGGATGGCCGGGGTGCTCACCGGCGACCTCGGCGAGTCCATGCGCCTGAAGGCGCCGGTCCTCGACCTCATCCTGCAGAAGCTGCCGGTGACGCTGCAACTGGCGGTCATGGCGATGGCGTTCGCGCTGGTGATCGGGGTCGGCACCGGCATCGTCTCGGCGCTCAGGAAGGGCAGCGCGTGGGACGCCGCGGCCAACGCGGTGGCGCTGTGGGGCATCTCGACGCCGACCTTCTGGCTGGGCATCCTGCTGATCTACCTGTTCGCGGTCCGGCTCGGCTGGCTGCCGGCCTCGGGCTACGTCAGCCCGGCCGAGGACTGGCGGCAGAGCCTCGCCACCACGATCATGCCGGCCTTCGTGCTCGGTAACGCGATCGCCGGGGTCATCATGCGCCACACGCGCAGCGCCCTGCTCCAGGCCTTGCAGAGCGACTTCGTGCGCACCGCGCGGGCCAAGGGCCTGCCCGAACGCGCCGTCGTGCTGCGCCACGCGCTGCGTCCCGCGCTGACGCCGCTGATCACGCTGGGTGCGCTGGAATTCGGGACGCTGCTGTCCGGCGCCGTGCTGACCGAGCAGATCTTCTCGATCCCCGGCTTCGGCAAGCTGATCGTCGACGCGGTGTTCAACCGGGACTACGCGGTGGTGCAAGGCGTCGTGCTGGTCACCGCCACCGTCTACATCCTGCTGAACCTGCTCGCCGATCTCGGCTACATCCTCACCGATCCGAGGCTGCGGCCATGAGCGCCATCGCCGCGCCGGGCCCTGCCGGATGGGCCGAAAGCCCCGGCCGGCGCGCGTTGCGGCGCCTGCGCGGACGCCGGGCGGCGATGGCCGGGCTGGCAGTCGTTCTCCTGCTCGCCGCCGCTGCGCTGCTGGCGCCGTGGATCGCCCCCTACGACCCGCTCCTGCAATCCTGGGCGGCGGTGCGCAAGGCGCCCTCCGCCGCCCATTGGCTCGGCACCGACGAGGTCGGGCGGGACATCCTCTCGCGGCTCATCTGGGGCGCGCGCGCCTCGCTGCTCGCGGGCGTGGTGCCGGTCGTCCTCTCGGTGGGCATCGGGGTGCCGGTGGGGCTGCTGGCCGGCTACGCGGGCGGGATGATCGATACGCTGATCGGGCGCTTCACCGACGCCATGCTGGCCTGCCCGTTCCTTATCCTCGCCATCGCGCTGGCAGCCTTCCTGGGGCCGAGCCTCGGCAACGCCATGCTCGCCATTGGGCTGACCGCGACGCCGATCTTCGTGCGGCTCACCCGCGGACAGGTGATCGTCGCCAAGGCGGAGGCCTACGTCCAGGCCGCGCGGGCGCTGGGCAACCCGCACTGGAGGGTTGCGCTTCGGCACATCCTGCCGAACGTGCTGCCGCCACTGCTGGTCCAGGCGACGCTCACCATGGCGAGCGCCATCATCGCCGAGGCCAGCCTGTCGTTCCTCGGGCTCGGCCTCCAGCCGCCCTCGCCCTCCTGGGGCTCCATGCTGAACGCGGCCCAACGGTTTCTGGCGAACGCGCCGTGGATGGCGGTCTGGCCGGGGCTGACGATCTTCGTCACGGTGCTCGCCTTCAACCTGCTGGGCGATGGGCTGCGCGACGCGCTGGATCCGCGGTCGGATTAGAGTCAGCTCTCCAAACGCGGGCGCCCTTCCGGAAAGCGGCAGATTGTTTCCTGGAAAGTCCAGGCATATTCCGGAAAGAGCCGCGGAAACAAACAAGGCGTACAACAAGGCTGTCCTCGATCACGAAGCCGGACAGCCGACTTGAGGAGGACGTGCAGGAGGGGATCATGCGCGCATATCCGCAGGCGATCATGACAACGATGTTTGCGACGGTGCCAAATGCACCCCTCCTCCGCTCACTCCGGCGCGACTGGCTGTCCTGGAGCCGCTTCGAACGTGCCAGCGCCGTCGGCTTTTTCCTGGGAGCGTTGCTGTCGGTGGCGTTCGCCCTCGGCGTCCAGGTCCCGTGATCCGAGTTGGAGACAGGCGGCTACAATCATGGAGGGTTTTCGATGACCACTGTTCCGTTCATCCGCCTCGCTTCCGATCACCCCCGCGCTCTCGACGTGCTCGGCGAGAAGATCACCGTGCTGGCCTCGGGCGAGGTCACCGGCGGCTATGAGATCTTCATCCAGCAGGCGGACGCCGGCTCCGGCCCGCCGCCGCACACGCACGACTGGGACGAGAGCTTCTACGTGCTGCGCGGCGAGATCGAATTCGGCGTCGGCACCGAGTCGATGATATGCGGCCCTGGAGCACTCGCACACGTCCCAGGCGGCACTCCGCACTGGTTCCGCTTCCGCACCGAGGGTGAGATGCTGTCGATCACGTCACGCCTGGGGGCGTCCCGATTCTTCACCGACGTGGATCGTGCCTCGCCCGACGGTGCACCCGATCTGGACCGAACCATCGCCGTCGCCCTCTCTCATGGCCTGACCTTCCCGGAGGCCGCGTGAAATCGCCCCATTGCTCCGGACCTCGGCTCCGTGCTGAACCGCTCACCTCAACCGCGATCAAACCGAAGCGCTTTGCTGCAGCAAACCGGCGGCGCACACCCATCACTGAAGAGAGGACATCATGACCGCCGACAGACATACGGGGACTTGTTTCTGTGGCGCGGTGGAGATCGAGGCAACAGGTGCGCCTGAAGAGATGGGCTATTGCCATTGCAGTTCCTGTCGATCCTATTCGGGCGGGCCGGTGAGCGCATTCATCTTGTGGAAGTCGGAGAACGTAAAGGTCACCAAGGGCGCGGAGTTCCTTGGCCGGTTCATGAAGACGGAAATGAGTGACCGGCAGTTTTGCACGAAGTGCGGCGGTCATATAATGACCGGCCATCCCGCCTTGGGCTTAACCGATGTCCGCCCTGGGGCGATCACCGGCCTGGCTTTCAAGCCGATCATTCACCTGAACTATGCCGAAAAAGTCCTACCGATGAAGGACGGGCTTCCCAAATTGAAGGACTTCCCAGCCCAAGTGGGCGGATCCGGCGAGGTGATGCCCGAATAGCGTCCCTCAGCGAAGGGGCAGATTGGAAAACGGTGCAGATTGCCGCGCGCAAATCCGCGCTGAGCCGAGTTGGCAATATGTCTGCACTTGGCGCAAAGCGGACCCAGTCGCGACGAGGGTGTATGCCCCCTTCTGCCACACTGCACGACGTGAGTCGGTGGACCGTCACAGTGAGCGTGGCCGCCGTGGTTCTCCAAACGCGCATTCAAGACGTCCACGTTCCCAGCCGCCGAGGTCGGCCGCCGCGCGGTAGGTGCTCTCCAGGAACGCCATCAGCGTTGCCTCCGGGTTAACCGCCCGGCGCACGGCATCGTAGGGCAGCAGGAACTCGCCGAGGGCACGGTCGAAACGCGCCTCCTCCGGCTCGACCCTGGCTTCGGCGAATCCTTCGGGCGCCGGGTAGGCATAGGAGTAAAAGGCGGGATACTCGATCACCCCGCCGCCCGGCCAGAAGCCGGCCGAGGACACCTCGTGGCTGTAGGCCTCGCGGGTGACCTCGTCCGGCAGGGCCGGGATCCCGCCGGGATGAAGGGGCGCCGCAGCCCCGGAGAAACGTGTGACCGCCAAGTCGAAGCTTCCCCAGAAGAGATGCACCGGGCTGACCTTCCCGAGATATCCCGTGCGGAACCGCTTCAGCACGCCGTCAACGGCCACCAGAGCGCCAAAGAACCGCCGCACGGCATCCGCATCGTAGGGACGTTCGGTCCGGTCCTCGGCGAACGGCATCGGGTCGGGCACCTCGTTGGGACGGCCGTCCAGCCGGGGCGTGGCCCCGAGCCACGAGAGCAGTTCCATGAAACGGGCGTGGAAGCCGGCGACCGTCGTCGGGCCAAGGGCGAAGCGGCTGGAACGGCCGTCGGTGGCGCACCCCACCACCGCGTGGTCGATCAGGTCGATGGCGATCTCCACGCCGCCCGGCCCATCGGGAACCAGCCCGGTCGTCAGCCCCCGTCCGGTCACGTACAGCGTGGCGTGCCAGGAATGGTTTACCCAGGGTGTCCGCGCAAGGCGGTACTTGCCTACGATCTGCGTGTAGAGGTGCAGGGCGGTGCAGGTGTCCCGCCACGGCTGATAGGGAATGTCCGGCCACATGCGGCACCTCCTCGCAGGATCGAGCGGAGTCACAATTCACGGAACAAGGTGGAGGTTTGCGCGTCGGCGGCCATATTGCCAACAGCGGCTGATCGCATGACCATGGGGGCGCGGATGACCACACTGATCGGATTGTCGGGCAGTCTCCGCCGGGGCTCGCTCAACACCGCCTTGCTGAAGGCCGCCGCCGCGGCGATGCCGGACGGCGCGACACTGACCGTCGGCAGCATCCGTGGCATACCGCTTTACGACGGCGACCTCGAGGCCGCCGAGGGAATTCCGCAGCCGGTGGCGGAACTGAAGGACGCCATCGCGGCCGCCGACGGTCTACTGCTCGTCACGCCGGAGTACAACAACTCGATCCCCGGCGTGTTCAAGAACGCTATCGACTGGCTGTCCCGGCCGCCAGCCGACATCCCCCGGGTCTTCGGCGGGAAACCCGTCGCGCTGATGGGGGCCTCGCCCGGCGGCTTCGGCACCATCCTCAGCCAGAACGCCTGGCTGCCGGTCCTGCGCACGCTCGGGGCCGAACTGTGGAGCGAAGGTCGCCTGTTGCTCTCGCGGGCTCATACGATCCTCGGCGAGGACGGCGCAATATCGGACCCAAAGATCGCGGAGCAGTTGCGCTCGTTCCTGCGGGGCTTCACCGCTTTTGCCCAAACGTCGCGGGGCAAATAACCGCGTTATCGAGAGGCGTGACCAACGGGCACGGACCGCTCCTCTCGCGACACCGCAGGGGCAATCGCGGTCGTCCCCTTTCGCAACGCGGCTATGGGCTGCGGTTGACCCTAAGCGGCCCTCCCCATAGGGGGTGAGGGCCATTCTCTCCCATGATACACTTCGCGCCCATTTCCATGGATGCCGGTGATGCCGATCAAAGTCTTCGCGTTTTCCTGCGGTACCCTGACCTGCGAATTCGCGCGCATGATGGACGGCGGGGACGGCGACATCACCATGCCCATTCCAGCTTTTCTGATCGAGCACCCGAAGGGGCGAGCGGTTTTCGACACAGGACTCCACCCTGAATGCCAGCACGATCCCATCGGGCGATTGGGCAAGGAAATGGCTACCGCCTTCCGGATCGGCTTCCAACCGGGTGATGAGATCAGCTCGCGGCTCCAGGCAATCGACCGTGATCCCGCCAAGATCGATCTTCTCATCAACTCCCACTTTCATTTCGATCACGTTGGTG
>DASWVP010000002.1:0-13277 GCA_036401175.1 Azospirillum sp. | reverse complement strand
GATCTGGCTGTACGTCCTGGTCGGCATCGGCATCGGCGCGGCCCTGCACGGCTATGTCCCGCAGGAGCTGTTCGCCCGCTACGCCGCCGCCGACAACCCGTTCGCCGTGCCGGTCGCGGTGCTGATGGGGCTGCCGCTCTACTCGAATGCCACGGGGGTCATCCCGGTGGCCGAGGCGCTGCTGGCCAAGGCCGTGCCGGTCGGCACGGTGATCGCCTTCATGATGAGCGTCGTCGCCATCTCCCCGCCCGAGTTCATCATGCTGCGCAAGGTGCTGAAGGTGCCGATGCTGGTGTTCTTCGGCGGCTTCCTCAGCATTGCCTTTGTGCTGGTCGGCTATCTGCTGAACGTGCTTTTCACCTGAACCGCGACCGTCCGCCCGTGGCGGACAAGGAGGATGTCATGAAGACCGTCAAGGTGCTGGGCTCCGGCTGCAAGAACTGCGTCACCACCGCCAAACTGATCGAGGAGCGGGCCGCCGCCCTGGGCGTCGAGGTCGCGGTGGAAAAGGTCACCGACATCGCCGCGATCATGGGCTTTGGCGTCATGAGCACGCCGGGCGTGGTCGTCGACGGCACGGTCGTGCACGCCGGCGGCGTCCCCCGGCCGGACGCCGTCGAGGCGTGGCTGAAGGCGTAGCCCGAGTACGGGGGCGCGCGCGGAACCTCGCCGCCGGGCGCGCGGTTGCCGTCGCATCCGCCGCGTTTCCCACGGTGCTCCGCATGCCGTCCGTGCCCGCTTCGGCCGCTCCCCGCCCGCGCCTCGGCATCCGCTGGACCATCGGCGACGTCAGCCCGCGCGGGTTCGAGGCGCTGCGGCTGTCGCTGTGGGGGGCGTGGCGCCTGTTCGGCGCCGAGGCCCGCTACGGTGTGGCCGTCAATACGGTGTCGCCGGGCGAGGCGCTGCGGCGCACCGGGCCGGTGCCGGATGCCGTCGCGTGGCATCCGGCGCACGGGCTGCCGGCGCCGCTGGCCGAGCGGCTCGACGCCGGCATGGCGGAAGGGGTGGCATGGAAATTCGCGCCGCCGCGCCTGTTCCCCGATCTGGCCGAGCTGTCGCTGGACAACGACGTGATCCTCTGGGATCTGCCCGAGGCGCTGCGTCTGTGGCTGGACGACCCGGCCGGCGGCCCCTTCGTGCTGGCCGAGGACGTCGCCGCCGCCTTCGGCCGCTTCGCCCCCTGGTGCGGGCCCGAGCCGCGCAACCTGGGCATCCGCGGCCTGCCGGCCGGCTTCGATCTGGTGGCGGCGCTGGCCGGCCTGCTGGACGCCGCGCCGGGTCCGCTCGCGTCCGAACTGGACGAGCAGGGCCTGCAGGTGGCGGCGCTCCAGCGGGCCGGCGCCTGCCGCACGGTGACGCTGGACGAGGTGAGCGTGTGCTCCCCCTTCTGGCCGCACCGGCCGGAGCTGGGCCTCTGCGGCGCGCATTTCGTCGGCCTCAACGCCCGCCACATCCCCTGGCGCTATTACGACCGCCCGGCCACCGAGGTGCGCGCCGAGCATTGGGAGGGGCATCGCGCGGCGCTGTACCGGCGTGTCGGGCTGGACGCGCCGGCGGCATAGCGGCCCCGCCCCGCGGTGCGGCATCCGGCGCTTGTGCAAACGCGATTGTGCGGGAATTATGCGCGCCGCCCGACCGCCCGCACCCCTGGAGAGCCCGTCCTTGAGCACGTCGCCGCCGCCTTCCGGCATGACCGTTCCGCGACCGGTCGCCGGGCCGCCTGTTGACTCGTCGTTTCCGGTGGTGACGCAATGCGCAGAGTGACGGTCACGGCCCGGGTCGATTGGCGCCCGGGGATCCGCAAGTACCCGTTCGGCACCGCCGCCGCGCCCGCCGCGGCGGCGTGGCGCGAGGACGTGCGCTATGAGTTCTCGCCGCACCAGATCGACCTGATCGAGAGCGTCGCCGACGAGCTGCACGGCATGATCCGCGAGGCCGTGCGCGTCGCCGTGGAGCGCCGCCTGCTCGGCCGGCTGGGCCTGCACGGCGAGGCGGCGCGGCTGGTCGAACAGGCGTGGGCCGACTACTGGCGCCCCTTCGGCATCAACGAACGCGCGGGCGGGCTGGTCGGCCGGCTGGCGCTCGCCTACGACGGGCGCGATTCGCTCAAGCTGCTGGGCACCAACTACGACCAGCCCGACGGGCTGTTCGCAGCATCCATCGTCCAGCGGAACTGGCTGGAGGCGCTGTATTCCGGCCACGACCAGTTCAACGGACTGCACGAGGCGCTGGTCGAGCGCTGGGAGGAGCTGGCGGCCAGCGGGCCGGGGCGCGAGCACCTGCACCTGGGCTGCCTCACCCCCGATCCGGCGCGCGAGGGGGAGCTGATCTACCTCGCCGCCACCGCCGCCGAGGCGGGCATCGCCACCACGCTGCTGCCCTTGCAGGACATCGTCTGGGACGACGCCCGCTTCCGCGACCAGGGCGGCGCCGCGATCGGCTGGCTGCTCAAGCTCTATCCGTGGGAGGCGATGGTCGACGACAGCTTCGCCCGGCACCTGCGCGGCGCCGGCATGGCGGTGGTCGAGCCGGTGTGGCGCTGGCCGATGGCCAACCACGCGCTGTTGGCGCTGCTGTGGGAGCTGTACCCCAGCCACCCCAACCTGTGCCGCGCCGCCCTGGGCGAGGAGGGGGTGGCCGGCGGCGAGGCGCTGATCCTGCGCGCCGCGCAGGGGCTGGACCACGCGCCGTCGCGACTGGTCGAGCACGGCCGCGTCACTGTCGGCACCGGCGCCTTCCCGGACGGCCCCTGCCTGTGGATGGAGGCGCCGCCGCTGTTCGAGCAGGACGGCGCGCACGCCGTGCTGCACGCCTGGATCGTCGGCGACAAATGCCTGGGCATGAGCGTGCGCGAGTCCGCCGACCCGCGCGTCGGGCCCGAGGCGGCCATCGTCCCGCATCTGTTTCGCGACTGACCGTCGGGCCGCTGGCGGTCGGGCGGCGTTGGTGCGATGATGACGCCTGCCACGCACGCGGAGGGGTTCATGTCGGGCGGCAAAATCGTCGGCGAGTACAGCAAGGGCAAGGTCGACAAGCTGCTGACACCGGAGCTTGCCGACGAGGCGAACCGGCACCGCGTCATGCAGTTCATGGAGAACATGGAGGCCGCGGTTCTCGAGGCCAACTGCGTGATCATCGGCCAGGAGATCCCCCACCTCAACCGCGAGAGCTTCCTCAAGCTGGCCGTGCGGGTCGCGGAACTGCGCACCGATTACATCCGCGCCGGGTTGAGGATGGCCGAGCACCGCCACCCCGACGCCGCCGCCGTCGCCGACGTCGAACATCACCGCAAGGCCTACGAGGAGATGGTCGCCGTCTTCGAGGCCGCGCAACGCATCATCGAACGCGGCTATGTGAAGCTGGGATAAACGGGGTGGGGGCTGGCGGTGGAGTCGTAGGTTGGGTTGAGCCCTAGCGAAAACCCAACATCCCCCGCAACGCCAACACGTTGGGTTTTCGCTGGCGCTCAACCCAACCTACGGAACAGGAACTCCCCCGCCGCAGGCAGGGGAGTCCCCGGAAGGCGTTTACTTCGGGTCCGGCTTGGTCTTGCTGATGTTGGCGATCTGCTTTTGCAGATCGTCGATGCGCTTCTGCAATTCGTCCAGCGAGTGGTCGCCGGGCTTGGCCGGCTGCTGGGGAGCCTGCGGGCCCTGCTGCGGGAAGCCCGGATGCTCGCCCGGGCCGCCTTCGGCGCCGAAGGGCGTGAACATGCGCATCGCGCGTTCGAACATGGCGAGGTTCTGCTTGCCCATCTCCTCCAGGCGGCCGAAGGGGAACATCCCGCCCAGCGTGTTCTGGAAATAGTCGCGCATCTGCTCCTGGTTGCGCGAGAAGGACTGCATGCTGTATTCGAGGTAGCGCGGCACCATCCACTGCATGTTGTCGCCATAGAAACCGATGAGCTGGCGCAGGAAGCTGATCGGCAGCAGGTTCTGGCCCTTGCTCTCTTCCTCGACGATGATCTGGGTGAGCACCGAGCGGGTGATGTCGTCGCCCGTCTTGGCGTCGTACACCACGAAGTCCAGTCCGTCCTTCACCATCTGGCAGAGGTGGTCGAGCGTCACGTAGCTCGACGTCGCCGTGTTGTAGAGCCGCCGGTTGGCGTACTTCTTGATCGTGATGGTGGTGGACTTCTGTTCTTCCTTCTCGGCCATCGCGGTCTCTTTCAAATGGGGTCCGGCGGGAATCTCTCCAGAATGTAGTACTACGACAAGCGCGGCGGCGTGGCAAGCATCCTGCCGTAATGCAGGGCGATTGCCCGCCAAAGCGGCCATTCGCGCGCCGCGATGCTCGCGCTGGTCAAGTCAGCGGTACAACTCCTATACTGTTCGGCATGGCCGACCCCTCCGACTCCGACATTCCCACACTCGACGCGCTGGCGCGCCGCTACCTCGACCTCTGGCAGGAGCAGTGGGCGGCGCTGGCCGCCGATCCGGCCGTGGCGGAGAATCTCGCCCGCGCGTTCCAGATGATGGGGCAGGGGGCGGCGGCGTTCGCGCCGTTCGGCTTCGGCGGGCCGCCCGGCACCGGCTGGGACCCGCAGCCGCCGCCCAACCCCGCGCAGTATCACGCATGGCCGCAGCATTTCGCCTCGCCCCCCGCGCAACCAACACCGAGGCCGGAGCATGACCGGGACCACCACCGGCACGGCGGACCCGCCGGGGCGCCCGCCGCCGCGGCAGGGGCCGCGCCCGCTGGGCCTGCACCTGTCGACCGTGACGGCGACGCTGCTCAGCTCCTCGGCCGCCTTGCCGCTCTCGAGGAACGGCTTGCTGCCGTGGAAGCCGCACCTCGCGGAACGGGCGGCGGAGCTGCGGCGACAGATCGCCGCGGCCGACCCCGCCGCCCTGGCAAGGGCGGTTGACCGCGAGGTCCGCATCCGCCTCGACCGCGTGCTGACGGGGATCGAGCGCTACCGCCACCACCCCTACCGGCGCGAGCTGCCGGACCCGCCCGTGGTGTGGGCGGAGGGGAACAGCCGCCTGCTCGACTATGGCCCGGCGGGGGGCGCGCCCGCGCTGTTCGTGCCGTCGCTGGTCAACCGCCACTACATCCTCGACCTGTCGCCGTCCAAGAGCCTGATGCGCTGGCTGGCCGGGCGCGGCATCCGGCCGTTCCTGCTGGACTGGGGCCCGGTCGGGCCGCTGGAGCGGCGCTTCACGCTGACCGACTACATCGCCGGCCGGCTGGAACGCGCGCTGGACGACACGGTGGCCCGCGTCGGGCGGCCGGTTCCGGTGGCGGGGTATTGCATGGGCGGGCTGCTGACCACCGCGCTGGCACTGCGCCGGCCGGACGCCGTCGCCTCGCTGACGCTGATGGCGACGCCCTGGGACTTCCACGCCGAGGACGCCGCCACGGCGCGCCGCGCGGCGGCCTTCTTCCAGCCGTTCGGGCCGCTGCTGGACGCCTGGGGGGAGTTGCCGGTGGACGCCATCCAGGCGCTGTTCGCCCAGCTCGACCCGCTGCTGGTCCTGAAGAAGTTCAGCCAGTTCGCCCGCATGGACCCCGACGGCCCGGCCGCCGAAGCGTTCGTGGCGCTGGAGGACTGGCTGAACGACGGCGTGCCGCTGGCGGCGGCGGTGGCGCGCGACACGCTGGCCGGCTGGTACGGCCGCAACGACACGGCGGCGGGGAACTGGCTGGTCGGCGGCCTGCCGGTCGATCCCGCATACGTTGCGGTGCCGACCCTGGCGCTCGTTCCCGAGCGCGACCGCATCGTGCCGCCGGCCTCCGCCACGGCGCTTGCCCACGCAATCCCTGGTGCTCAAATGATTATGCCGCCACTAGGCCACATCGGCATGGTGGTCAGCGCCGGGGCGGAAACCGGCGTATGGCGCCCCCTGGCCGATTGGCTTAATCCGATAGGATAGTACACGTCGGACGGGCGCCTTGCATTGACGGTATGTTGGCCCTAAGGTAGCGCGTCTCCTGTCGCGTATTCAGCTCTCATAATAAAACTGTCAAATCCGAGGAGCGTCAACATGACTGAGGTTGTTATCGCCGGCGCCGCGCGCACGGCCATCGGTGCCTTCAATGGCGGCCTGAGCTCCGTCCCGGCTCATTATCTGGGCGAGGTCGCCATCCGCGAGGCGCTGAATCGCGCGAAGACCGAGGCCGGCGAGGTCACGGAAGTCATTCTGGGCCAGATCCTGGCGGCGGGCCAGGGGCAGAACCCGGCGCGTCAGGCGGCCGTGAACGCTGGCATCCCGGTCGAAAAGACCGCCTTCGGCATCAACCAGCTCTGCGGCTCGGGCCTGCGCACGGTGGCGCTCGGCTATCAGGCGATCCGCAACGGCGATGCCGACGTCATGGTGGTGGGCGGCCAGGAGAGCATGAGCCAGGCGCCGCACGTCATGCACCTGCGCAACGGCACCAAGATGGGCACGGCCGAGCTGCTGGACACCATGCTGCGCGACGGTCTGCTGGACGCCTTCAAGGGCTACCACATGGGCACCACGGCCGAGAACGTGGCGCAGAAGTGGCAGCTGACCCGTGACGAGCAGGACGCCTTCGCCGCCGCGTCGCAGCAGAAGGCCGAGGCGGCCATCACCTCCGGCCGCTTCAAGGACGAGATCGTCCCGGTCACCATCAAGGGCCGCAAGGGCGACGTGACCGTCGACACCGACGAGCACCCGAAGTTCGGCACGACGATCGAGTCGCTCGGCAAGCTGCGCCCGGCCTTCTCGAAGGACGGCACGGTGACCGCCGGCAACGCGTCGGGCATCAACGACGGCGCCGCCGCGCTGGTGCTGATGACGGCCGACAACGCCGCCCGCCGCGGCGTGGCGCCGCTGGGCCGCATCGTGGCGTGGGCGACCGCCGGCGTCGATCCGGCGATCATGGGCACCGGCCCGATCCCGGCCTCCCGCCTCGCGCTGCAAAAGGCCGGCTGGAAGGTCGAGGACCTCGACCTGATCGAGGCGAACGAGGCGTTCGCCGCCCAGGCGCTGGCCGTCAACAAGGACCTGGGCTGGGACACGTCCAAGGTCAACGTGAACGGCGGCGCCATCGCGCTCGGCCACCCGATCGGCGCCTCGGGCGCGCGCGTGCTGGTCACGCTGCTGCACGAGATGCAGAAGCGCGACGCCAAGAAGGGCCTCGCCACGCTGTGCATCGGCGGCGGCATGGGCGTGGCGCTCTGCGTGGCGCGCGACTGATCCGGTAAGGCCGCGGGCCGCTTCGAGGGGAGCGGCCCGCGGCATCTTCGGCCAGTCGGAATCAAACATTTCGGACGCAAACAGAAACTGGGGGAGGAGCCAATGGCTCGAGTTGCAGTTGTCACGGGCGGCACGCGCGGCATCGGCGAGGCGATTTCGGTCGGCCTCAAGAACGCCGGCTACACGGTCGCCGCGAACTACGCCGGAAACGACGAGGCCGCCAAGGCCTTCACGGCGCGCACGGGCATCCAGTCCTACAAGTTCGACGTGTCGGACTTCGCGGCCTGCAAGGAAGGCTGCGAGAAGATCACCGCCGAGCTGGGCCCGATCGACGTGCTGATCAACAACGCGGGCATCACCCGCGACACCGTCATCCATCGCATGACGCCGGAGCAGTGGGAGGCGGTGATCGCCACCAACCTCACCTCGTGCTTCAACATGTGCCGCAACGTCATCGACGGCATGCGCGAGCGCAGCTTCGGCCGCATCGTCAACATCGGCTCGGTGAACGGCCAGGCCGGCCAGTACGGCCAGGTCAACTACGCCGCCGCCAAGTCGGGCATCCACGGCTTCACCAAGGCGCTCGCCCAGGAGGGTGCGGCCAAGGGGATCACCGTGAACGCCATCGCGCCGGGCTACATCGACACCGACATGGTGCGCGCGGTGCCCGCCCACGTGCTGGAGAAGATCGTCGCCCGCATCCCGGTCGGCCGCCTCGGCAAGGCCGAGGAGATCGCCCGCGGCGTGCTGTTCCTGGTCGCCGACGACGGTGGCTTCATCACCGGCTCGACGCTGTCGATCAACGGCGGCCAGCACATGTACTGATCCGGACTTACCGTCCGGTCCGAAGACAGGGCCCTCTCCCAGCCGGCCGGGGAGAGGGCCTTTTTTCGTTGGCGCGCCTGAACGTCACCGCAGCTCGTACAGCTTCGGTCGCTTGTCTTCCTCCACCATCACCGCGCAGCCGCCCAGGGCCGGGCCGACCGGCAGTTCGCCGAAGGCGGCGACCGCGCCTTGTGACTTCAGCCGGCCGACGAAGCCCGCGTCGGCGCCGCGCGCCACCCAGGCGAAGCCCAGCCACGTCGGCCGCACCGGCTCGCCACCCGCCCGCACCATGGCGGTGAAGGCGGCCTCGTCCGTCGTTCCCGGCGGGAAGACGGCGAGCACCGTGCCGTCCGTCTCCGGCGGCAGCGCCGCCTCGTTTAGCGACACCGCCATCAGCGCCAGCCACACCGCCACGATCACGCCGCCGAAGGCGAGGGCGAAGCCGTGGCCGGAGCCGAGGGACGGGGTGGTGCCCATGCCCGCCCTCTCAGCCGGCCTGCGCGCCGGCCATCGCCGGGGCCGGCCGCTCGCGGATCGGCCAGTGCACCAGCGCCGAGGCCAGCGCCAGCACCACGCTGGCCCACCACACCACGTCGTAGGAGCCGGTGCGCTCGTACAGCACGCCGCCCAGCCAGACGCCCAGGAAGCCGCCGACCTGATGGCTGAAGAAGGCGAAGCCGTACAGCATGCCCAGGTACCGCGTGCCGAACATCAGCGCCACCAGCCCCGACGTCGGCGGCACCGTCGACAGCCACAGCACGCCCATGCCCGCCGCGTAGATCAGCACCGTGGCCGGCGTGATCGGCAAGAGGATGAACGCCGCCGTGAACACGCCGCGCAGGAAATAGTTGGCGACCAGCAGGTAACGCTTGCTCATGCGTCCGCCCAGCACGCCCGAGGCGTAGGAGCCGATGATGTTGAACAGCCCGATCAGCGCCAGCGACCACCCCGCCAGCGCCGGGCTGATGCCGGCCGCCGTCAGGTAGGGCGGCAGGTGCGTGGTGATGAAGGCCAGTTGGAAGCCGCACACGAAGAACCCCGCCACCAGCAGCACATAGCTGCGGTGCGCGAACGCCTGCCGGATCGCCTCGCGGAAGCCGACGTCGGCGCCGCTGACGTGCAGCGCGCCCCGCGACCCGCCGCTGCCGCCGAAGGCGGTGGCCAGCACCGGCACCAGCAGCATCGTGCCGGCCAGGATCAGCATCGCCGCCTGCCAGCCATAGCCGGCGATGAACGCCTGCCCCAGCGGGGCGAACAGGAACTGCCCCATCGATCCGGCGGCGGTGGCGATGCCCATCGACCACGACCGCTTCTCGGGCGGAACGAGGCGGCTGAAGCCGGCGATGACGACGCCGAAGGAGGCGCCCGACAGCCCCAGTCCGACCAGCACGCCCGCCGACAGGTACAGCAGGCCCGGCGTGTCGGCCCAGGTCATCAGCGCCAGCCCGATGCCGTACAGCACGCCGCCGCCGGCCAGCACGAGGCCCGGCCCATAGCGGTCGGCCAGCGCCCCGGCCAGCGGACCGCCGGCACCCCACAGCAGGTTCTGGATCGCGATGGCCAGCGCGAAGACGTCGCGGCCCCAGCCGCGGGTTTCCGACAGCGGCAGGATGAACAGCCCCATGACCGAACGCGGCCCGAACCCCAGCATGGCGATCAGGCAGCCGCAGACGATGACCACGGCCGGCGTGCGCCAGCCCAGCGGACGGGGTGCCGGTGCGGCGGCGGTGCTGCTGTCCATATCTCTGTCCCTCCAGCCGGTCGTGGGTCTCCCGCCGGCTTTGCATCGCCGCCGATCCTACCCGCGCGGTCGGGCTTTCCGCCAATTCATAATGGGAAACTGGATCATTCCGCGGCGGAATGCAGCGTCAGGGCCGGGGGCTGGAACTGATGCAGCAGGCTGGTTTCCAGCGTGTCGAAGACACGGGCCAGCCGCTCGCTGTAGCGGGCGCGCACCAGCCATGCGGCGACGGCCAAGCGGAAGCCGTCCACCGGCACCGGCCGCAGCCGGGCGGCCAGCGGCGTGTCCTCCAGCAGGCGCAGCGGCCCGACGCCGAAGGCGAAGCCGCGCGCCGCCAGCGACAGCAGCATCTCCTGGTCGAACGCCTCGACCGCCACGTTCAGCATCAGCCCGGCGCGCTTCAGCGCCTCGACCACGGCGGCGCGGTAGCGGCAACCCTCCGGCTGCAAAACCCAGCCGACGGCGTTCATCGCCGCCAGCGAGCCGCGGCAGCGCGCGACCAGCTCGGGCGTGCCGACGACGTGCACCTCCTCCAGCGACAGCCGGCGGCCGGGCAGGTCGCCGGGCGGCGCGTCGTCGCCGTTCAGCAGGATCATGGCGCCGTCGAGCGCGCCGTTGTCGATGCGGTCGAGCAGCGCCGAACTCCAGTCGGAGTGCAGCCGCACCGTGAGCCCCGGAAAGGCCGCCCGCAGATCGTCCAGCGCGGTGCCGGTCAGCGCGCGCGCCAGCACGTGGGTGGCGCCCAGGCGCAGCACGCCGGCCGGCTCGCTGCCCGGCGCGAAGGCGCCCGCCAGCTCGTTCACCGAGGCCAGCACGCGCCGCCCGTGCAGCAGCGCGATCTCGCCGTCGCGGGTGAGCATGAGGGGCTTGCTCTGCCGGTCGAACAGGGTGGCGCCGACATCGGCCTCCAGCCGCTGGATGAGGCGCGACACCGCCGACTGCGTCAGGTGCAGCCGCGCCGCCGCCTCCTGCACCGACCGCGCCTCGGCCACCGCCACGAAGGTGCGGATCTCGTTCAGCTTCATGGCGTCACCCGCATTCCTTCAGCCGGTCCCGGTGCTCGTGGAGGTGTCCCTTCCCCTACCGGAAAGGGGTGAATGTGCGCAGTTCAGGTGTTTTGCCACAGATGAACACAGATGCACTCAGATGAGCTGGTGATGTTTCTGGGCGGTTGGAAACTCAAGCAGGAACAATCTAGCTAACGACGTTGGTCCTATCTTCAGGAAATTCCGTCATCCCCGCGAAGGCGGGGATCCATGTCTTGCACAACGTTCGGCCGTCGGGAGCATGGATCCCCGCCTTCGCGGGGATGACGAGCTTTCTGTTGAGAGAATTCCAAGACTTCACCCGATTGCCCTGGAACCTCAACATCATCTGTGTCCATCTGTGTCAATCTGTGTTCATCTGTGGCTAAATATCTGATCCCATTAATAGAAGTCCGGTGGCTGGCGCCTCCAGACGCCTTCGCGCGGGCCAATCAAATCATTCAAATCGATCGCGGCTTCTGTGGGGCGGCGCAGGATGAGTTCGGCGAGAGTAGGCCCCTCGCTCAGCGCGCGTTCGACCGCGGCCTTGAGTTCCTGGCTGTCCTTCTTCAACGGCAGCACGCCCATGGCCGACCCTCCGCCTGCATCAAACCGTAGTGAGTGTCGGAGCGGGCTGGTGCGGTGTCAAGGCGGCCTGCTACTCTCGTCCGGCATGACCGACACCGACACCGATACCGACACCGCCGCCGACCGCACGGACCGCGCCTATCCCGACCGCCCCTGGGTGGGGGTGGGCGTCGTCGTCTGGCGCGGCGACGAGTTGCTGCTGATCCGTCGCGGGCGGGCGCCGCGGCTGGGGCAGTGGAGCCTGCCGGGCGGCGCGCAGACCATCGGCGAGACGGTGTTCGAGACGGCGGCGCGCGAGGTGCTGGAGGAAACCGGCCTGACGGTCGAGCCGGTCGACGTGGTCACCGTGGTCGACGCCATCAACCGCGACGGCGCGGGCCGCGTCCAGTACCATTACACGCTGGTCGAGGTGGCCGCCGAATGGCGCGCGGGCGAGGCGGTGGCGGGCGACGACGCGCTGGAGGTGCGTTGGGCCGGCGTGGAGGAGGCCGTGCGCCTCGTCCCCTGGGAGGAGACGGACAGGGTCATCCGGCTGGCGGCGGCCCGGCGAGCGTCCTGACGAAGGCCGGCACGTCGGCGTCCGGCAGCGGCCGGGCGAGCAGATAGCCCTGGATGCGGTCGCAGCGGTAGGCGCGCAGGAACAGCAGCTGTTCGGGCGTCTCCACCCCCTCGGCGATCACCTGCAGGCCCAGCGCGTGGGCCAGCGCGATGATCGCGTGCACGATGGCGGCGGCGTCGCGGTCCTCCACCATCGCCTGCACGAAGTGCTTGTCGATCTTCAGCGCCTCCACCGGCACCTTGCGCAGCAGCGCCAGCGAGGAATAGCCGGTGCCGAAATCGTCCAGAACCAGCCGCACGCCGGCCCCGCGCAGCTCCAGCAGCGCCTCGCGCGCCGCGTCGCCGCCGTGGAACAGCGCCGTCTCCGTCAGTTCCAGCTTCAGGTTGGCGGACGGCAGCCCGGCTTCCGCCAGCACGCCCAGCACGGTGCGGGCCAGCCCCGGCTGATTGAACTGGTGCGAGGAGACGTTGACCGCCACCGGAACGTCCGCCATGCCGTCGCGCAGCCAGCCCGCCATCGTCCGGCAAGCGCGCCGCAGCACCCATTCGCCCAGGGTGTGGATGGCGCCCGTCGCCTCGGCCATGGGGATGAAGACGTCCGGCGGCACCACCGTGCCGTCCGACAGGCGCCAGCGCACCAGCGCCTCGAACCCCGTCAGCGCGCCGGTGTGGGCGTCGGCCTGCGGCTGGTAGGCCAGCACCAGCTCGTCGCGCTCGATAGCCTCGCGCAGCCGTTCGGTGAAGGCGTCCTCCACCTGCTCCGGCGGTGTCGGGCCGAGGATGCCCGCATCCGTCAGGGTTTTGCTGGTGGCCGCCATGTCCCCTCCTTGCCCCGTCGCCGCCGGCCGCAAAGCGCCGCGCATGGCGTAAACACGCGGCGCGGCGATTTGTTAACCATATTTCTCGCGCAGTTAACGCGATTCTTCATGGTTACAAAAGTGTTAACAGTGGCGGGACGGTGACAAGTTTCGGGAACAGCGGAACCGCCGGTTGCCGAAACGGCTCCGGGGAGCCCGCGGTTCCCCGCGGACTCCCCGGTCCTCAGCATTGGTGTGGACGGCGACGGATCAGCTTGTGACGATCCAGCCGCTGGTGATGGCGGTGGCGTTGACGCCGACCAGGGTGAGCTGGTCGCCGGTGCCGAAGGACACCACGGCGCCGTTCGGGCCGTCGCTGATCGTCCAGGTCATGCCGGCCTGCACCTGGATGCGGTCGCCCTGGGCGAAGTCGAAGTCGTTGATGGTGTCGGCCCCGCCGCCGCCGGCGAAGACGAACTGGTCGGCGCCGGCGCCGCCGGCCAGCGTGTCGTTGCCCAGGTTGCCGTTCAGCACGTCGTCGCCCAGGTTGCCGGCGATGAAATCGTCGCCCTGGCCGCCG
>DASWVP010000001.1:0-3302 GCA_036401175.1 Azospirillum sp. | reverse complement strand
TGTTCTTCGCCGGCGACGACGCCCGCCGCGCGGCGATGGACGCCGCGCTGGACCGCCGCGTCGCCGAGATGCCGGCCGACGCCCGCGCCTGGCTCGCCCGCGCCCGCGCCTTGCAGGGCAGCCTTCTGGCGCTGTGGGCGGCGGCCTATTAGGGCCATGTTACAGCCGCATGACACGGGCGCAGCCCATGCGTTTTTAGCGCATGTGCGGACCGATTACAGTCCGCATATTGACTCCATCGGCGGTATCAAACCGCCGCCCGTTCACCGCCGGTCGCGGGGAAATGGAGAAAACCAATGCTGGACGGGAAACGCTTCGTGCGCTGCTGGATGCTCCTCGACGAGGCCGAAGGGCTGCTCGATCTCTGCGACGCGCCGGGCGCGCCCAACGAGCGGAGCGTGCGCCGCCTGAACGACAACCTCGCCTCGGCCCGCCGCCTGATCGACGAGGCGGAGGGGCTGTACCCCCATCATTGAAGCCGCTTTCTCCCGGCGGCCCAACGTCACACGCGGCCGACCGCCGCGTTCCGTGCATCCCCATTGGCGCGCCGCGGTTATACGCCTAGACTGGTGGACGCCGCCGCGCGCCCGCGCGGCACAGCCGAGGGACGACCGCCCGCCCATGTCGCTCTACGGATCCAGGCCGCCCCAGAGCCGCACGATCGTCCGGACGCCGGGGCGGCTCCGCGCCGCCGTGGCGGACGACGCGGCGGGCGTCGCCAACCGCTACCGCGACCAGCGGCTGGGCGGGGCGGAGGTCATCAACATCGTCGTCGGCGGCTGCGTCGTCAGCGACGCCGAGGACGCCATCATCACCACCACGCTGGGCTCCTGCGTCGCCGCCTGCATCTTCGATCCGGTGGCGCGGATCGGCGGCATGAACCATTTCCTGCTGCCCGACTCGGGCAGCGACATCCTGTCCGGCTCGTCGCGCTACGGCAGCGCGGCGATGGAACAGCTCATCAACCGCATGCTGGCCGTCACCCACCGCCGCGACCGGCTGCGCGCCAAGGTGTTCGGCGGCGCCAAGATGCGCGCGATGATGAGCGACGCCGGCCACCACAACGTCGAATTCGTCATGGAATACCTCGCGGCCGAGGGAATTCCGACCATGAGTTGGGACGTCGGCGGCTCGGCCGCGCGGGCCATCCGCTTCTACCCCACGTCGGGGCGCACGCAGCGCCGCCTGATCGGCGACGAGAAGGTGCAGGACATCGCGCGCAGCGAAGCCTCGTTCATGGAGCGGCTGCGCACCACCGCGATCGACGGCGACGTCGAACTGTTCTGACGCGGAGCTGTTCTGAACCCATGCTGAACGGTCTGTCCCGCCTGCTCCCCGACATCCGCCGCGGCGGCCTCGACGAGGCGGCGGTGTACCGCCGTCCCGCGCACTACCGCGCCCGCAAAGGGCTCGTCCCGGCCAAGGGGATGCTGGAATGCCCGGTGTGCGGGCGGCGCGCCCGGCGCTTCCTGCCCTTCGGCGTGTCCGGCCGGCGCAACGCGCAGTGCCCGGACTGCGGCTCTCTGGAGCGCCACCGCTTCCTGTGGTTGTTCCTGGCCGAGCGCACCCGCTTTTTCCGGCGCACGCTGCGCGTCCTGCACACCGCGCCCGAGCCGTGTTTCGAGCCGGCGTTCCGCGCCCGGCACCGGCGCGGCTACGTCACCGTCGACCGCTACTCCCCCTTCGCCGACGTGCGGGCGGACCTGACGGACCTGCCCTTTCCGGCGGCGCGCTTCGACGTGGTGCTGTCCAGCCACGTGCTGGAGCACGTCGCCGACGACCGCCGCGCCATGGCGGAACTGGCGCGCGTGCTGAAACCCTCGGGCTGGGCGGTGCTGATGTTCCCCTTCGATCCCCGCCGCCCGACGCGGGAGGACCCGGCGAACGACACGCCGGCCAAACGGCTGGCCGCCTATGGCCACCCCTACCATTACCGGATCTACGGCAGCGACGCGCCGGAGCGGCTGGCCGCCGCCGGGTTGCCGGCCGCCGTGGTGGCCTCGCGCCGCTTCCTGTCGGGGCACCGGCTGCGCCGCTTCCGCGTCAACACCAACCACCTGCTGCTGGCGCGCCGCACCGGAGGCGGCGCATGAGCGGGACATTCCGCATCGCCACCTTCAACCTGGAAAACCTGGACGACGCCGGCCCGCCGCCGTTCGAGGAGCGCACCGCCATCCTGCGCCCGCAGCTCGAACGGCTGACCGCCGACATCCTGTGCTTGCAGGAGGTTGACGGCCAGCGCGACGCGAAGGGGGAGCCGCGCTACCCCCGCGCGCTGCAACGCCTGCTGGAGGGCACGCGCTACGAGGGGTTCCATCTGGCGACCGGCAGCACGGCCGGGCTGTCCGACCGGCACAATCTGGTGATCGCCAGCCGCTTCCCCATCACCGCCTCGCGGCTGCACCGCCACGACCTCGTCCCCGCGCCGATGGTCCGCCTCGTCACCGCCCGGCCGGCCAAGGCGGAGCACGAGCCGGTCACCTGGGACCGGCCGGTGCTGCACGCCGAGATCGCGCTGCCGAACGGGCGCGCCCTGCACGTCTTCGACCTGCACCTGCGCGCGCCCCTGGCTGCGCCCGTGCCGGGGCAGAAGAAGGGGGCGCTGACCTGGGCCAGCGTCGGCGGCTGGGGCGAGGGGTTCTTCCTGGCCTCCATCAAGCGGGCCGGACAGGCGCTGGAGACGCGGCTGGCGGTGGAGCGGCTGTTCGACGACGACCCGCAGGCGCTGATCGTGGTGGCCGGCGACTACAACGCCGAGGACCGGCAAACGCCCGTCCGCCTCATCCGCGGCGACGCGGACGACACCGGCAACGGCCACCTCGCCAGCCGCTCCCTGGTGCCGCTGGAACGCAGCCTGCCGGAGGAGCGGCGCTTTTCCGTGCTGCACGGCGGGCAGGCGGTGATGCTCGACCACCTGCTGGTGTCACGCCACCTGCTGGGCTGGTTCCGCGGCGCCGAGATCCACAACGAGGCGCTGGGGGACGAACTGGTGGCGCACGCCACCATCCTGCACTCGCCCGAAAGCTACCACGCCCCGGTCGTCGCCACCTTCGAGATGCCGGATTGAGGACGGCCTTCAGACGGTGACGGAAACCGACGCGCCACCACCGCCGCCGGCCATCGCCGCCGCCGGCATCGATCCGGCGGCCGGCATGGACGACCCGCCGGGCGGAGCACCGCCGCCGGGCCTGGGCGCCGGTGACCGGTCGGCCGAGGCGCCCTGAAGCGTGGTGGGCGTGGTGGGCGCGCCCGACCCCGACACCCCGTCCGGCGCGCGGCTGGCGGTGCGGCGGTAGGCTTCG